>NZ_LWFF01000099.1 GCF_001635685.1 Erythrobacter sp. HI0063
TTTCGATCTGCGACACATCGGTGAGGTCCGCGCCCGAATGGGTTGCGCCCAGTTCCTCACACAAGCTCGCGATCTCGTCCGCATCGCCGAAGCCGTTCAGGACGATATCGGCCCCCTGCTCCTGCAAAGCCCGTGCAATGGCGAGGCCGATACCGCTGGTCGACCCCGTTACAAGCGCGCGCTTGCCTTTGAGGAAATCGGGTTGAAACATTTTGGCCT
>NZ_LWFF01000100.1 GCF_001635685.1 Erythrobacter sp. HI0063
CCTCGTCGCCTTCCAGCTGGATTTCTCGCATGGCGACACGCACGCCGCTGCCGCTTTTCGCGCCGACATGCACTTTGCGGCTGCCGCGGATCGGGCCGGTGGTGACACCGATCTCGAATTTGGAATTGATGTCTGCCATGCGTCTCTCTCCATCGCGACGGAGAGAGAGCGGATGTCCGGATCGAGGCCCGCCCACTCCCTCCGCCGATCTTAATCGGTTCAGGTTCGACGGGTCGGGCGGTGCTACGCGCCCCTCTCAGCGTCAGCACGC
>NZ_LWFF01000101.1 GCF_001635685.1 Erythrobacter sp. HI0063
GGACCGCGCGAGCGCCAGGATCGATGCGTCCACCAGACCGTCATGCACGATCAGGTCGGCGCTTTCGATCAGGCGCGCGGCGCGCAGCGTCAGCAGGTCGGCATCGCCGGGGCCTGCGCCCACGAGATGGATTGTTCCGGTTTCTACCATGCGGGAAAGATGCGCGTGGCGGGCCGTGTGCGCCAATCAGAATGGATGCGCCGCCGCACAGCAAAGCTTTTGAA
>NZ_LWFF01000102.1 GCF_001635685.1 Erythrobacter sp. HI0063
GTTGGTTTGGCACAGTCGACGGCTTGCCCATGTCGTCAAGGCAGAGCCAACATTGCTAACGCACAAAGGGAAGTTTCTCCGCGATGCAATGAAGCGAACACGGATTACGGAAGAGGAAATCAAGAGCGCATTACGTGAGCATGGCATCACCAAGAACGACGGAGCGAACTGGGTCGTCTTGGAAACCAATGGCAACCTCTCGGTGGTGCCGCGGCAGGAGATAAAGTGGGAAGAAGCTGAAACGCTTTCCGATGTGCGGGCGCCCAACCGTATGCCCGGAAGGTGACGCGTTC
>NZ_LWFF01000103.1 GCF_001635685.1 Erythrobacter sp. HI0063
GGCGCTCCGCATCGATACGCTGGCGAGCGTTTGCAGGACCGTGTCGCAGTTTTTCTCGCTGTCGCAGGTACCCCAAAAGACGGGCTCCTCTTCTTCATGCCAGATTGCCACGGCGGCGCTGCCCGCTCCGCCATAATGGTTCGTGATCAGATAGCGTGTGGCGCCATTGTCGAGATACTTGCGGAAAGCAGGCTTGCCGTTGATCGTGATCGGGTCGCCCCAGTCGGGGCCCATCGGCACACCGCCATATAGATCGAGCATATAATCGAACCGCAGGTCGCCTGAGCGCCAGACCAGATGCGTGCTGTCATCCGCCAGCGGACAGTCGCTGGCTTGGTTGGGGCAGGTTTCGACAGCACCTGCGAACTTGAAACCGAACGGAAAGGAAAAACTGAGCCGGTCCAGCTCAATGCCACCGAAATCACGAATTTCACGCTCGGGCACCACGATGTCGGTTGGCTCGCCGCACCCAGCAAGAGCACCGACCAGAAGGCAGATTGGCAGGCATGCGAGCTTCATGGCAGCGTCCCCTGACGGTTGCCGTTCCCGCCATTGAGCAGCCAGATATCGCGCTCAATGCGCTGCATGGTTGCAAAGGTGGCGGCCTCATCCGCGCCGCTGACTTGCGGCAGGCGATCCACTTCGCGATCCAGCGGCCCGATCCTATTGACGAACGGTAAGCTTGCGAATGCGGTGGGCTCCTCCGCAACCTCGATTGCGACTAGGCGGGGCGCCGTTGTCGCCTGCTGCACCTCGCGAACCGACTGAGTGAAGGCTTGGGCAATTTGGTAGCCAAGGCCCGTGCCATAGACACTGTCCGGACCGAGCTTTCCGCGAAGGAATTCAGCCGCGCTATGATGGGGTTCGCCAATGCGTCCGCCTTGGCTGGTTTCCAGATAAGTACCCGCTCTTTCCAGCCAGGCGCGCTCCTGTTCGTGAGGCGCCGGTCGCACTTCCTCGATGAAATCGCCGCGCGAATAGTAAGCCGAACGGATCGTTGCCCCGGCAGCGCGTAAACTCTTCTCGACGGTGGCGGCGGAACTGCCGGGCCGCAAGTGAAGGAGCTGGATCGTAGTGTCAGTCGGATCGCGATACGCTGCAAGTCGAATCGAATAGAGCCAGAAATCCTCGTCTGAAAGCGCGACAGGCACAACGCCGAACGCGGGATGATTAGGCGCGGTAGCCCTTCCGTCGCTCATGGCCAATCGGTTGAGAACCCTGCCCTCCACATCGCGGAGGACGACGTAGAATCGCCCGGTCTCGGCGGTGAGACCGGGCGGGCTGCAACTCGTGGTGGGCGGCGGTGGCGGTGGGGCGCCTTCGGCAACCGGTTCTCGGAACAACTGCGAGGGACGTTCTTCGATGAAGGCGAACGGCGTCACTTGGCCCGTCTCGCTGGTAAAGTGTTGCAGGGCTCGGAGAAGATGCGTTCCTTGTCGGGCGAGAACGTCAGCGGCGCACCGAACAGGGTGAACCGGTCGGCGCTCTTGCCCTTGAATCGCGCGATGGTGCGTACGGTGATGATGCCGGTCGGACGCGCGTCACCGCCCCTGGTGCCGTCATCCTCCACGAGCACCAGATCGGCGTATGTCGCCGCATCCAGCATTTCATTCGCGAAATATTGGCCGCTGGCATGACCGACGGGTTCGGGGCGCTGGCTGTACGTACAGGCGTTTGCGGTTTCGGGCACCGCGCAGACGGCGATAAGGAACGCGATCAGGACAGATCTATTCATTTCGTTCACTCTCCTCGGTCCGCAACGCACCTGCGATGGGCGCCAATCGTTCGCGCAATTCATCGAGTGCGATTGGTTCCGGATGGAGTGAGACCGGACGCACCATGCCCTCCTCGTCGATGCGCGAGGGCGGCACCCAAGGGATCGAGATGAACCAGCGACCTTCCGTGCGCGCTGCGCCCTCTCCACCCTGGACATAGGCCGAGTGCCGGTAGAGCGCGTCGTTTAGATGCAGCACCCACCGCGATCCGGGTTCGAGCGAGTTTGGCAGTCCGGCCAGCAACACCGGCTCGTCCATCCCTTGCCCGTAAACGCGGTCCCCCGTTTCGTTCAGGCGCTCGCCCGAGGCAAGCCGCTGGCGCAGCTCGCTTCCTGGAGCGACATCGCCAGATAAGGTCTCGACTATTCGCCAGCGGACCGTGGACGCAAATCCGTCGGGCCCATTATCGAATGTATCGATCCCCACCGGCTCGGCGATCACGATATCGGTGGCGAGCACTGCGCGTTTTTCGACCGTTGCCCGCCCGTTCATGTCCTCCAGCGCCTCGATCGGGTCAAACCCTGCCCGCCGAAGATCTTCGATCCGGTCCAGCGTCTGGCCGTAGGCGACGAGAAAATGCGTCTGTTGCAGCGATCCGGCTCCGGAGGGTTTGCTGGCGATCCAGCGGCTGTCGGTCTCGCCGGGGCGTGGCGGTTCGAGCCGCATGATCGGCGTCTGCTCGACCAGCGCACGGATGGCGGAAAAGTCCGGATGCGCCTCCAGCGGATACCAGATGGCCTCGGGATCGCTGCGGATCGCGATGTCCTGTCGGTAGACGGCGGACTGGTTTTCCATCGTCAGCCGGACCAGCGCCGGGAATTCGATCCTGCCCGCTACTGCCGCCTCGGAGAGTGCGCGCACATTCTCGGGACGCACTCCGACATAGCCTTCGATCTCGTTAATGGTGATCTGCGCCTCGAGACCAATTGCGGCCAGCTGATTGGCGATGTCGTCGCGTGCGGCACTCAGTGCATTCGCACCATGCGGCACTACCTGCCCAGTCACGAAGGGCCGGAGCGCGGTGGGAGCGAGGGCATCGAGCGAGACCGCATCGGTGTGAAAGACATGGGCCGTGGCCTGCCCCTCGTCGACGTAGATCTGCGCGATTATGTCGCCGCGTTCCGCCATCACGCGATCTCGCCAACTGCGCAAGTCGGCAAAACGCGCCATGTCTGCAGCGTAGTCGGCTTCGGCCGCCGCCCGGCTGCCCAGTTCGCGCGTCCGATCGGCCAGCGCCGCCTGTTCGCGCTGCCTGTCCCAGACGTCGCGCGGCATAATCCCGCGCACAACGCGATAGGGGCCGGGGCATCCGTCGGTACCGACAGTGTCGATCGGCGGTGTCACTTCGCCCGGCTGCAGGCCCATCAGCACGACATCGCTGTTCGCAAAGACCTTGCCGCCGGAGAACCTGTTCATCACCGCGACGCGCGCCGGATCGGTCAGGTCGAGCGCCTCGCTTTGTTCCCATATCGCGATTCTGGGATCTTCACCTTCGGGATGAAGCCACAGGCATCCATCGCGCAGCTCGAGCCTCGCGGGGACATCCGGCACGCCGACGAGCGTGCGCGGCATACCATCGGTTCGGAACGCGAATTGGGGAAAGCTTTTGACGCGAAAGTCGCCCGGCGGGATCGGCGGCGCGGGAACCGGGAACGGGTCTGGTTCCTCGAACACCACGTAATCCGGCAGATCGATCTCTCCGCGCGCAGCGGCCTCGCGGATCGGATCGGCGCTCTGGCCGAGCTGGATTTCGACCTTGCCGGTCGTGACATTGCTGCCTGCACCAAACCAGTTAATGCCGAGACGGGACAGGTCCTCGACCAGACGATCCTGCGTCGCCCGCAGCTCGATCAATGATGGTCCGGGCCGTTCGACGGGGAAGAACAGCGGGTCGTTGGTATACTTTGCAAGCGTTGCCGCCGCGTCGCGGGTAAAGGCGACGGCCACACCGTAAGTCGGCTCGTGCTGGATCCACAGTCCGGCAAATGTGTCCGGTTCCTTCTCGCGAAGAACGCCTTGCAGATTACCGATGGAATCGTCGGGCGCCGCGGGTAGTGGTGGTGGCCCCGGTTCGGTGCGCGGGCCAATCGAGCCGCGCAACTGGATTTCGATGCGACGGTGCGCCTCCTCCACGCTCACGCAGTAGGCGCGGGCATACCAGGCGGTTTCGGCGAACTCGCCCTTGAAATTCTCAATGCCGTCAATCTCTTCGGCGGTAAGATTTGGACAGGTTTCTGAAAGAGGCTTTTCCTCCTGCGCATGGGCGGGCGGCGCCAGTGCGAAAACGACCGCGCCCGCGGAAAGCATAAATCGCATCATGACGCCTTCTCCACCGGGGTCGGGTCAGCGATGCGACCGATAAAGATTAGCGCGCCGCTCGCCCGGTCGCGGATGGTGACGAGGAACGGCCGATCGACGATCATACGGGGCACGTCCGGCACCAACCGCGCGCCAACCACTACGATCTTCACAGCCGTTGCCGCTGCCGCCTCAGTGCCTTCTTTATCGACCCGCAAAAAGGTTGCGTGGGCGACATCGTCGATCCTGAGCGGCGCGTTGGCCATGCCGGAAAAGTTCGCGCATGCTTCTGCGAAGGCGCAGGGCATGCCAGCAGCAATCAGCGCTTCTTTCACGCTCTGGTCGAAGCGCGCTTCGAAGCGGGGCAGACGAAGCAGAATGGTCTGCTCTGTTGAAGCGCCCAAATCGAACTTCGCATCGCTGCCCTGATCGGCAAGCATAAACGAAAGTGCGTGAAGGTTCTGCTCCCACCTTCTCAGGGTCTGGGCATCGTTCGGCAGAAACACTTCCATCACGAAGCGCTGGCTCTTGCCATAGGGCAATGCCACCGCTTGCCCGTCGCGGGTCTCGCGATATTGCAGCGGCGCGAGCCGCTCCATCATGTGGGCCGCAACCTTCGAGCCGTCCCCGCGGGTGAATTCGCCTGTGGAGCCGTCCTCGAACGGCACGGTCCAGTCGGCCCTGAACCAGACCGCGTTAGTCAACACCGCGGCAGTGCTATCGTTGAAGCCGCTCGCATCGACGATCTTGTTGATCCGCTCGCGCGTTTCCTCGGAGACCCAACCGTTGATCCGGTTCGCCGCGCTCTGCGGATCGCCCCCGAAATCGACAGTGTCCGCGGTCGCGCCGAACGCCGCGCGGGTAGTCCGCAAATAGTCCGCCTCGAAGGTCAGCTCGTCGGAAAGCCAGAGCGCGTTGGCGACCGAAAGCGCTACTTTGTCGTCTCGCGTTTCGGTCAGGAAATCGTCGTAGGCTTTGACCAGCAACTCCGGCCGAGTGGCCGCTTCCCAGCCAAGCAGATCCCGCATTTCTGCTTCGGTCTGCCCTCGCGCCCCCAACAGCGCAAGACCCAATCCTTCGCTCAGAGATAAGGGCGAGACGAACAGATTGTCGTTGGGTCCGGCCGCCTCGGCCAGCTCAGGATAAAGCCGGGCGGCGAGCCGTGCCTGTCCCGAAGTCAGATCATACGAGATGGCGTCCTTTGCCGCATCGCCCGGGCTTTGCTGCGGAGTGGTCGTGCAAGCCGCGAGAGTGGCTGCGAAGGCTGCGGTGAGTATTGCGGCTCTCATCGATCCTGCTCCAGAAACTCCGACAGCCACTCGGGAAGCGGCCGCAGATAGCCTTCGGGCGTCCGGCACAGGCCTATACTAAGGCTGCTGCCCGGCGGACAGTTCGCGGGGTCCACTACCGGGGGCGGCGGACTCATGATGACCATCAAAGCATCGATCGGCGGCATTCGCACGCCGTCCAGCCCAATTTGCCCGCGGCCCGCCTGCCGCTGCTCGAGCCAGGTGTAAGCGCGCCGCGCTTACGCTTCATCTAGGCCGTAACTCTCCCGCAACCGGCGCAGCGCGTTGACCTCGTTATCGCTCGCCTGCTGCCGGTCTCGCGCGTCGGCGCTTTCCAGCCCTTCCACCTTGATGACCTTACCCGGCCCGCAGGCCGCGTGGATTGGGCCGACCAGCACCGGCTCGGTCACTTCATAAATTGACCCCATGAACACGACTGTCTCGCCCACGCGAGCATAACCGGGAGTCTCTTCGCGGCCGAAGGCGAGGTAGTTCTGCGCGTCGACGAAGAGGCGTGCTCCGAAGGGAAACAGCACCAAAGCATCGTCATGGTTCGCTGCCCTGAAACAGCCGTCCTCGAGGACGATCTTTGCGCGGCTGCCGATGGCATTTACGGAACCGGCGGGCCGGTCGTGACGGGGAAAGATGCGGATGTGCGGTGCGACCGCTGCGGGCACGGCTTCGTCGCGCGCAGCAGGACGCGGCGGATTGATCAGCGGAACAATGGGCGCAGCGCGGAACTTCAGGTTCACCGGTTCCGGTATCGTCACGCCCTTGCGAGCGACCAGCGCGCGGAACTCTTCCTCCGACACCACCACCTCGGCGGTGACATGGTTGGCGGCGATCCCGGTCGACTGCAGCACCCGGTCCTCCCGGAAAGTCTCCCACATCCACTGCGCGTCAGTCTGCATCTGCTCCATTGACCAGCGCACCGTCTTGCCGAAGAAGCGCGGATGGCGCGTGTACTTGCGCAAGGTTCCCGGGCCATCGCGCAGGAACTGGAAGACAACCGAGGGATCACCTTCGTTATCGTAGTAGACAGAGACGTAATTACCGCGCTCCTCGCGCTCGAGTCGGCGAGAGAGCTCCGCCACTTCGTCACTCACTCGACCTTGAAAATCCGCGACACGCTGGAACTGCTCGTCCGCTGCAATCTGCTCGGCCGTGCGCGACGGCGGGTCGCTTGGTAGAACTGCCGTGAATTCAGCCGGAGGCGCATTGAGGATCGTAGCGAAACCCCGCTCGCCAAATTCCGCCCTGAACGGCTGTTTGGATGTTTCCGGCGGCACCTTATCGGCCGTTGCAGTGCAACCGCCACTCACCATGACCGCCAGGAACGGCAACGCCAGACGCCTCAGCGCAAGCGGGAGAGAGTTCGTCGATCGCTTCGAAATCACGTGCAAGGACCCTTCATCTGTCGCAATTCTCGGGATTAACAACGCTGTGGGAGGTGTATCAGCACCAGCGTCGATGTAATCGCGTCGAAGCTCGAGGGAGCCATTAACGCCGGCCTATCCACCGAAAGCAGGCTGCGCGATGGTGATCGGTCCATCTCCCGTCATATCTCCGGCACACACCGACAGCACATGGCCATGCCAGCACTAACCGCTCGCCCCTCGTCATCCTGCACCCCGCTCCACTGGTGGAGTGGGCGGGATAAGAATGGTCATCTCGCAGCATTGCGGCTCGTCCATCCCGCCGCGAAGCCTTTTGTCCGCCAGGACGCGCTCCTGCTCCAGCAGGCAATCATTGGCCTGGCGCAGCGCTTCCGCCTTGCTCAGCCCCTCGCGCGCGGCGTTTTGCTGCACCGCGAACCACACCCCGCCATAACCCGCCGCCTGATCGAGCGATTTCACCGATACCACGCGGTGGCGCCCGCAGGCTTCGATCAGCGCTGGCGGAGGCTCTGCCACTTCTGCGCGGTAGCCGAGTTGCATGCGGGTACCGACCCGGGCCAATTGTCGCGCGTTAGCGGAGTGGCGAGACCGGAAGGCCAGATGCCCTTCCCGATCACGGTGCACGCCGACGCCGAGGGGAAACATGGCCAGAGGATCGTCAGCGCCCTCTTCGTCGATGAAAAAGCATCCGTCGCGCAGCACGATCGCATCGTATGTTGCCAGGTCGGGCGTGGGACCGGCCAGCGACTGTTCGTTCGGGAAGTAGCGGATCAAAGGCCGCAGCCCATCGGGGACAGCGGGGAGATCCGGCTCCGCCCATTCGCTGAAACGCAGAGCAAGATTAGGAGGAATAGCCCATCGCTTTGCGGTTCGCATCGCCTCGAACTCGGCACGGGGGAGCGCGATGTTTATCCACGGCACACCGATGTTGCCGAACCCGGGCGATGCGATCCCGTCACCGATACGGTCAGCCCATTCGCGAGCGATGCGGTCTTGGTCGGTGCGAGCGAAGCCGGCAGTGGCGGGCTGGAACAGCGGATTGCCGGTATAGCGCCGCAAGGTCGCCGCAGGCTCGTTTAGGAAATAGGCGACGCCTGTGATCGTGCCCAGACCGTCATTCTCCGGCCCGTCGCGCCATCGCCATTCGATTCCCCCGAAGTTTCCGATCTCGCCACGCTTGAGACGGCGCAACATGGGCAGATGTTGTTCCTCAAGCTTGTCGGCAAACCGCCAGCGGCGATCCTGCAGCGTTGGGGAATACGGCTCCGGCTCAAGCTGGGTGACCGGCGCATAGGGCAGCGCCTCGAGAATCGTGGCGTATGCTTGACTTTGATCGGCCTGCGAAACGGAAGCCCCATCCGAACAGGCTGAAAGCATCATGAGAACAGCTGTAAAATGCCAGGGGATGACGCGGCTCCTCATGTTACAGTGGAACCTATTCAAACCACTCTGAACCATTGATAAATCAGGTCTGGACTTCGTTCGTGCTCGGGAATGCCGGCGCGTCGTACTCTACTAGGAGATTGGGTCCATGGCCTCCTCCGGCAGCTAGCTCTTGCGGGTGCTCGTTGACCTTCGCTCGGTTCGCTGCTTCGCGCCGTGTTTCAAGCCTCGCGGCAGCGAACCCAGCGCTTGCGTCCCGATCGCCACACCGACCCGTCATAGGAATGCGCCGCATCGTTCCAGTGAGCGATCAGGATGAGTTCTTTCCTGGTCGCATCTGCGGAAACCAGCGCGAGCCGCAATTCCGGTCCGCGCATCCACCACTGGGATACAGTAACCTCAATTTCTTGTTTATCATCGACGAGACGTGCCAGGAACAGTCCGGCGCTCGGCACATGCCCGAAGCCAAGTGACACCACTATCGGACGCTGATCCGCCGTCTTGCATGACAGTCCGCCAGTCGCATAAGCGGGTATACTGAGCGTAAAGAGCCCGAAAAATGCTAAGCTTCGAAAGAAAATCGACACTAAGATGCTCATGGCGGGCCACCAATGAATAGCGGATTACAGAGGCCGAGACCTCGGGCAGACGATCGGCACTTGCCGGCTGCCCGAAGTCCGCTCTGCATTTGCTACGTTACAAAGTCGGCAGTCTGCAAGCGGGATCGTTCAATCATTCGAGCCCACGCGATGCCGCACTTCCCTCAGCCGGATTAGCCGCGTTACACATCGTGGCTGATCCGGCACCTGATCGGCCGCTTCACCCATGAGAGCCTCCGTACGGGAAAAACGTCATCGAGCCCTTTTCCGCATCTTCCGACGTGGAAATCTCGAACGCGGTCGGTCAGAAACCAATTCCGACCCTTAACCCGACACGAGCATCTGGAGCGTCGCCGCATAATCCGGCGCGTGCGTCGAGACCCAGTCGAATGCGAGAGGGAAGGCCGGTTTCCAGGCCCAGGCCAACCGATTGATGGTTTTCAACGCTGGCGGTGGCCGATTCCTCGTAATTATAGGAAACTGTCACCGAACTCGCGTCGCTCAGAAGGAAATGACTGCCCACGGTTCCGGCTAGAGTGTTTCGAACATCGAATCCCTCGGGCTCGCCGATGACCGTGTAGCTAGCAGAAGCAAAGGGAAGCGTTCGCCCAAGCGGCCGCGAAACTTGACCACTTATTCCGTAATCGAGCTCGCCTGTTCCTAGGGCTTTTTCACGAGATGCGGTGGGGATCTTTACGTTGCCGGCGATGAAAGCGTCCATGCTTCCAAGTGGGAAAAGGTATCCGCCCTGAAGAACGAGATCACCGATCCCTTCACGAGTAAACTGACGGGATTGCGTCGATGGCTGGGAAAGAAGCGGCGTGCCAAGCACCCCGCCATTGCTGACGATGAGCTCCTCTGGCGCCGTGGTAATGACATACGGGACCGAAGCGGTGAGAAAAACCGGCCGGACCGCGCAGAAATTCCCGCGTTTATGGACACGGTCTCATAATCTTGGCCATTAACTTCCCCAGCGACATAGTCTGACCCGGCGAGCAATGTGACATCGGTGTTGGGAGCATTCTCGGCGTCTGAGGCGACCGCTGGCTCTTGCTGGCCCTGCTCTCGCAGCGTCACTGGCGCTGGCCGTATTCCTGCCGGGCCTGGGTGGAGAGGCATCGCACTACGCCGATACCCAGCTTGCAGCGGTGCTCGACGAACGCCTCGTGGCCAGCCAGTCGCAGACGGTGGAGACCCGCGTGCTGCTCTCATTCCGCGGCGAGGAAGGTCGCTATTGCCGCGCCTTCAGCGGCAGCGCGGGCGGCGGGATTGCCTGCCGCGACGACGAAGGCTGGAAGCTCGAGGCCGTCGGCAACGACAGCGAAGGCGCATCGACCGACTACCGCATGGCCGGGGCTGGCGACTCGGAGATTCTGGCGCTGGCGCAGGAGATGGCAGCCGGCCCCGCTCTCGATGCGGAAGGTGAAAAGGCTGCCCGCGCGCAGGGCTGGCGGTAAAGGCCGGCATTTCACCGGCTTCGTACCCTCGCTGCCTCTAAGAGCGTTACGCTATGCTCCTGTTAAATTCGCAGTCGAAGGTCGGTTTTACCCGTTTTCCAATTGGAAGCAGACGGTCAGCTCACGGCCCAAAAGCTGCCGCTTTGGCTCAGTTGCATTGAATGGCTAGAATGGGGCCGTTAGCTACCTGTCAGTTCTCGGATCTGTGGTCGGGTTTATCGGACATTGTGGTCACTACATCGGCGTGCTGCACCTAGCGATGGGCCGGAAATGATGCTATATTGATCTCGGAGGTCAGAACCATGGCGAAAAAGGGTCAGCATGTAGTCCGCAGCTCATCTGGTGGATGGGCAGTGAAGAAAGCTGGTTCGTCCAGAGCCAGTAGCGTGCACGACACGCAAGCAGATGCGATCAAAGCAGGAACGAGAATCGCGCAGAACCAAAAGACTGAACTCTATATACACGGCCGTGATGGCCGGATCAGGGAACGTAATTCCTACGGAAACGATCCACATCCGCCGAAGGGCTAAGTTTGCCTCCACCCTTCGAGAAGTCGGTTTTCCTCAACTGTCCGTTTGACGACGATTACGCGCCAATCCTGCAGGCGCTTGCTTTTTGCATCGTCTATCTCGGCTTCCATCCTCGGCTGGCTCCGGAGAACGCTGATAACGCGGCGGCGCGGCTTGACCGCATCGCTGATCTTATACGTGGCTCCAAATATGGCATCCATGATCTAAGCCGCTGCAAGGCGAGCACGGTCGACGAATACGCACGCATGAACATGCCGTTTGAACTTGGTTTGGATCATGCTTGCCGTCGATTTGGGCCACTCCCTCTGACGGAAAAGCGCATTCTCGTTCTCGAACATACGCGGTACGACTATCAACGGGCGCTCTCGGATATTTCCGGCTGGGATATACAGGCTCATGCCGGTGATTATGAAAAAGCAGTCCGGCATGTGCGAAGTTGGCTCATCGCTCAGGCTGGAGCTGCCGCGATAGGATCGGCAAAAATTCAAGGGAAATATATCGCTTTCCAAGAATGGTATTGGGAACGAGAGTGGGCGCTAGGATCTTCCGAAGAGGACATTCAAGAATATCCAACCGCTGAGCTCATTCGCGCAATGCACGAGTGGAAGGGTGCTGGAGAACCTGTTTAGGCAGCTGTTGGGCCGATTCCAAACTGTCTGCTGATAGGGTCGAAATTCGGAAAAGCAGCCGTTCGGCTACCGACCCGAGAGCGGACTGTCCGTTCTTAGCGACTTTATTGACTATGTGGACATTCGGGGCGGGGGGGACCTAAGTCCTTGCGACGCGTTACCTTTGCATGAGCATACTTCACACGCGACTAGGCCGCGGAAAACCCATCTGCTCGTCCACGGCTTGGGGGGAGCCGTCGGTCTTGGGATACGATCTCGCCTGCCCTCGCCCAGGCGAGGGAGGTGATTATCCTGGAACTGCCTGGCCATGGGCAAGCCCCCGCACAGGCCGACAGCGGTAGGTTCGAAGGGCTGGCGCGGAGCCTGGACGATTGGCTCATCAAAGAGAACTTTACAGGGATCGACATGGTCGGCATCTCCTTGGGCGCCGGGCTTGTGCTCGAGATGGCGCGGCGCGGTCGCGCCGGCTCAGTCGTCGCCCTGGACCCGGGCGGCTTCTGGCAAGGGTGGGAGCGGACGTTCTTCCGGACCACCATAACGGCATCGATTGCACTGGTACGGGCTTTGCGACCGGCGCTTCCCGCCCTCACGCCAAATGTCACAGGCCGGACTGGATTCATGCCGCAGCTTTCCGCAAGACCCTGCGCGCCCGATCCCGGTTTCGGCTTGAATGAACTGCAGTCGTTTGCCGATACGCCTACGTTCGACTCGTTGGTGAAGGACCTTGCCACTGGCCCGATGCAGGAAGGCCCTGCGACCCGGTCGACCCGGGTGGTCATCGGCCGGGGTCACAAGGATCGCCCGTGTCTGCCGCAGCAGGCCAGCCGCGCGAAGGCTGCCTACCCGGAAGCGACAATGCACTGGTTCGAGCGCAGCGGACACTTCCCTATGTGGGATCGGCCAGATTAAGCGATCAGCGTCATTCTCGATGCCACGGATCGCTAGGACTCTGGATGATGCTGCGGTAAGCTGGTTAGTATTCGAAAAAGCGCACAGCAGAGCTCGCCTCCGCGCTCACGCCATCTTTTTTGGGTCGGAAGAGGATCTTCGGTCCTGGCAGCAGTATCGTAGAGCATAGACATTCGCCGGATAATCTAGATTTCCGCCCTTCAGTCATCGCTTCCGATGCCGCGAGGTGTGTCAAGCACGCTACCATGGAAGAAGCCTGGCACCGGCATAAGCACTTGCAAGCGATGACAAACTACTGGTGTCATTGCAGGTTGAGAGGACAGTCAATTGTGATGGTGCTGTCAGTTCCATTTCGGCAACTCGATCGATGGCATCAAGCAAAGCGTAAAAAACGCCTCGGTCGATCCCAACCCAATGGCCGTCTAACATCTGCCAGACTAGGAACTTCCGAGGTTTGAAAGGGTAGAAGGAATAACCGAATTCATCGAAAAGGGTCCCAATATGCGCGCATTAGTCTGGAACGGAACGAACGACATCCGCTGCGAAACGGTCGACGATCCTCGCATCGAGGATCCCCGGGACTGCATTCTCAAGGTCAGTTCGACCGCGATCTGCGGCTCCGACCTGCATCTGATGGATGGTGTCGTTCCCAAGATGCAACAGGGCGATATCCTGGGCCACGAATTCATGGGCGAAGTCGTCGAGGTCGGTGCGGATGTCAAAAGGTTGAAGGTCGGCGACCGGGTGGTGGTGCCCTTCACCATATCCTGCGGCGAATGCTGGTTCTGCCAGCGCGAAATGTATTCTCTGTGCGATACGACCAATCGCACCGCGGAAAACGCGCGCGCGGCCATGGGCCACGCTCCTGCCGGACTTTTCGGCTATTCCCATCTGACCGGTGGCTATTCCGGCGGTCAGGCAGAATATGTCAGGGTGCCCCACGCCGACGTCGGTCCGATCAAGTTGGAAAACGACCTGCCGGACGACAAGGTGCTGTTCCTGTCCGACATCTTTCCGACTGGCTGGATGGCGGCGGAAAACGCCATCGGCGATGAAAAGGGCAAAACCGTTGCGGTGTGGGGAGCAGGACCGGTCGGCCAGTTCGCAGTGCGCAGCGCGTGGATGATGGGAGCGGAACGTGTCATCGTGATCGACCGGGTGCCTGAAAGGCTGGCACTCGCCGCGAGCTACGGCAAAGCCGAAACCATCGATTACAGCCAGACCGACGTCAAGGAGGCGCTAGACGAGATGACGGGTGGCCGGGGACCGGATGCAGGCATCGACGCGGTCGGCGCTGAGGCCCACGGGCACGGCGTGCTGGGCGATATCAAGGACAAGGTCGAGCTGCACACCACCGGCATGTCCGACCAGCCGTTTGCGCTGCAGGAAATGGTCATGTCGGTGCGCAAGGGCGGGACGCTGTCCGTCCCCGGCGTCTATGCCGATAAGGTGACGTTCCCGATCGGGCCTTTCATGAACAAGGGGCTCACCATGAAATCGGGACAGACACACATGCAACGCTATCTCGCGCCGCTGCTTAAGCGGGTGGAAGCCGGTGAGATCGACCTGTCGGAAATCATCACCCATCGCGGCGACCTCAAGGACGGCCCGGATTTCTACAAGACCTTCCGCGACAAGCACGATGGCTGCATCAAATGCGTGATGAAACCGGAGGAGCTATGATTCAGGTACCGGTTATCTGAAACTGAATGAGCTAACCCTCGCGCCAAGGATCGGACGTCTGATCGATCGTGAGTTCGTCTCAATAAGGTCGGCGGGCCGCCGCGGCGTCGGTGCGGTTGTGATCGAGCCAGCGATCGGCGGGTATGAGGATGACCGGCTTCTGGTTGTAGAAGCGCAAGGCCTCTTTCGAAGCGTCGGTGATGGTCATCGAATAGCTACGCCCTATTCGTCGCTGTCGCGCTAGATACCGGTGCATAGGGGCTTGTCGCCATCGGGGTGGTCGAACCAGATACGGCCTTTAGCGTCCTTTGGTCCTTCGGCATCGTAAAAGGATGAAAAGGGTAACAGGCAGCGGCGGCGAATGGGCAGTACGTCACGGCAGAGGATGTCGGTACGACCCCCCAAGACATGGCGCTGGTGCGAACACATACGGCCCATGTCGCCGGGTTACCGCTGGAAGCTGATAGCGTCGGCGGCGATCCATCGCCATGGACCGCACGGGGGGTCTTTCCTTCGATGTAGCTTGCCGCCCACAGAAGGCTGCATCGGCCACTGTCCGACTGCCCGATCCCCATTCGAGGCGTCGGTCACCTTGGCGCCGCACTCGCGCAGATGCTGCATCAGGCAGTGGCGCAATTGCTGGTGTCCGATGTCAACGCCGCCGCGGCAGCGCGCTTTGCCATCGCAACCGGCGGCACCGTCGTTGGTGCCGCCGACATTCTCTCGGCCAAGGCGGACATATTCGCTCCCTGTGCGCTGGGCGGCGTGATCGACGAAGTGGCGGCGGGCAAATTGCGGGCGAAGGTGGTCCGCGGGGCTGCCAACAATCAGCTGGCCACTACGGAGGACGGCGACCGTCTTGCCGAGCGCGATATTCTTTACGCGCCTGACTACGTCGTGAACGCAGGAGGAATCATCAACGTCGCCGCGAAATATCTGGGCTGGCCCCAAGCAGATTCGAACGCACGGGTGGAAGCGACCGCAGATCGTCTGGCAGACGTGTTCACCCACGGAAAAACGCACGGAGTCGCGCCACAAACCGCTGCAGATCAATTGGCTCGGCAGCGGATCGCCAAAGCCTCGCTGGACGCGCCTGACGAACTCGCTGTCGCTGCGTGACCGTGGACCGATTTCTTATTCGCGGGGTCGGCTCGCTCGACATGCCTTTGCGTGTGCTCGACCTCATGTCGCTACAGGGTGTAACTGTCTATCGTACCGTCATCGACAAAGAGGGGGACGATTATTGCGTCTTGGTCGAGGCTTGTGCGCAGCGCCCACAGCTGATGATCGAGAAAACCCGCGGCATGATCCTCGTCAGTTCGGTTGAACACGCCCTTTAGGAAGGCAAAATCATTAGGCGCGACTTCGCGAGCCGAGAGGGCAGAGCCAGGATTCCGACATGTTCCCGTCTTCGAGGATCAAGACGAACTCCGACGTTTCGTATCTTCCGTCCTGACTTCATCATGCCTGTCCCCCGTGTGCCGAGGGATCATGTATTCGTCTGGTCGGCCGGCACATCACTCGGCAAGTTGGCCGCGCCCGTTTTTTCGGAGCATGCCAAACCTTCAGTGCCAAGACCGTAACAGGTCATGGACACTGAACCCATCGAATAGCCGCGCACCAGCGGATCAAGGGTTTCGTTGCGGGCAACCGCCATTCCGGCAAGATAAAGCATCGGAACGAAATGGTCGGGAGTGGGAACCGCCGCGGCATAATCGGGATGCTCCACGAGGCGCAGCAGATCGCCCGGGTTTTTTGCCAGTTGGTTAACCGCTGCTTCGTCGAAACGCTCTGCCCAGTCGAACGCAAAATCGGGCTGGTTCCAGCGCACGGCTCGGAGGTTGTGAACGACATTTCCGCTAGCGACCACCAGGACGCCGCGGTCCTGCAAGGCTGCCAGTCTTGCGCCAAGGTCAAGATGATAGCTCAGCGGCTTGAGCGCGTTGATCGAGAGCTGCACCACCGGGATGTCGGCCTCAGGGTAGAGGTGGGCGAGCACCGACCACGTTCCGTGATCGAGACCCCACTGATCCTGGTCGAGACCCACCCACTCGGGCTTCACCAGCTCAACGATCTCTTTCGCGAGGTCCGGATCGCCCTTGGCCGGATATTCAAAGTCGAACAGCTCCTGTGGGAAACCGTAGAAATCGTGGATTGTGCGAGGGCGTGCCATGGCCGTCACCGCCGTGGCACCGAAATACCAATGTGCAGAAACCACGAGGATCGCCTTGGGGCGGGGCAACTCAGGCCCCAATGCCCGCCAGGCCGAGGTGTAGCCATTGCTCTCGAGCGTGTTCATCGGGCTTCCGTGGCCGATAAAGAGTGCGGGCATCCGATCCATAAAAAGACTCCTAGTGGTTCACCTTGCTGCGCGAAGGCTTGCGAAGGATACTTCACGCGCCAGTGGCAGGCTCAACGAGTTTAAATTCGGCTTCCACCGCCGATCCGGTTTGGGTTCTGTTCCTTCGAGCGATAATATCGTCATCTGACGCTAAAGCATCTCGAGTGGACGGCGGTCGCGTGGCCTGGGAAATGCCGCGTCCAGTGTCGCAAGCTGAGCGTCGGAAAGAACGATATCGGCGGCGGCGCGGTTCTCCCGCACATGGGCGACTGAACTCGCTTTCGGGATGGTGATGAGACCATCTTGCCGCAACGTCCACGAAAGTGCGACCTGCACAGGGGTTGCGCCAACCTCGGCTGCAATTTTCTCGAGAGCGGGGTGGGTAGAAAGCCGTCCCTGCTCGACTGGACTATACGCCATAACCGGTATGTTATGCTCGGCGAGCCACGGCAGCAGGTCCAATTCGGGGCCTCGCCGGACCAGATTGTAGAGGATCTGGTCGGTCACGCAGCCATTCCCGCCCGCAGCGACAAGCTCTTCCATATCGGAGATATCGAGATTGCTGACACCCCAGTGTCGGATTTTTCCTGCCGATTTGAGCGCCTCCAATGCCTCCACTGTCTCAGCGAGCGGTACCGATCCCCGCCAATGGAGCAGGTAGAGGTCCAGCCGGTCGGTGCCGAGCCGCTTCAGACTCGCCTCGCACGCACCGGCAAGGCGGGAGCGCGATGCGTTCTGCGGATATGCCTTGCTGACGAGGAATAACTGGTCGCGAACGCTGCCCAGCGCCTCGGATATCAGCGTTTCGGCCGCACCATCGCCGTACATTTCGGCTGTATCGACGAGCGTCATGCCCAGCTCGACACCCGCGCGCAGCGCGGCGATCTCATCGGATCGCCGCTCGGCACGTTCGCCCATCTTCCAGGTGCCTTGACCCAGTGAAGGAACCACTTCCCCGCCGGGCAATGTCACGTGTTTCATGTGCTTTCGTCCTATGAGATGAGTTCGGCGGTTCGGCCCGCGGGAGGCGGATTTGCAGATGACCACCAAGTAACGATCATATCGCGGCCGGCCATCGATCGAGTGCCATTTTGGCGATGGAGAGCAGTTCGTCGATCGTAGCGCCGTCGCGCGCCTGAACGGACATGCCTTCCATGACCGTATTGATGAATTTGCCTAGCACGGCCGGATCGGTGTTGGCCGCAAGCTCGCCCTGTGCGGCGCCGCGTCGCAGACGCTCGATCAGGAGGGCCTCCGCCGCGATACGCTTGTCGCGCAGCAGGCATTCGATGGCGGCGGACGCCGGCGAAACGGCTGCCGCTGCCGAATACATGAAGCAGCCGGCTGGCGTTCCAGGTTCCGAGAATGATGACGCCGCTCGTTCCAGCAGGCCTTTGACGGCCTCGTAGGTGGACAACGCCGGATCGTTGATGGGTGCATAGAGGTGGACGCTGAACGTCGCGGCGTAGCGCTCGATCACCGCCGCAAACAGCCCCGCCTTGTTGTCAAACGCTGCATAGAGACTGGCGGCGGCGACGCCAGTCTCCGCCACCAGATCTGCCATCGATGTCGCTTCGTAGCCGCGCTGCCAGAACAGCCGCACCGCCTTGTCGAGCGCAGCGTCAGTGTCGAACACACGAGGTCGACCTGCGCGGCGACGGGCTTTCGTCTCTGTCATCTCTGGTGCACGATATGGAACGATCGATAAATAATATCTTGAAACTGGTGGTCCGCTCCCTTACAGAACGATCATTCAATAATCAAGGAGTCTCCCATGAGCCGCACTGTCCGTATCCACGAATATGGCGACTCCAGCGTCCTCAGGATTGAAGATGTGGCAGTCCCCGCGCCCGCGGCCGACGAAGTGCAGATCGCGGTTAAGGCGATAGGCATAAACCGCGCCGAGGTGATGTTCCGCAACCATGCCTACCTTCAGGAAGCCGAGTTCCCGAGCCGCCTCGGCTACGAAGCTGCCGGCACTGTCGCTGCGGTCGGCGCGGACGTGACCGGGTTTGCGGAAGGCGATGCCGTCAGCGTCATCCCCCCGCTCGATATCGCGCGCTGGGGCACTTATGGCGAGGTGGCCAACGTGCCCGCCCGCCTCGTCGTCAAGCATCCGGCCGCGCTGTCGTTCGAGGAAGCGGCGGCCGTGTGGATGCAATATGTCACCGCCTGGGGTGCACTGGTGGAGCAGGCGAAACTCGGCGAGGGCGATTTCGTCATCGTCACTGCTGCCTCCAGCAGCGTCGGCCTTGCTGCCTTCCAGATTGCGCGGATGGTCGGCGCGACGGTGATCGCGACGACGCGTACCGGCGTCAAGCGCCAGGCCCTGATCGATGCCGGTGCACATCATGTCGTCGCGACCGGGGAGGAGGATCTGGTAGCGAGGGTGATGGAGATAACCGACGGCGCAGGTGCGCGCGTGGTGTTCGATCCGGTCGGAGGCCCGTCGTTCGAGCCGCTGACCGAGAGCATGGCACGCGGCGGCATCCTGCTTCAATATGGCGCGCTCAGTGGCGAACCGACGCCGTTCCCGTTGTTCTCCGTGCTGGGCAAAAGCCTCACGCTCAAAGGGTATCTCTACAGCGAGATCGTCTCGGACGATGCCGCCCTCGATCGCGCCAAGGCGTTCATCGTTGCGGGTCTGGAATCGGGCGCGCTCAAGCCGCAGATCGCGCGCACTTTCCCGCTCGACGCCATCCAGGAGGCTCACCGCTTCCTCGAATCGAACGAACAAATCGGCAAGGTCGTCGTTACGGTCTGACCGGCATACCGGGGGGAGTGAACGATCGCTCCCCCTTCCTCGACAGAGGATCGGACGATCGGCGTACATACCAGTATGCGAATGTCGACGAATTTGCGCTGACGCAACGGCCTGGCACCAGCAACCAGTTTAACTCAATAAGGGTATCCCAACATGAAATCTCGCGCCGCTGTTGCCTTCGAGGCCGGCAAGCCCCTCGAAATCGTCGAAATCGATGTCGCCCCACCGCAAAAAGGCGAAGTCCTCATACGGGTGACGCATACCGGTGTGTGCCACACCGACGCGTACACGCTGGAGGGGAGTGATCCGGAGGGTGTTTTCCCGGTGGTTCTGGGCCATGAGGGCGCGGGCATCGTTGTCGAGGTCGGTGAAGGCGTCACCAGCGTCGTGCCGGGCGATCACGTGATTCCGCTCTACACCGCCGAATGCGGCAAGTGCGACTTCTGCCTGTCGGGCAAGACCAACCTGTGCGTCGCTGTCCGCGAAACGCAGGGCAAGGGCTTGATGCCCGATGGGACCACCCGCTTCTCGTACAATGGTCAGCCCCTCTATCATTACATGGGCTGTTCAACCTTCAGTGAATATACTGTCGTCGCCGAAGTCTCGCTCGCCAAGATCAATCCCGAGGCAAACCCCGAACACGTCTGCCTGCTCGGCTGCGGCGTCACGACCGGCATCGGCGCAGTCCACAATACCGCCAAGGTCCAGCCCGGAGACTCGGTCGCCGTGTTCGGCCTCGGCGGCATCGGCCTCGCGGCGATTCAGGGTGCGCGCCAGGCGAAGGCGGGTCGCATCATCGCCATCGACACCAATCCGTCCAAGTTCGAGCTGGCACGCCAGTTCGGTGCGACCGAGTGCATCAACCCCAAGGATCATGACAAGCCCATCCAGCAAGTGCTGATCGAGATGACGGGCTGGGGTATCGATCACACCTTCGAGTGCATCGGCAACGTCCACGTCATGCGCGCCGCGCTTGAATCAGCGCACCGTGGCTGGGGTCAGTCGATCGTGATCGGCGTTGCCGGCGCGGGCGAGGAAATCTCCACCCGCCCATTCCAGCTCGTCACGGGCCGCGTATGGAAGGGGTCCGCTTTCGGCGGTGTCAAGGGACGGACAGAGCTCCCCGGCATGGTCGAGGACGCGATGAAAGGCGATATCGATCTGGCCCCGTTCGTAACCCACACGATGGGTTTGGAGGAGATCAACGAGGCCTTCGAACTGATGCACGAAGGCAAGTCGATCCGCTCAGTCATTCACTACTGACCCACCGATCCGAAGCGGCGCGAAGCGCTCGGATCGACAACTCAGCCGTCATCATGGCCCGACCCCGGCCATGATGACGCGCCCTCTGGCAAATGGGCAACGCGTCGCGATGCATTCATCTTTTGCCCGACCGTGATGAACCACGGGCCCACGGGCGAATAAGGCAGGAAGACTGAAGTGAAGAGCAAGGATATTCACGCGACGACGCCGGCCACCGATCATAGGCATGCAGGGCCGCCCGATTGCGTGCAGGTTCGCGGCGCGCGCCAGAATAATCTCAAAAATATTGACGTCGATGTACCGCGCGACGCCTTCGTGGTGTTCACCGGCATATCGGGCTCGGGCAAGTCATCGCTCGCATTCGGCACCCTTTATGCCGAAGCCCAGCGACGTTATCTGGAATCGGTTGCGCCCTATGCCCGTCGCCTGATCGACCAGGCCGGCGTGCCGGAGGTCGACGCGATCGACGGTTTGCCGCCTGCGGTCGCGTTGCAGCAGCAGCGCGGCTCGGCCAACGCGCGATCCTCGGTCGGCAGCGTGACGACGATCTCCAGCCTGGTGCGGATGCTTTATTCCCGCGTCGGCGAATATCCGCGCCATCAACCCATGCTCTATGCGGAGGATTTCTCCCCCAACACGGTCGCCGGCGCGGGAATAAAGCATCCGCACCAGGCTGGAGA
>NZ_LWFF01000104.1 GCF_001635685.1 Erythrobacter sp. HI0063
GCGATCGCTTTCGGCGGCGAGCACGTTCTCGATACCGCGCTGAACGCTGGCAGGTGCGATGGCGGTCATTTCAGGCGCGTCGTGCTGTTCGAGCCTTTGCCACTCTTCGTACAGGACGATCGCGGTGCCGGTGGCGCAGATCAGATAGAGCAGTGCGCAGCAGATCAGGCCCAGCGCCGAATGCGCCGAGATCGCCTTGCGAACGGTCTGTTTGGATAGTGCG
>NZ_LWFF01000105.1 GCF_001635685.1 Erythrobacter sp. HI0063
AATCGACCGTGCGGCGCAGCGTTACATGAAGGTCGAGGTCGCCCTGGCGCCTCCCTTCACTCTGATTCACGCCGTCCATCGCGAGGCCGAGCAGATCGGCGTCGGCGCGCAGGATTGCCATGCGGAGCCGGATGGCGCGCATACCGGAGATGTCAGCGCCACGATGGCCGCCGATTCGGGCGCGAAGTTCGTAGTTCTGGGCCA
>NZ_LWFF01000106.1 GCF_001635685.1 Erythrobacter sp. HI0063
GGATGTTGACCATTTGCAAGGCGGCAAAGCCCTGGCTGTTGGGCGGCAGTTCGCACAGTTCGAATCCGTCGCGATAAATCGCGCAGGCGGGATCGACCCACTCGCTGTCATGCGCGGCGAAATCGGCGCGGGTGAAGGCGCTGCCCTGACGCTGGAGGTAATCCACCATCGTCTCGGTCAGCGCGCCGTCATAGAACGCATCGCGCCCTT
>NZ_LWFF01000107.1 GCF_001635685.1 Erythrobacter sp. HI0063
AGCGCCAGCACGCCGTATTCGATCAATTGCATCGCCAGCACCTGCCGCCGGTCCGCGCCGAGGACGCGCAGGATCACGGTGTCGTAGGTCCGCGCCGCACGCGCAGCGGCGATGGCCCCCAGCAGCACGGCGAGGCCCGCCAGCACGGCCACGCTTGCCGCCGCCAGCGTGGCGAGGCCGACCTGTTCGAGCAGCGTGCGCGCCTGTGCGAGAATG
>NZ_LWFF01000108.1 GCF_001635685.1 Erythrobacter sp. HI0063
ATCTGAAGATCATCGGCCGAGGTTGAGTCATCCGGGCCCGCGATGGCTTCGGCCAATCCAGCGATAAGGCGACCGGCAAGCTCTTGCAGGCGCCCGATCCAGCGCGTGGCCCGATCGCGAGCGTCAGGTGCGGGGTCAGGTAGAGTCATCGGGGCGTCCTTCCGGTGGAATGGGCACTGAGATCGAGGCGGGCCGTCATGCCCACGCGGCCCGCCGCATCAGTACTCCACATCGCAATGGCTTGGTCTTCCGCCCTGGCGTGGAGCAGCAGCGGTTCGCCGGCGAAAGCGGGGCTCTGCGCGCGGAACGCGAAATGCCGCGCCGCGCGCCCCTCCGCCAGCGGCAGCCCTACGTCCAGCAGCAGCGTGGCGATCAGCGGTCCGTGGACGACAAGCCCGCGATATCCCTCTTCGTCGCGCGCATAGGGGAGATCATAATGGATGCGGTGCGCGTTGTAAGTCAGCGCGGAGTAACGAAACAGCATTACCGGATCGGGCGTGAGTTCGCGGCGAAGATGGGCCCTGTCGAGCGGCTTGTCTGGCGTTGCGTCAATCGTTCTGGCGGGCGCGGTGTCGCCCTCCCCCCGATAGACGATCGTCTGTTTCTCGCGCAGCCTGTCCTCGCCCGCCTGTCGCCAGACATGCTCCACGGTCACGAAGACAAGCGGCCCGCTGCGCCCGGACTTGGGCACGATATCCACGATCGTCGACACGCGTGTCGCGGCCTCGCCGAGACGGAGCGGCCGAACGATCTCGATCTCGCTGGCGGCCCACATCCTGCGGGGCAATTCGACCGGCGGTAGAAAGCCCCCGCGAGCCGGGTGGCCGTCCGCACCCGTCTGGCCGGGGGCCGCCACATCAAGCGCGTAGAGCCAGTGCCAGGGCAAAGGCAATGCGTCCGCTGGGCCCTCGTCGTGGCCGAGCAGCGCCGCCAGAGCGGCTGCGGGGAAGCGCGCCACGGGGTCGCGCACGCAGCGATCGGACCCGATCCAGCTTTCGAAAGGCCGCTCCGCGCTCTCAGTCATGGCGCGCCGGCTCGGGCGAAAGCAAGGACAACCCCAGACGCGCGCGGCGCGCCAGCCAGGGTGCGGGGCGATAGCGCGGATCGCCGGTGACGCGCTGCAACCCTTCGAGGATGGTCAGCACCCGCGCGGGCCCGATCGCATCGCCCCAGCCGAGCGGACCGTCGGGATAGCCCAGGCCCAGCCGCACGGCATCCTCGAGATCATCTACGGTAGCGATCCCGCGCTGGGCGATGTTGGCCGCGATATTGACGACCACCGCCAAGACGCGCTGACAGATGAAGCCCGGGCTGTCCGCGATCATGGTAACCCCGGCATCACCCGAGGCGAGCATGGCGTGTGCCGCATCCCGGTAGCGCGGCAGCGTCGCGGCGGTCATCATCGCCGTGCGGTGGCGGTCTAGGCGCGGTAGCGGATCGACCGCCACCGTGCGCGCGGCATCTAGCCCGCGCTCGAGTGCGGCCGTCGTCGCATCGACACCCCAGGGTTGCACGATGAGGACGCTGTCCGCTTCCGCCTGCCCGACCGCATGCGATCCGGCCAGGGCGCACAACCTTTCCGCGTCTGGCGCCTCCGGATCGATCCAGACCGAAACGCCATCGGGGAATGCTGGCGCCGGCAGTCCGGCATCCTCGCGCTCGCAATCCTGGTAACGATACCATCCCTCGCCCGATTTGCGGCCATGCAGGCCCGCCGCGATCCGCGGCGGAACTAGCGATGAAGGGCGGAAGCGCGGTTCCTGTTGGAACTGTTCGTAGATCGCCTCCATCACCCGGCCCGACACATCCAGCCCGGTAAGGTCAAGCAACTCGAACGGCCCCATGCGAAAACCCGCCGATAGGCGCAGGACGCGGTCGATCTCGACATGTGTGCAGACCTGCTCCTCCAGAATCCGCAAACCTTCCGTATAAAGGCCGCGCCCGGCATGGTTGACCACGAAGCCCGGCTGATCCGCCGCGGCGATGGCGCGATGCCCCGTGCTCGCGACGAGCGTTCTCAGCCGCGCGACAACATCCGGCGCCGTGCGCACGCCCGCGATGACCTCGACCACGCGCATCAGCGGCACGGGGTTGAAGAAGTGCAGTCCAGCAACCCGCTCCGGCCGCTCGCATCCGGCGGCGATCTCCGAAACCATGAGCGAGGAGGTGTTGGTGGCAAGGATAGCCTCGCGTGGGACGATCCTCTCGAGGTCCCCAAACACGGTGCGCTTGACCGAAAGATCCTCGACAATGGCCTCGATCACGAGCGTGCAGTCGGCTAGCCCGGCGAGATCGTCGTGCGCGGACATCGCGCCGCGCGCCAATCGGGCGGCGTCCGCGTCCATCCGGCCTTTCGCGACCAGCGTGTCGAACATCGCGCCCACGGCGTCGAGCGCGTCCCGAGCAGCGCCGGGTACCGCATCGACGCAGTGGACCCGGTGTCCCGCCGCAGCAAACAGCTGCACGATTCCGCGCCCCATCGTTCCTGCGCCGACAACGCCGACGGTCTGCTGCTGGTCCGTATTCAGCATCCGCGAAACTCCGGGCGTCGCTTTTCCAGAAAAGCCGTCATACCTTCACTCTTGTCCCACGTGTCGAAGAGCAGCAGAAATTCGCGGTTTTCCAGCGCGAGAGCCGCCTCCAGCGGCAAATCGGCACCGAGCGCGAGCGTGCGCTTCGTTGCCGCCACCGCACGGGCGGGCATGTGCGCTGCGCGGCGCGCGAGCGCCATGGCGGCGTCGACGGCCATACCCTGTTCGGTCAGGACCGCGACGAGGCCGAGCGCATGGGCCCGTTCGCCGGATAGCCGTTCGCCTGCATAGAGCATGGCCCCGGCAACCGATTTTCCGACCGCGCGGATCAGGCGCTGGGTTCCACCCGCACCGGGCATGATGCCGACACCCAGCTCAGGCTGGCCGAAGGCAGCGCCGCGATCGGCCACGATCACGTCGCAAAGCAGCGCCAGCTCACATCCCGCGCCAAGCGCCACGCCGTTCACCGCCGCGAACAGCGGCTTGGGGCAGTGAACCAGGGGTGCCCAGTAAGACGGCAACGCAAGGTTGGCGACTTCTTGCGCACCCTTTTCCGCCAGCAACGACAGATCCGCGCCGGCAGCGAACACCGTATCGCTACCTGCGATCACGATGGCGCGGATCCCGTCTTCGGCGACAAGCGCCTCGACCGCTTTCGCCAGGGCGCGCCGCATGGCCAGGTCCAGCGCGTTGTGCTTTTCCGGGCGGTTGAGCCTGACCAGCGCGACCGCACCGTCCCGCTCCACCTGGACAATTTCCTGATCCGAGGGCGTCATCGCCGCGCAGCTTTCGTGAAATCGGGTTTCCGCTTTTCCGCGAAAGCAGCGAAGCCTTCCGCGAATTCGGGGCCGGTCAGGCAGATCGCCTGATCGTCGGCTTCGCGCCGCAATTCGGCATCGAGCGCTTCGGCGCCTGCATTCAGACGCTCGCGCATCCGCAGAAACGCGCCCATCGGCAGGTCGGCGAGGCGCTGCGCCGCGTCCAGCGCCGCATCCATTGCCGCGCCCTTCGCCGTCACCGCATCCGCCAGCCCGAGGCGGTGGGCCTCGGCCCCCTTAATGGTATCGCCTGACGTCAAGACGCGGCGCGCCGGGCCGATCCCGATCCTGCGCGGCAGGGTCAGCAACTGGCCCCAGTCGGGCGTCAGGCCGAGCGTCAGGAAGGGAAACAGTATGCGCGCATCCTCCTCCGCGACGATGTGATCGCCCAGCAGGGCCATGCCGACCGCACCGCCCGCGGCCACACCTTCGACCGCGGTGATCACCGGAAACGGCGCCTGCGCGATGGCGCCGCACAGGCGATGGATATGCTCCATCCGCGAGCGGGCACCGGCTTCGTCCAGCCCTGCCATGCTCGGCAGGTCGCCCCCGGCGGAGAGCACGCCGCCTACGCCGCCGATCACGAGCGCGCGCGTTTCGTCGTCGCTGCCAAGCTCGCCGATACGCTCGTACATCGCCTCGCGAACGGCATGATCGATCGCGTTGCGCTTGTCCGGCCGGTTGATCAGCAGCCGCGCGACACCAACGCGCGGCCGGTCGAGAAGCACGACCGCGTTCATGCCTTTTCCAGCCCCGCGATCAGCACCGAACAGACATTCTGCGATGGCTGCCCGCCCAGATTATGCGTCAGCCCGATCTTCGGATCGGCAAGCTGGCGCGCGCCCGCGCGGCCGAGCAGCTGAAGATAAACTTCGTAGAGCATGCGGATGCCGCTCGCCCCGACGGGATGGCCGAAGCATTTCAGGCCGCCGTCGATCTGGCACGGAATGCGCCCGTCAGCATCGAACGCACCGTCAAGTACGTCGCGCACCGCCCCGCCTTCGTCAGCAAGCCCGAGATCCTCCATCGTCACCAGCTCGGTGACCGAAAAGCAGTCGTGGACTTCGGTCAGGTCGATGCCCCGCCGCGGATCTGCGATCCCGGCCTCGTCATAGGCGCGCCGAGCGGCGATGCGGGCGGTGTGGAAATAGCTACCGTCCCAGCCCGATCCCTGCAATTCCCACCCGTTGGACGTAGCCAGCTGAAGCGCCTTGAACGTGACAAGATCGTTCTTGCCCAGCGACCGCGCGATAGCGGGCGTGGTCACGATCACCGCCGCCGCGCCGTCCGACACGCCGCAGCAATCGAACAGGCCCAGCGGTTCGGCAATGATCGGCGCGTCGAGGACCTGTTCCACGGTGATCGGCTTGCGCAGATGCGCCTTGGGGTTCTTGGCGCCGTTGTCGTGGCTCTTGACCGAGACATGCGCGATCGCGCGCTTGAGCAGATCGGCATCGATCCCGTGCTTGGCGCGATAGGCGCTGGCCAGCTGGGCAAAATTCGCGGGCGCGACCGCCGCCGGATACCATTGCGGGATCAGCGTTCCGACATTGGTGACGGGCAGGCCGCCATAGCCGGTGTCCTTCAGCTTCTCGACTCCCAGCGCCAGTGCGATATCGGTCGCACCCGCTGCTACGGAATAGACCGCGTTGCGAATCGCGTCCGATCCGCCGGCGCAGAAATTCTCTACCCGCGTCACGCCGATATTGGGCAGGCGCAGCGCGATCGACATCGGCACGCCGCCGCGCCCGGTGCCAACATCGGGCATGTGCGTCGAAAACCAAGCTGCGTCGATCTGGCCGGGCTCGATGCCAGCATCCTCCAGCGCTTCGCCAAAGGCCTCGACCATCAGGTCTTCCGGGCTGGCGTCCCAGCGTTCGCCGAAGCGGGTGCATCCCATGCCCAGGATCGCGACCCTATCCTTGATTCCGCTCGCCATGTCAGTGTTCCTCCTGTGCGGGCCGCGCGGACGTCGCCTTCCAGAAATAGCGGCGATATCCGCGCGTCTCGTCGATCGCCTTGATCCGGAATGTCATCTCCACATCCATCCCACTATCGATCGCGTCCGGATCGACGTCGGTGAATTCCATCAGGACGCGCCCGCCCCCGTCGAAATCGATCTGCCCGTAGCAATGCGGCGGGGACCGGTGGAACGAGAGGTATTCCGCCGACCAGCTGAGCACCTTGGCCGGGCGTTCGGCCAAACCATAGGGGCGCTGCGTGTCCTTCAGTGGCTGCCCCTCGGCGTAGATGATGCGGCTCGGCGGAAAGCTGACTTCTCCCGTCACCTCGCACCGGCCCGCTACGAAACCAAGCAACGCGTCTTCATGGCGATAGGCGGTCGACAGGGCAGTCTTCTGATCCTGTTCGCCTCGCATCCCGCGCTCCAGCGCGATCTCGCCCTTGAAGGAGAGGAATTTGGTATAGCGGTCTTCCTCCACCCCGCGCGCCATCCAGCCCGACACGCCTCTCAGGGGGCGTACCGCCCCCACCTCGTCCGTGACGCGAAACACCATTGCCTGCGCGCCGCTGCCGAACTGGCCCAGGACGATGAGTTCGCCCGGCTTCGCGGTTTCGAGCACCTTGGCGCACAGGATCAGCGCATGGGCGGTGCCGCATTCGCCGATCCGCTCGAACAGCGTGGGCACGACCGCATCGGCCGGAATGCCGACGGCCTTGGCGACCTGCGCATCGATGTTGCGAAGCGTGCTGGGCATGATGAAGTGATCCACCGATCCCGGATCGATGCCCGCATCGGCCAGTGCCGCGCCGATGACGCCGGGCATCATCTTCGACATGCCCTCGTCGCGCACCCAGCGTTCTTCCCAGACATAGTCGAACGGCTCGCCCGCAAGACGAAAGCGGTCCACGAAATCGACGCTCTCGCTCGCGCTGCCAAGAAATTGCGCCAACACGCCCTCGCTGCCGATCGTCAGCGCGGCGGCGCCGTCGCCAAACGCCAGTTCCGACCCGCTGCCCGGGCGGGCCCGCCGGGCATCGGCGGACAGCACCAGCGCGTCGCCGCGCCCGGCGGCAACCGCATCGAGCGCGTGTTGCAGGGCGGTGAGGCCGGCGCGCTGGCTGCCGCCGACATCGCTCGCGGCGACACTCCTGTCCAGCGTCAGCGCGCGCGCCACGATTGCGCCGTTCAGCCGCTCCGCGAAGGGCAGCGTGGTCGAGGCGAGCATGAGCGCGGCGATATTTCCGCGATCGTCCCCGCGCCCGAGGCAGTCGCGCGCGGCGGCGACCGCCATGGTCACCACGTCCTCGTCCCAATTGGCGAGCGTGCGCGTGCCCTTGCCGCGGATATTGGGCGCATACCACGCATTGGCCTCGGCGATCGCCTGCCTGCGCATCCGCAGCCGGGGCAGATAGGCCCCATAGCCGGTAATTCCGATCACGCCGCAGTCTCCCCGAAATGCTTTTGCAGGAATCGTCCGCCCTGCCCGATCGCCTCGCCCGCTTCGGGCAGGAGATCGGGAAATTGTTGGAACACATGGATCATGCCGGGCCACACCTGCGCCTCCGCAGAGACGCCCGCCGCCCGCGCGCGTTGCGCGAAATCGACACTGTCGCTCAACACCGTTTCGCGGTCGCCCACCTGAAACAGCAGCGGGGGCAAGCCCGAAAGGTCGGCGAAGAGTGGGGAAACGGCCGGATCGCTCGGATCGGCTCCGGCCAGCATCCCCTGCGCGATCGCGCGGATCATCCGGCGGTCATGGATCGGATCGGCATCCGCCCGGCTGTCGAAGCTTTCGCCGCTGGCCGTCAGGTCGGTCCAGGCGGAAAGCAGATAGGCCGCGGCGGGCAGATCCTCGCCGCCGTCGCGAAGGCGCAGAATCGCGCCGAGCGCCAGGCAACCGCCCGCGCTGTCTCCGGCCAGCGCCAAATCGCTGGCGGCATAACCCTGCGCGCGAAGCCAGCGCCACGCGACCAGCGTATCGTCGAGTGCTGCGGGAAATGGGTGTTCGGGAGCGAGACGATAGTCGAGACCGAGGACCGGGGCGCCCGTCGCGCGCGACAGATCGGCCATGAGCCGATGATGCGACCGCGGCGAGCCGAGCCGGAAGCCACCGCCGTGAAGATAGAGGATCGCGTTCGCACCGCCGCGACCGTCTTCGTTTGTTCCGTGCGCGCGCAGCCAAGCCGCGTCTAGGTCGCCGATGCGCACGGGCTCAAGCGCGGCGTCGGGCGGCGCCAGCGGCGCGAACAGCCGATCCCAATCCGCACGCATCGCGGCGAGCGGCGTGTCGCGCCGCCAGCTGCCATAGACCGCGCGCACCCGCTCGATCGCCTGATCGACCTTGCTCATGCGCCGCAGCCCATCCCGCCCGAGACGCCCAGCACCTCGCCGGTGACGAAGGCGGCACCCTCGCTAGCGAGGAAGCCGACCGCGGCGGCGACCTCTTCCGGCGTGCCCAATCGACCCATCAGGGGCGCGGCCTCCATCGCGTGCAGCAGGCGTTCGCCGCGCGCGTTAACTGCGGCGCGCAAGAGCGGCGTGTCGACCGGGCCGGGTGCCACCACATTGGCGGTGATCCCGCGATCCGCATTCTCGCGCGCGATCGAACGGGCAAAGCCGATCACCCCCGCCTTCGCCGCGGCATAGACCGCCCCGCCGCGCGAACCCAGCCGACCTGCCTCCGATGCGATCATGACGATCCGCCCCGCGCCCGCCGCGCGCATGGCGGGCAACGTGACATGGGTGATCGCGAAGACTGCTTCGAGATTGATCGCTAGCAGGCGGCGCCAGTCCTCCGGCGTGGTGTCGGTGAAGAAGGCATGCTGATCGATGCCCGCATTGTTCACCACGACCGCGAAGGCGGGTGCGTCCGCAAGCGCGCCCGCAATCGCGCGCTGGTCCGTCAGGTCGAGCAGGAGCGGGCGGGCGCCGGTCTCCTCGGCAAGCCGGTCGAGCGCCGCGCCGTCTCGGTCGATCGCCGTGACCGCGCATCCATCCGCGACCAGACGGCGCACGATCGCGGCGCCGATGCCCTGGCCCGCGCCGGTCACCAGGGCGCGTCTGGCTTCCCCCGTCATCGTCCTTCGAACACGGGGTCGCGGCGTGCGATCACGGCGTCGAGCCCCTCCAGCGCATCCGCGGTCCCGCAAAGCCGCACCTGCGCGGCGTTCTCTTCGGGCATCGCCGCTTCGGGAGGCAGAACCTGCCCGCTCCACAGCAGATGCTTGGCCATGCCCATCGCCAGCGGCGCGCCGCGGGCGATCTCGCGCGCAATATCCATTGCTTCGGCCTCGATCCGATCGTCGGGCACCACGCGGTTGATGAGGCCGATGGCCAGCGCATCCTCGGCCGTGATCACCGAATTGAGCAAAACCATTTCCATCGCGCGGCGGAACCCGACCAGCCGGGCCAGCGTGGCGGTCACGCCTGCGTCAGGCACCATCGCGACGCGCGTTGCGCCTGTCATGAAGCGCGCGCTCTCGCCCGCGACCACGAGATCGGCCGCGCAGACCAGCCCCATGCCGCCCCCGCCCGCCGCGAAGCCCTGCACCGCGGCGATGACCGGCACGTGCAACCGCATCAGCCCTTGCGTGATTTGGGCGAGCTGCGCGGTCGCGACTCGAATATACTGCGGCAGGTCCGCGCCTTGGTCGCGGAAGCTCTTGACGTCGCCGCCCGCGCAGAAATTCTTGCCTGCACCGGTCAGCAGCAGAGCGCGCGCCTCGCGCCGCTGCTGCACCATCCGGATCGCGTCGAGCAGCACGGGCATGCTTTGCGCGTCCACGCTGTTCGAACTAGCCGGACGGTTCATGGTGAGATGCATCACCCCGTCCTCGTGCAGCGCCAGCGTCGCCGCGCCGTCCGCCATCAGCATTTGGGGAGCAGCGCTCATACGAGAAAAGCCATGGTGTAGAGCGCCTTGTGATTGTTGGTCAGCACGACCTTCTTGCGCACGATGCGGAAATCGTCGTCGCGTTCGCGCAGCCGGTATTCGGTGCGCGTGCCCCAGGTTTGTTCGCCCCGCGTGTGGGATTCGAAGATCAGGACATTTGCCGTGACGATGATCTCGTCATCTTCTCGCCCGACGATGCGGACGTTGGAGACCGAGCGGCTGAGCCGCGACAGCGGCGACTGGGCGAGGCGCCGCCCCGTCATCAGCTGCTTGACCCGCAATGCGATGCGCGAGCGGTTGTCATAGAGGATCGACATCTCGTGATCGGGATCGCCGCCGTCCCCGTTGGCGGGCACCCAGTAGATGCCGTCATCCTCCCACAGCTTTTCCCATTCCTCGTATTCGTGCAGGTCGGCGTATTCGGCCTCGCGATACAGGAACTGCGCGATCCGTCTGGTCAGTAGCAGATCGTCACGCACGCTCATGCCGCACCATCGGACATGAGGTCGGCGTAATGGCGCCAGAAGCCGCGGCTGGGCGTCTCGTCGGTCGCGTCGCCGACGAGAAAGCCGTCCTCGTCCGCCCGCTCGCGCCCGGTGCCGCGTCCTAGGAACAGCCATTCGGGATCGAGCGCCTGCGCGCCCAACTGCGTGCGCTCGTACATTTCGGCATCGTCGGCCAGCAGGAAGCCCGCCGGACCGACCGAGCCCATCGTCTGCTGCCGCATCCGTTTATTGAGATCGTCCGCGCCCTTGAACTGGAGCGCAGTGACGTGCTGCACCGTCTCGTCCACTGCGGTCGGCTGGAGAACGAACAGCTGGATTTCGGCGATGAACAGGTTCGGGAAGATCATTGTGTGCGGCGTACCGTCGATCATGATCCGCCGCGCTTCGTCCACGCCATTCGCCGCTTCCATCTGCGCGACGTAATCGGGCAGCCGTTCCGCCGTCGTGCCGAACCAGCTCAGCGGCTCGCCCCGCTTGCGGAATTCCGGGCGCAGGTCGATCTCGGAATGCCCTTCGCCCAGGTAGCGTGCGACCGCGTCCGACTTGTCGTTGTAGAGCGATCCGATCCCGCTGTCCGCCACTTGGAAGATTGAGCCGTGGACGAAGGAGGGGTGATAGCCGTCGGTTTCGTTCTCGGCGACGAACTTCCAGTTCGACTTCACCTTGTGCTTCAGGAAACCCGCTGTGACCTCGATCTCTCCGGTGGGCGAATTGCTGCACAGCAAGTCGATGGAATCGCGTGCGGAACCCAAATGTTCGGCAAGAGTCGGACCGTCCTCGGCCAGCGATGCGAACACGAAGCCGCGGTAGCTTTCCACCCGGGCGACCTGGCCGAGGCCGAACCGTTCCTTGTCGACGCCTTCGTATCCGGACGGAAACGGATAGGCGCGCAGGCTTCCATCGGTGTTGAAGGTCCAGCCGTGATAGGGGCACATGAAGACCGAGGACCGCCCCTTCTCCTCCATGCACACGCGGTTGCCGCGGTGGGGGCAGCGATTGTGCAACAGTCGGATCTCGCCGTCCTTGCCACGGATCATGATCAGCGGCTCGGGACCAATCGACTTCATCACAAAATCATTCGGCCTAGGCACTTCGCTCTCATGGCCGACATAGACCCAGCCGCGCCGCCAGATCCGCTCCAGCTCCAGCTGGAACAGGGCGGGGTCGGTGTAGAGCGATCCGTGTACCGAGTCGGGCCGTATCCGATCGCGGACCGACAGGCCCGTCGGCCCCGCCATTGCCGGCGTGACCTGCGCAGTGTTCGGCGTCATCCAAAGTCCCCAAAAACCATCTTGCGCTATTGATAAACCGTCCGGTCGGTCTATGTCAATGGCTGTACCGGTTGCGGCAAACAAAAGGGGAGACGTATGGGAGCGCTTAAGGGGGTCCGGATCGTGGAAATGGCGGGGATCGGGCCCGGCCCCTTCGCCGGGATGATGCTCGCAGATCACGGCGCGGACATCATCCGGATCGAACGGTTGGGCGGAACCGCGTCCCCGATCGGCGCGGATGACGGGGCCGACGTGATGCTGCGCGGACGGCCGGCGATCCAGGTCGATCTCAAGACACCGGAAGGCGTCGGCATCGTCAGGGATTTGGTCGGACAGGCGGATGGCCTGATCGAAGGCTATCGTCCCGGCGTGATGGAGCGGCTGGGTCTTGGGCCGGACCTCCTTCTCGGCCTCAATCCCGCGCTCGTTTACGGTCGCATGACCGGCTGGGGCCAGACCGGGCCCAAGGCCGCGGATGTCGGGCACGACATCAACTATCTCGCCCTGTCGGGCACGCTGCACATGCTGGGCCGCGCGGGGGAATGCCCTACCGCGCCCGCTAACCTGCTCGGCGATTATGGCGGCGGCGGCCTGCTGCTTGCCTTCGGGATGTGCGCCGCGATCATCCAGGCGCGCGCCAGCGGCCAGGGCCAGGTCGTCGATTGCGCAATGGTCGATGGCTCCGCGCTGCTCGCCACGCTGATGTGGTCGCTGCGCGCGCAGGACCAGTGGCGGGATGAGCGGGGGAGTAACTTCCTCGACAGCGGCGCGCATTTCTACGACACCTATCGCACGCGCGACGATCGCTTCATCGCGGTCGGCGCGATCGAAAAGCCGTTCTACCGCACGCTGTGCAGCCTGGCCGGAATGGACGATCCCGCCTTTGAGAACCAATTCGACCGCGCCGCCTGGCCCGACCTGAAGCGCCGGGTCGCCGCGATCTTCGCCACCCGCACGCGTGACGAATGGTGCGCGCTGCTCGAACAGACCGACGCCTGCGTTGCACCCGTACTGTCGATGGAGGAAGCCCCGCGACATCCGCACAACCGGGCGCGTGACACCTTCGTGGAGGCGCAAGGCATCGTCCAGCCCACGCCCGCACCGCGCTTTTCCCGCACCACGGCGCGCCACCCGTCGCAACCTGGCCCTGAGCCCCTGGACATCCTCCAGCGATTCGGACTGTCCGCCGAGCGTGCCGCGGAGCTGGAAGCGAGCGGCACGCTGGCATTCGCGCAGCCATCTGCCCGATAGACCGTCGCTTTTCCGCGCCTCCCATTCTTAGTCCGACGCGACGGTTTGCAATTGCCTCGCGATCGTGCTTTCTTCCAGATTGCCGGAGGCATGGCGAAACCCGCCCCGGCGCGAGCGCATGGAGCTTGGAACACGGGAATGGGAGTGGAGATGGATCAGTATCGGACCTTGGGCGACCTCGTCGAAGCGAACGCACGCAATCTCGGCGATATGCCCGCGACGATTTTCGAAGACCGCACGCGATCTCACGGCGCGCTTGCCAATGAAGCACGGAACATCGCTGCCCACTTCGCGGCCAGGGGCCTCACGAAGGGCAGCCGGGTCGCTTATCTGGGACGCAACCATGATCGCATGGCGGTGCTGCTGATCGCCTGCGGCTTCGCGGGCTGCGTGTTCACGCCGATCAACTGGCGCCTGTCCGATGAGGAGCTGGATTATGTCGTCGGCAATTGCGAAGCCTCGTTGCTATTCCACAGCCGCGAACATGGCCCTTATGCTGCGGCGAGCGGGCTCGACACCGTCGATGTGGACGATGACGCCGCATGGCAGGCCTGCGTCGATGCCGACGTGGGCGCGCTGCCCGCCATCGACCCCGACGACATTCTGCTCCAGATCTACAGTTCGGGCACCACCGGAAAGCCGAAGGGCGTCGAATTGACTCACAGTTCAGTGCTGCGGGGCGCGCAGGTCGTGCATTCCGGCCAGATCGGCAGCGAATGGACCACCGATGATCGCATGCTGATCGTCCTGCCGCTGTTCCATGTCAGCGCGCTGCTGATGCTGTCCTTCTCTCTCACCTCGGGGGCTGGCGCGATCATCCTGCGCGATGCGATACCCGCCGCCATCGCCGACATGGCGCAGCGCCACGGAGCGACGCGCATCGGCCTGGTTCCGGCGCTGATCCAACTGATCGTGGATTCGCCTACGATCGATATGTCTGCCTTCGCATCGCTCAAGCTGGTTATCTACGGCGGATCGTCGATCACGCCCGCGCTGCTCGCCCGCGCACAGACCGCGCTCGACTGCGGTTTCCTGCAATTGTTCGGGATGAGCGAGACGTTCACGAGCGGCACGGTTCTCGGCCCCGAAGAGCACCGCAGCGGGGACGCGGCGGTCCTGGGATCATGCGGCAAGCCTCTCGACGGGGTAACCATCCGCATCGTGGATGAAGATGGCGCGGACCTGCCGCCCGGAGAACCGGGCGAAATCCTCATCCGGTGCGATACGCTTATGAAGGGGTACTGGCGCCTGCCGGAGGAAACCGCGGCGGTGCTCGATGACGGCTGGTACCGCACGGGCGATGTCGGAAGCCGGGACGCCTCCGGCTATCTGACGATCCGCGACCGGATCAGGGACATGGTCATCAGCGGCGGCGAGAATGTCTACCCGGCGGAAGTGGAAGCGGCGCTTGCCTCTCACGAATCCGTGGGTGAGATCGCGGTCATCGGGCGCCCCTGCGATCGCTGGGGCGAGGCGGTGACTGCGGTGGTCGTGCCAAAGCCCGACCGCATGGTCGACGAGGCGGAACTGATCGCATACGCCCGGGGACGCATCGCGCACTACAAATGCCCGTCAAAGGTGATCATCGCGGACGAACTGCCCAAGAACGCTGGCGGCAAGGTTTTGAAGCGGGTTCTGCGCGAGCGGTACTGCTGAAATACCGTTCCCGGGCCGGCGCGGTCGCCCCGCGCTTCGGGCGTGCTGTCGGCCAGTTAAGCCGGCCCCGCCCCTTTTCGGTACCATAACGTCAACGAATTGCGTGGGGCGCACCGCGCCAGCGCGCTGTCTGCTGGGCCGGGCAAAGTGCGATCGCGGCACAAAAAAACCCGGCAGCCGTCATCGGCTGCCGGGAGTTGGAATGCGGTTTCAAGCACCGAAGAGAGAGAGAGAGAATCCGGTGTAGCACCGCCCCTCAGTTGAACCGTGCGCTCACTCGTAATCCGTAGGTGACGGGTCGTGCGGCGTTACGCACGATGACGTCCTGCGTCGCATAGGCGTTCGTCCAATAATACTCGTTGGTCACGTTGCGGCCATAGGCGGCGATGGTCCAACGCCCGTCGGCCGTCGTTACACCGGCGCGCAGATCGATCACCGTAAACGGTTTGATACGCGCGAATGCGGGTGTGGAGATCGCCGAATTGGTCTCGCTGTTGTAAACGAAGTTCGCGCCGACGAAGGGTTCGAAATTGCCGATGTCGTAGAACCGATATTCGGCATCGCCCGAAATCTGCCATTTCGGTGTGTAGGGTATCGGCTGGCCGCGGAAATCCTGCGAGACGCGTGCATCGTTCAGTCCCGTGAACTCCAGGATTTTGGTGTCCAGATAGGTGCCCGATGCCGAAAGGGTCAGTCCGGTGACGGGCGCGACCTGCAGTTGCAGTTCAGCCCCTGCGATCCTCGAGCTTGGCACGTTGACCAGTCGTTCGATCACCTGGAACACCGGCACGAGGATGTTTCCGCGCACTTGCTTGTCCTGGTAGTCGTAATAGAACGCCGCTCCGTTCAGTTGGACGCGCCGGTCGGCCAGAGTCAGCTTGAAGCCGGCTTCGTAAGCCAGGATCGATTCTTGCGTCACCGGCAGCAACTGCGTGAAGGTGGATGCCGAAAGGATTGGATAGCTGCCCGATTTAAAACCTTTCGTCACGTTGGCGTAAAGCAGTGCGTCCGCCGACGGCTCCACGGTCACACCAGCGCGCCATGACAGGTTGTCTTCCTCCAGGCGGTCGAAGAACTCACCGGGCTTCTGGTTGGCCAGAAGGGTCACGCACTCACCCGGAACGATCGGCGTCGTCGGGCTGCCCGAAAGGATCGTCGAAAGCTGTGTCAATCCGGCCGAAAGTCCGGCATCGCCACGGGTACAGCCGTTATACCGACGGGCGCTGTTCGTGTACCGCAAACCACCGGTCAGCGTCACGATCGAGCCGAGCGTCAGATCGGCGTTACCGAAGAAAGAGAACTCGTCGATATCCAGATCGAAGGTTTGCGTCACTATGCTGAACGGTCGGCCGAGGATGATTCCGTTCGTCGCATCCGCGACGGTCAAGGTGTTGACGGATGATGCCTGGGCGGTGAAAATGTTTGTGCCAAGCACCCAGTTCAAGCGATCGCCGACGCCGGTCAGACGAAGCTCCTGAGAAAAGTCGTCGATGCTGCCGAGCGACTCGAGCAGATCCAGGATCCTGAGCGAAGTGCCGTCGCGGTCGTAAGAATAGTCTTCGCGATAGCGATCGACGGACGTCAGCGAGGTGAAGGTGACGCTATCGCTCATGTCGAAATCGCCACGCAGGGAGACTTGCAGGTAATTGTCGTCCCGCTCCCGCGGAAAATCGCCCCAACTGGACGCGCGCGCCTCCTCCGGCGCCAGCGGGACGGCGAGTAGAGCGTTGGCGCGCTGCTGGGCTGCGGCCGACGCGGTGGTCTGAAAGCGGAAGCCGGTGATTTGCGTGCCGGGCGTATCCGACTTGTCGCGCCAGCCCGAAGCGGACAGAAGCACGTTGACGCCGCTCGACGGCTGCCAGCCGATCTGCGCGCGGCCTTCGAGAAAGTCCTGCGAGCCGTGCGTATCGCTAGGATTGCGGTAATCGTACTGCCAGTCCGACATCTGCAGCGTGCGGACCGAGACTCGGCCGGCCAGCGTGTCGCCTAGCGGCACGTTCACGAAGCCGCTGACCACGGTTTCGTCGAACCGCCCATAGGACGCGTCGAATCCCGCCTCGAAGCGATCGACGGGCTTGGCGACGATGTAGTTGATCGCGCCCCCGGTCGAGTTCTGGCCAAACAGGATGCCCTGCGGCCCCTTTAATACCTCGACTCGCTCGAGATCGAAGGTGTTGCCGCGCGCCATGGAGAGGAAGGGCACCGGAGCCTGATCGTTATACACGCTGACGGTGGGACTTGCGCCCAGCGTGTATTCGTTGAACCCGACTCCGCGCAGCGTCAGGATCGGCGACGCGTTGAGGCTGGGCGTAAATGTCAGGCCGGGCACGAGCTTGGGCAGGTCTGCGACGTTCTGCACGCCGGTCTGCGCCAGCGTCTCCCCGGTGGCGAGACTGATCGAAAGAGGCACGTCGTTGACCGCCTGATCGCGCTTCTGCGCGGTCACGATGATGACATCGATCCCCGGCTGCGCCCCACTGTCCGGCTGGGCCTCGGTGGCAGGTTCAATCGCCTGCGCGCTCGCGGCCGAAGCCAGAATGGAACCACTGGCGAGCAGGATCGCCGAAACCGTCACACGTGCCTTCATTTTCACCTCCCGCTTTTATTATCGATGAACGATGTTCTTTTTTGAACACTTGGTCAAATGAAATCAGACCGACGCGTCGGTTAAAGGTGTCCGGCTTCCTTCAGATGCCGCAGCAAGTCCCCCATTGGCCCCGGCTTGACCGGCTGTGCAGTCGAGAGATCGGTGATCGCGCTCCATTTCGCGGCGATGTCCTCCGGCGCGACGTCGCTGGCCGGGTCGAACTGCACGCCGTGCGTTTCGAACATCTTCAGCGCGCTGTAATGGCCTGCTACCGCCGAGACGATCAGTCCGGTTTCCGCGCAGCCTTCGCTGCACAGATAGGCAAGCGCTGGGGAGACGAGCGCGGGGTTCATCAGGTCCGCTAGCGCGCCCAACTCCATCGTTTCGGTCATGCGGGTCCGGGCCCCTGGCGCGATGCAGTTGACCGTGATGCCTTTGCGCGCACCCTCGATCGCAAGGCAATTCATCAGTCCGACCAGCCCCATCTTCGCCGCGCCGTAATTGGCTTGGCCGAAATTGCCATTTGTTCCCGCCGCCGACGTCGTAAAAACGATTCGGCCATATTGCCGCTCCAACATGTGCGCCCAGGCAGCGTGCGTAACTTGGAATGCGCCGATCAAATGGACGTCGACGACCTTGGCGAAATCGTCCGCGGTCATCTTGGCGAAGGACTTGTCGCGCAGGATACCTGCATTGTTAACAAGGATATCCAGCTTCCCGAATTGCTTGATCGCCACGTCGATCATGGCCTTTGCGCCAGACGGATCGGACACGCTGTTGCGATCCGCGATCGCAACGCCGCCAGCGGCTCGAATCTCTTCGACCACCTGATCAGCGGCGCTGGAACCGCCGCCTTCGCCGTCCATTGCCCCGCCTAGATCGTTAACCACCACGTGCGCTCCCGACCGCGCCAGCAGCAGCGCATGTTCGCGGCCTAATCCGCCACCGGCGCCGGTGACGAGAGCGACGCGCCCCGTGAGATCGATACCCATTTTTCAAAACTCCGCCTTGCAACCAGATCACGAGCCTCCTAACGCCTCCAAGATTGTTTGAACAGTTGTTCAGGAGATAAAAATTGAGTGAGGCCTATATGATCGCCGCCGTCCGCACCGCAGGCGGTCGCCGCAAAGGCAAACTGGCGAGCGTGCATCCCGCAGACCTCGGATCGAGCGCGATCGATGGCGTGCTCGATCGAGCGGGGATCGATCCTGCGCTGGTCGAGGATGTCATCATGGGCTGCGTCGATCAGATCGGCGAGCAGAGCATGAACATCGCCCGGCAAGCCGTACTGACTTCGAAACTGCCGCAATCGACACCGGCCACCACAGTCGATCGCCAGTGCGGCTCCTCACAGCAGGCGCTGCATTTTGCCGCCGCGACCGTCATGTCCGGGCAGATGGACATCGTCATTGCTGCGGGTACCGAAAGCATGACGCGCGTGCCACTGATGGCCAACCATCTCGTCGGCAAGGAGGCGGGCCTGGGCGGCCCCTACTCCCCAGCCCTGAAGGAAATCTATCCGGGTGAAGATTTCAGCCAGTTCGAAAGCGCAGAGCAGATCGCTCGCGATCACGACCTCTCGAAGGAAGAGCTCGACCGCTTCGCGCTGGAAAGCCATCGCCGTGCTACCGCGGCGCAGGACCGCGGCGACTTCGAGGATGAAATCGTGCCGGTCAAAGTTACCGTAGACGGTGAGACAGTCTTGCACACGGCAGATGAAGGCGTCAGGCGCGACGCTTCCCTAGAAGGCATCGCCGGTGTTTCCCCGATCCTAGAAGGCGGGCGCCTTACCGCCGCTTCGGCCAGCCAGATTTGCGACGGCGCCAGCGCCGTGCTTGTCGCCAGCGCGGCGGCGGTCGAGCGACACGGCCTCACTCCGATCGCACGCATCCACTCGATGACGGTGACTGCCGGAAACCCCGCAAACATGCTGGAAGAACCGCTCTTCGCGACCGACAAGGCGCTGAACCGGGCAGGCCTGAAGATCGAGGATATCGACCTGTACGAAGTCAACGAAGCCTTCGCCTCCGTCCCGGTTGCCTGGTTGAAGCATGTCGGCGCCGACCCGGATAAGTTGAACGTCAATGGCGGCGCGATCGCACTAGGCCATCCGCTGGGTGCCAGCGGCACCAAGCTGATGGCCACGCTCGTCCATGCGCTGCGCAAGCGCGGCCTGCGCTACGGCCTCCAGACGATGTGCGAGGGTGGCGGCCAAGCCAATGTCACCATCGTAGAAGCACTTTAATCGCGATCAGTCGAAGTACAGAAAAACGAGTTCGGCGACGAGGGCGGGCTTGTCCTCGTCGGCGATCTCCATCGTCGCGTCAGCCGTGACCCGGATGCCACCGGACGCCTCTTCGACTTGCTTGATCCCAAGCGCCAGGCGAACCTTGGATCCGACAGGCACCGGAGCGAGAAATCGCAGTTTGTTGGCTCCCACGTTCAGAACGCGCGAAGCTTCCACCTCGAGGATCTCAGGCATCAGGGAGGCGATCAACGACAGGGTGAGATATCCGTGCGCTATGGTTTTCCCACCCGGCCCTTCCTGTGCTGCGCGCACCGGATCGGTGTGGATCCACTGATAATCGCCCGTCGTCCGCGCAAATGCATCGATCGTCGCCTGATCGATGACCATCCAATCGCTCGCCCCGATGACGTGGCCGATCTGCGTTGCGAGTGCCTTTGCGTTCTCGAACCTTCGCATTATGTCCCCCTTGCTGCCAACATGGCCCTACCAACTTTGAACAGGTGTTGAAAAGTGAAAAAAAGGGAGCGCAAATCCGCTGCTGCAACGCGCGACCTGCTGCTCGATGCTGCGACCTCGTTGATGGCGGAGCGCCGTTCCCCGGACATCTCGCTGGCCGATATCGCGGAGCGCACCGGAATGAGCCGGGCACTGGTGATCTATTATTTCGGCAGCAAGGAGGGCATGCTACTGGCCGTGCTAGACCTTGGCGTGTCGCAGGCCGTGGCCGGGCTCGCCGAGCTCGCCGTGGCTGACCTTCCCGTGAAGACCAAGCTGCGGATGCACATATCCGGGCTGGTGCGAACCTATATCCAGGTCCCCTACGCCAACCAGCTGCTGCAGCTCATGATGCTGCCCGACAATCCGGGGCGCGCGCACAAGGTGGCCGAAATCTACGTTCGCCCGCTCTCCGAATTCTATCAGTCGATCATCGAACAGGGCGCGCGAGAAGGGGTTTTTCGCGTGGTCGATGCGAGATTGTTCTATTTCATGCTGGTGGGCGCGACCGAACATTTTACGGCGAGCGGGCTCGTGATGAGCGACATCTTCGGCGAACCCGGCATCACCGAGGTGCTGCAGCGCCGCTACGAGGCATTTCTCTACGAAACCGCACTGGGCGTGCTGGCACCGGGGGAGCGGGACTGACGCCGCTATCGGTCCGGTGCGGTCACCGCCGTGGCCGTCGCCACCAATTTTCCCTCTACCGTCGCGCTGGCCGAAAGATGGCAAGCGCGCTTCGCCGGACGATCGATCTGCGCGCAAGCCACGACCCCGCGATGTGCGGCCGGGCTGAGATAACGCAGGGATATGGTCCGGACGAACTGGTCATCGGGCGCCGTTCGCTGGGCCGCCTCGAACAGCGCGATCGCGACCGCGCCGCCATGCACGATCGGCCCCGCCTCCCAGCCGATGACCGCGTCGCTCCCAACCATCGACACCTTACAGGGCCCTGCCTCTCGCAGACCGATCGTTTCGCGAAATGGGCCGCGATATCCGTCGGGGCTGAAGCGACCGGCATGTTCGGGATCGCCCGGCTCGCCCGATGGAAATCTGCCTAGCAGGAAATTGCCCCCGCCATGCATGACGATGCCCCTTGCGTCGCGGAGTTCGATTCTGGCCGTAGCCAAATCGCCAACCGCGCCGACATAGTTCGCTCGGGCAACACATTCGCCCTCGATCTCGCGTCGTAGTGCACAGAACCACAGATCCAGGGTCGCAATACCACGGTCGGCGGGCACACTTTTACCGATCGAGAGGCTGAGGCAATCGTCCATCAGACCGATCCCGGCGAGCGGGTCGATTGCCGAGCCACCCGGCATCGCCAGGCGCGCCAGCGGACGAATGCGCATCTGCGCGATATCGCCGTCGACCGCGATCTCGGCTCCGAGCGTCCGTATGAATGGCGACGCCTCCTGCCAGAAGAGCCGCTTTGCTAATTGGTCGGGGGGCAGCAGGCCGGTCAAAGCCGCCATCCCTCGCGTGCATAGGCGGCGTTGATCGGCGCGACATCCTCGCGCAAGGTCCAGTCTGCGCCGACATCGCTCGATATGTGGAAGGCGTAAGGCTTCGCTTCTGGCATGGCGCGCAGATGGGCGGCGTAAGCGTCCAGCGTCGCTTCGCGCGGGTCGCCATCGCTGTAGCGTACGCGCCATCCGATGAAGGGCGGCAGCACTGAGAGGCCTGCGTAGTGGAACGTGCCGCTATGCAGATGCCAGAGGCTGGCTTCCATGTTGCCAAGCAAGCCGCCCGGCCCCGCCATTTCGGGATAGCAGCCGGTCGTGAAGGCCAGCATTGCGCTGCGTGGTTTCAGTCCGCCATGCTCCAGCCGCAGGCCCGCGCCATAGACGAGGCCGTTGACGAATACCCGGTCGATCCACCCCTTCAGGATGGCTGGCACCGACCACCACCATAGCGGAAATTGCAGGATCAGATGATCGCACCAGAACAGGCGGTCGATTTCCTGCCGGATGTCCGGCGCGAAGGCACCCTCCCGAACCGCGTGCTTCTGCTCGCGATCATACTGCAGCCGGTCGGGAAAGCGGCGTTCCTGGAAATCATCGCCGCGCGCGACGGGATCGAACTGCATCGCGTAAAGGTCGGACACGACGACCTCATGGCCTTCTGCCCGCAAGACCTCGACCGACCGATCGCGCATCGCTGCGCCCAGCGAATTCGGTTCGGGATTGGCATAGACGATGAAGATGCGCATCAACCAATTCCTCGGTCGCGTTCGCGCCAGAAAGGTTCGCGCAGGACATTCTTCTGCAGCTTTCCGGTACCCGTGTAGGGCAGCTCCTCGCGGAACTCGACCGAGACGGGGCATTTGTAACCGGCGATATGCTGCTTGCAGTGTTCGCGAAGCGTGCGCGGATCCGCCGTGCTGCCCGGATGCGGGACCACCACGGCATGGACCTGCTCACCCCACTTTTCACTGGGAATGCCGATGACCGCGCAAGCGGCGACAGCCGGATGCTTGGCCAGCGCGTTCTCGACCTCGGCAGAATAGACATTCTCTCCCCCGCTGACGATCATGTCTTTGCGGCGATCGACTAGGAACAGGAATCCGTCCTCGTCGACATAACCCATGTCGCCCGAACGCATCCAGCCGTCAGTCAGAACCTCGGCGCTCGCTTCGGGCTGGTTCCAGTATCCCGCCATTACGATCGGGCCGCTGCACGTCACCTCGCCCACTTCCCCGATCGCGGCTTCGGATCCGTCCTCGCGCCGCAGGCGCAGGGTCACGCCCACCGCCGGGCGCCCGGCCGAGCGCAGTCGCCCGGTTTGCGCCAGGTCCATATCGCGATGCACCCAGGCGGGAAGGACGGTGTAGGGGCCGCTCGTCTCGGTCATGCCATAGCCCTGCACGAGGCTGACATGCGGCAGTCGCTTGATGATGCTGCGCAGCAGCGTCTCGTCGATCGGCGCGCCGCCATATTGAATGAGGCGCAGTTTCGCGAGCGCACCGGTGATGTCTTCCTCGTAGGCGATAAGGCGCTGAAGCATGACGGGCACCAGCAGGGTGTAGGTCGCACCCTCCCGCTCGGCGACGTCGATGAAGGCGCGCTCTTCGAAAGTGCGCAGGAAGGTGCATGTCGCGCCGCGAAAATAGGCCCGCATAGCCACGCACATGCCGGCAAGATGGAACAACGGCGCCACCGCCAACACGACGTCGTCGGCATCGACCGGAATCTCGAGCAGATTGATGAGTGTGTTGTTCGCAAGCATGGTGTGCGACAGCATCACCCCTTTGGGAAAGCCGGTCGTCCCGCCAGTGTAGAACACGCCCGCCAGGTCGGCGCCTTCACGATGGACGCACGGCGCGGGCGCATGGCGGTCTATCAGGCTTTCATACGTGGCCTCCGCCCCCTCATCCCATCCGCCTACGGCGATCACGGTGGCGAGCGAGGCGGAACGGCCCTTCAGGTCCGGAACCAGATGCGCAAAACCGGAGTCGACGATGATTATGCGCGTATCGCAATCGTCTAGGGAGAAGGCGATTTCGGCAGCGCTCCACCGGATATTGATCAGGTTGATCGCCGCGCCCGACCACCAAGTCGCCAGCATGGATTCCAGGTAATAGTCGCTATTGTCCGCTAGGATGCCGACGCGATCGCCCGCCGCGACGCCCAGCTCGGCCAAGGCCGCCGCCAGTCGCGCCACGCGATCTTGCAGATCGCGCCAACTCGTCCGCCGCCCTTCGAAAGATGTCGCGATTGCATCCGCGCTGTACCGCGCGTGATGCATCAACGGTTGTACCAATTCCCAATCCATCGAGCCTCTCCCATCATATCGGGCTCGATGTTAGTCCGACGAGTCGGACTATTCAACCGAAAGCTTAGACGTTCAGATATCCGTCCAAAAACAACCGTCCGATACGATCGCACAGCATGTCGGGCGACAGCCGCCCTGCCGGATCGTACCAAAGGTCGGTCCAGTTCAGCATGCCGAGCAGCAGCAGCGACCGCGTTTTGACCTCGTCCCGTGGAAGGTCGGGACGGAGCGACGCCAGAATCTGCGCCGTGGCTTCGATCACGTCTCGCTCGAGCTGGATCAGCGGCTCGCGCTTCTCCTCGGGCAGATACTTCACATCGTTCATCGCGCTGACGTGGCGCTGGCGCGATGCGTTGGATTTTTGCACGTAGAGCACGATAAACTTCCGGAACTTTTCTTCCGGCTCCAGATCGCTCGACCCGACGTCCTCGATATCCGAGAGAAGCTGATCGAGATGCTCGGTCAGCATGGCGCTGAGCAGGTCGTCCTTGCTCGAAAAGTAGTGATACAGCATCGACTTCGTCGCCCCGCAAGCGGTGGCGACAGCCTGCAGTTTCGCATTCGCATAACCGACCTCGGAAAACAGGGCGGCCGCCTTATCCATGATGGTCTTGGCTTTTTCGTCGTAATCCTTTGCACGGACGCGGGGCATAGGCGTTCTTTAATCCATAACTATCTGATTTACGCTTCGCATTGCCACACCAAGTTCCACATAGCCACCCGTCGCCGGCGAGACATCAATTAATTGCTAGACCGACGCGTCGGTCTGCTATATTTCCCGCACTGACAAAGCATCAAAAGATGCATCATCAAGGGAGAGAAAACACCATGAAAATGAACGCCTCTTGGCTGGCTGGTTGCGCCGGAATCGCATTCCTCAACACGCCCGTTGCCGCTCAGGAATCTGCTAGAGCACAAACTGGTGACGAAGCCGCGCTTGAAGAAGACGCACCTGCTCCCACGGCGAGCCCGCGCGGCGGCGTCGAAGCGCTGACCGGAGAAATCGTCGTCACCGCCCGCAAGCGCGGCGAAGAACGGATTCAGGACGTGGCAATCGCCGCGACGGCCTTTGGTCCCGAACAGCTCGAGGCCCAGAACTTCCGCGACCTGACCTCGATCAGTTTCTCGGTCCCGAACGTTCAGCTTGAAAGTCTCGGGTCGGTGAAGGGCGTGGCGAGCTTTTCGATCAGAGGGCTAGGCATCAACAGCTCGATCCCTTCTATCGACCCGACCGTGGGCGTCTTTGTAGACGGCGTGTACCTCGGCATCACGTCCGGTGTCATTCTCGATAATTTCGATATTGCGGGGCTTGAGGTGCTGCGTGGACCACAGGGGGTGCTGTTCGGCCGCAACGTGACGGGCGGCGCCGTCTTGCTGCGTACGACCGAGCCCACGGACACATTCACCATGAACTTGCACGCGGGTGTTGAAACCGGAACCCGCTACACCGTTGACGGCGTGATTACCGGGCCCCTGGTCGACAGGCTTCTGAGCGGCAAGGTCGCGGCCTATTACTCTAAGGACGAAGGCTGGTTCGACGATAATCGCGCTGGCCCGAATCTCGGAAAATCGGAAGCCCTGATCCTGCGCGGTGCGCTCAAGCTTACGACCGGCGCTTTCGAAGCGATCCTGCGCTACGATCATAATGAGGGGGATGGCGATGGCCCCGTTCCTCAGAACCACGCGATTTATTCCCGCAATTCCTACGACTATGCGAGCGGTTACGCGGGGTTTTTCGAGTACGAGGCGGACCAGGTCACCCTGGAGGCCAATCTCGACGTGGGTTTCGGGGACGGAACAATCACCTCGATCACGGGCTATCGGCGCTTCGAAGGCATCTCGTCCAGCAATGTCGACGGCACGTTTCGCCGCCCGGGCATTTCGGACGGGATCGATTTCGGGCCGGGCGCGGCCTTCAATCTGGACACGAACACCCTTCAGGACCAGTTGAGCCAGGAATTGCGCTATGCCGGTACCTTCGGGCGCCTCGAACTGACCACCGGCCTCTATTACTTCACGCAGGACCTGACCTACGTCGAACGCCGCCTGATCGACACCAATCTTCTGGTGCCTGGCGCAAGCGTGCCCGTCGGCGGCGGGATCGGCGATTTCTCTGCGCTGGGCGCTTTCGCAGCGATCGACTACGGCCTGACCTATACGCTGACGGTGAACGCCGGTCTTCGCTACACCAAGGAAGACAAGAAGGCCGATATCTCACGCATCCGACCGGTCGGCAATGCGATCGACGGCAGGGTCGGCGGCATCTTCGAGACACGGGAACTGGCTTTCACGGATACCGGCTACGACCTCTCCTTCGACAACTGGTCGCCCAAGATCGGGCTGGATTGGGAGCCCACGCCCAATATCCTCGTTTATGGGTTCTGGACACGGGGCTATCGCAGCGGCGGGATCAATTTGCGCAACACCGCTCTCGGCATCACTCCGCGTCCGTTCGGGCAGGAAGAGCAATCGACTTTCGAAATCGGCGGAAAGTTTGACCTGTTCGATCGCCGTCTCAGGATCAATGGGGCGCTCTTCACCAACGATATCAAGAACCTCCAACGTGAACAGATCACCGCCGACCCAATTTCTGGCGTCCAGCAGATCATTGCCAATGCGGGGGACGCAAGAATTCGTGGCTTCGAGGTCGAGGCCAATCTGCGCCTCGCCGACAATCTGCTTCTATCTGGCCAAGTCGGACATCTCGATGGGGAATATACGACCGTAATCGCGGATATTACCGGGGATGGCCTGGTCGACCGCACCGACCTTGCTCTGAAAATTCCTCGCCTCGCACCATGGACCTACGGCGCTACTCTTACGCACGACCTCGACCTCCCGGGCTTCGCGCTGGTTACGTCGCGCTTCAGTTGGAACCACCGCGACGCCAACTTCTTTTCAGACAACAATCGCGGGTTTTTCGATGCGACTGATATCTTGGATCTAAATATCACCCTGCGTCCCGATGCGTCGGATCTTTCTGTAACGTTTTACGGCACGAACCTAACCAACGAAACGACATATGGAAGTGACACTCTGTTACCCGACATCCCCCAATTCGGCGGCGATGGCGCGGGGGCGCGCCCCAGTCCTACCTACTCTCCGCTTAACCGCGGCAGGGTGTTAGGAGTGGAGATGCGCTATCGTTATTAGTTTAGCGAGGTCAATTTCAGACAGGCAACGACTTGCTATGGAAAGAAGAAACGTAGTCATCGTCGGCTCCGGCCATGGCGGAGCGCAAGCAGCTATCTACTTACGACAGAACGGGTTCGAGGGCTCCATTCTGATGATAAGCAATGATAGCGAATTGCCTTACGAGCGCCCTCCTCTTTCTAAAGAATACTTTTCTGGCAACAAGCCTTTCGAACGGATTCTGATCCGCCCCGAAAAGTTCTGGAATGACAAGAAAATCGAGCGTCTTCTCGATACCGAGGTTGTCGCCATCGAATCCTCGAAGCATGAACTTTCGCTAAGCAACGGCGACTCGATCCGGTACGACAAGCTCATCTGGGCTGCTGGCGGCGCGCCGCGATCGCTGACCTGCTCGGGTTCGGATTTGAAAGGTGTCTATGCGATACGTACTCGCAACGATATCGACAACCTAGTCGGGGCGATCGACCGTGGCGCAAGGAAGGCTGTCGTTATAGGCGGCGGCTTCATCGGGCTCGAGATGGCGGCGGTACTACGAAAACTCGACTGCGAGGTCACCCTATTAGAAGCGCAATCCCGCATTCTTGCGCGAGTGGCGGGAGAGGAAATCAGCGCATTCTATGAGACCGAACATCGCACACGAGGTGTCGATCTGCGGCTCGAAACCCAAGTCGATTCTATCGAAGGGGAGCGTGGCCGGGTCGCTCGCGTCCGACTTCATGATGGCTCCGCACTTGAAGCAGATGTGGTGATTGTTGGGATCGGCATCGTTGCGTCGGTCGAACCACTTCGCCGGGCCGGCGCAATCTGTTCGAACGGCGTCGAGGTGGATGGATCGTGCCGCACTTCGCTGAAGGATGTGTTCGCTATCGGCGACTGCGCTGCGCATCGCAGTCAGTGGGCGGAAAACGCTATCATTAGAATCGAGTCAGTCCAAAACGCTAATGAAATGGCGAGAGTGGCCGCACTGACTATCTGTGGCCGAGACCAAGACTATACTGCCCTTCCTTGGTTCTGGTCAAATCAGTATGACCTAAAGCTTCAAACCGCAGGTCTGTCCCTTGGTCATGATATGACAATACTTCGTGGCGATCCGGCCACTCGATCATTCTCAGTCATCTATCTGCGCGATGGAGAGGTAATTGCACTTGATTGCGTAAACGCGGTAAAAGACTTCGCTCAAGGTCGTTTTATTATATCGAATAAAATTAATCGTCATCCTTCCGCGATGGCCGATACTGGGACGGCGCTGAAAGATTTTAAAGATTCCTAGACAGCGCTCCTGTAGTATTGGCCTTTCCGCGATTAGACTGTGCTAACGAAATAATTTCCAATGGGCACCTTCTTTGAGACTCTGTTCGTCGGCAAAGATGCGCTAAAAAACGTGTGAGCTCAATTTCCGCAGGCGTAAGGTCCGCTAGTTGTTCGGACCTATCTTTTGCGCCGTTCGGGGCGAGGCGTTCGGACGTGTCACGATAGATTGTTGAATGTTGATCGAGCGTCAGATGGTTTATTGAACTCATGTGCGTCGCTTCGGAATCCCATCTGGCCGCGAGCCGCCGCGCCAAAATACGGGCGCGATCAGGATCACGGGTCTTCAAGGAAATACTTATAGGATTTTTTGCACTCGATCCGAAGGGCACCCGCCGGGGGAGGTGATAGTTCCGGCCGCGCAGCCAGACGAACGGGTAAAACGCCATCAGCGCATTACTCCGTTCGCCGAACCGGGTCCGATGTTACAGGCAGACACTCCCGAATGGTCAGCAACGCCCATCACCCGCTTGTGAACGAGTGTGTGTACGGGTTTATGAACAATTCGAGCCGTGCTCGAACCGAACTCGTCGAAAAGGCATAAAGCCAATGCTTTACGAGAGAAGTGGTGGCAGAAGAGGACTCGAACCGCTCTCAGAATGTCGCAAAACTGCGAGAATCTTGACCTTGGTTACTTAAGTGAGGCCCCCGTCGGTGCCCCCAGATTGCATTTTTACCAGAGGATTTGGGTCTCATCCTCAAAAAAGTCTAATGATTTCAATGCCCGTTCTTTACAGCAAATTTACGGGAATGACCAGCCATTTTGCCCCAACCGAGTGACTGAATGCAGGGGTTATCCGCGCGCCTTCGCCCACTCTTCCCAATAGCGCACTAGCTCATCTGGCAGGCTTTCTACAAACTCTTGGCCCAATGAATAATGAGGCATCGCCTCGGCAACCGCTTCGAGTAGCGCCGCTCCCTGCACCGTGTCCTTGCGCCGCTTGAGCGGGTTCCGCTTGGCCTGAGCGCCCAACCACAGTTTGTGGAGCGCGAACCAGCGGGGGTCAGGTGCAACGATGCGCGCCGGGCTGCCATCACGGCATGGGACGACCTGATCTACCCGCCGACCGGGCAAGAGCCATTCCTGTTCGGGTAGCGGAACTGGTCTTGGCCGATCCTTTCCGGCAAGCGTTTCGACACGCGATGGTGCTACCAGCAATTCGACTTCATAGGCCTTCGCGTTGCGCGCTTGGAATTCCCGCTCGGTATTAATCGTGAATGTCGGATCGACCGCTTTGAGCATGTCCCAAAGCTGCGTTCCGTCTTCCGGTTCGTCAGCCGTCCAGGCGAGATCGAAGTCCTCTGTTTCGTCAGGCACGTCGCGGAAAGTGCCCGCAGCTTCTAGCGCGTAGGCGGCCATCGCATTTGTCCCAACCACAAGCAGATGGCTGCCGAGAAGCGAGCGCTTGTCTGCCTCTCGAAGGATAGGGCCTGCGTCCGCCGAAAGGAGCGGCAAGCGCAACGCGCGGGCAATCCGGCTGCTCTCGCCAAGGGCATCCCGCGCTCCGTCACGGCGCTCCTTCAAAGCAGCCTTTGCAGCCTTGTATTCCTCAAGCTGGGATTGCTTATCATCGTCCCAAGCACCGAGACTTTTGCCGTTCCCGCTGCGGTCAAATATCTCATAGAGATACTCGTATTCGCCGACCTTCTTGCGCCTCAGGTCGTATGGCATCGCATAGAGCTCGCGGTCGGCCTCGATCCACGCGTCATAGCGCTGGCGCATATTGACGAGCGCGCGCTCCTGTTCGGCAGAGAAAGGTTGGATCACAGCCATCGCTGCGATTTATCCCACAATTTTCCAATTTTCAATAAACGCGGGATAAATGCGCTCGAACCGGGGCAACGTGTAAAGATTTTTGCGTTTTCTTTGCATGTGCGTATCGACGTGCAAAGCGAAAGCGCGACTGCTTGTCATATCGACTCGAGCTTCGATTCGCGCGGAAACCGGACTTCCGCTGCACCAGAACCGTAGATTCGGACCTGCATCGCCCGGGAGCGGACACCAGCGGGAAAAAATCTTTCAGTCCCAGACTGTCCACAGCGATCCAACATCGTCCACCCGCCATTGGGGAACGGCAATAGTTCTATATTTGTTCTTTCCTACAGCATTGCGATTCGCATAGCTTGTCCAGCGTCACCTAAGCCAAGGGTGGCGCTGAGTTGAACATCTGATCGCACGGTCCGTAACGGCAAATTGAAGGACAACCCATCGTCGTGGGGGAACACGGCTTCGGTGACAGAACCTTGAAGCAAAGGAGTCTGTCGTGCCGAATACTGAATTACTCACCTGCCATGAGGTCATGCGCCTGACTGGCATTCGCAGCCGGACAACGATCTGGCGACGCATCCGCCGGGGTGCCTTTCCTCATCCCATCGACATTGGCGGCGGACGTATCCGCTGGCGTTCCACTGACATCGAGGAGTGGATCGAGGCCCTCCCCCTGCGCAGCTATTGACCCCTCCAAGGCGGGCAATGGCCCGCAGAAAGCCAATCCTCCATGTCTATCCTTTCCCTGATCAACGCAGCCCTGCAGAATCATGGCTGGCTGATCGCCAGCCTTCCGATTGACGAAGAAGATCGCGCGGCCCAGCTCATCAAATTGCTCGCCGAAGACAACGCAGATGGGCGCGCCCGTCGCCACACATTGCAGCCCTGGCTCTGGTACGAACGCCCTGTCCGCGAGCGGTTTGAGGGGCAAGATTGTTGCCTCACTGTCGAGGGTCCGATCTACAGGAGCAGGGACGGAACCGGGTATCCGCTCGGCAGCCAGCTTCGTACCGAATTCGGGTGGCTTGACCTCACACCAGAAGAGACCAACCAGCTCGCAGATGAGGTTCGGTCCGCAATCGACCTGACCCTGCTTCGCTGGTTCACGCGTCCCGAAATGGCGGACCGCCAGTTGCCTTCGCGCCAATCCCGCCAGCGCTATTTCGACGATGATGTCGCCCGCAATCTGATCCTGTCTGCGACGCCTCCAACGGCAAGCATGGAGCAAGAAGCCCATGCCAATTGACAGGAAAAAAACTGGAGAAAGATGGGGCCACGATACTGCGTATCGGACCCGTGATTTCCATACACACCCCACGCACGTGTGCATCAAGGATTTCTGCGGGTTTGAAGGGATGCGGATAGCATCGCGTTCAGGCCACTTGCCCAAGACCCGCGCAATTCCGCCATTCTTTGCGATGGCGGATAGCATCTCCACCGGAGCGGACCGATGAGCGCGCGGGCGCAGACGGTGCGCCTCAGTCCGTCGCAATACCGGGTGCTGGCTGACTTCGCAAAGCGTCGCGGTCTTTCCGAATACGCCATGCTGGCGCGGGTGGTGGAAGCAGGTTTTCTCGCCATGCTTCACGGCACCGACAAGGAGACCGATCTTGCCGAACTGGCGCGCGAGATCGGGGCAATATCGGAGCGCCTGGCCGAGGCCGAACGGGTGCTCGATCGTACCTTGTTCACCGCCTGTGCGGCCTACGCTTACGCCCGCCATGCCGCGCTGGGCACGAAGAAAACCGACGAGACAATTGCAGGCGAAGCGCGCGCCGCGTTCGAGCGCCAGCGCTCGCTTGCTCTGGAGATCGAGCCATGAATTCGAACATCGATTTTGTCACCCGCGCCCATGCCCTTTGGCGCGTGCGTATGGCGCATTGGCAGCAACGTTTCGGCTTCTTTGCCAAGCTCCTTCTATTCAGCTGCGTCGCAGGAGCGATCATCACCCCGCTGCTCCGGCTTGGTCCGGAAGAGATAGCTGCTGTGGGTCACTTCATTGTAGCAAAGGCACTCTCATTGCTGGGCGAGTTCGCTGGCAAGGATTTCGATATGAGGATCACGGTCAACGGCGAGAGGCTGATCGTCCCCGCTTCCGTTATTGCCAGCGATCCCGCAACTGCCGCGAACTTCTTCTGGACTGTGAGACAGGTAATTGGAGGCACGCTCGCGGGGCTGGCCATCGGCATTTTCCTATCGGTTGTTGTCAAAAGATCGATGTCTGAGCAAGGCAGGGATACGCTTGCCGACCGGGTCATCGGCGGCACTCGCGTAGCGGACGAAGAGGATGTTGCGGCACAGACCACTTTACTTTGCGGCAGGGACGCCCTGCGTATCGGTCCGGTCCCAATTCCGCGCCGGATCGAGACCCGTCACTTCGCCTTTCTCGGCACCACCGGCAGCGGCAAAACCACTGCCTTGCGCCAGATGCTCGACGGTATCGAAAGGCGCGGCGAAGCGGCGCTGGTATATGACACATCGGGCGAGTTCATCGCGCACTATTACAACCCCGCGCGCGGGGACATCATCCTCAATCCCTTCGATGCGCGCTGCGCCTTCTGGACTCCATTCGACGAGATATCACATCCCGCCGATGCAGACCGGATAGCCCGCCAGCTCGTTTCTGAAACCAGTAGCCAGGATGACGATGTCTGGCTTGAAACAAGCCGCATTCTTGTCGCCAACATGATCCGCTCGCTCTGGGCGGAGAAGAACTGCAGCCTCGAAGCTTTGCTTGAAACCTTGCAGGTCAAGGACAAGGAGCAACTGAAGGAATGGCTGGGTCACACTTCGTCGGCGCGCACCTTTGCTAATGACGCCGACCGCGCCACCGGCAGCGTGCTCTTCATGCTCGCCAAGGCCGCGAACCTGATCCAGTTCCTGAAGGTCGAGGATGAGGGAGAGGAGCGCTTCGCCTTCCGCGATTTCATCGTCAAGCTGGACGAGTGTGAGGGAGCAAAGCCCTGGATATTCGTCCCCCGCAAGGAGGACTATTTTGAAGCGTCCAAGCCGCTCATGGCTTGCTGGCTCGAATGCGCGGCGAGTGCAGTGCTGGGTCTGTCGCCATCGTCAGACCGCCGCATCTGGTTCGTGCTCGACGAGCTGGCCGACCTGCCACGTGTCGAGAACCTGGCTCGCCTTCTGCCCGAAGGTCGCAAATTTGGTGCGGCCATTGTGCTCACCTTTCAGGCGCTCGGACAGATGCGAAATCGGTATGGTGCGAACATCGCTGAAGCCATGCTCGCCTGCTGCAACACCAAGCTGTTCCTGCAAACGGTCGATCAGGAAACCCGCAAATGGGCGAGCGAGACCATCGGTCAGTGCGAGGTGGAATTGCGCGTTGCCACCGACACGTTGTCGATTGGCAGCGAAGTGCCGCGCACCACCATCGCGACCCAGCGGCAGTTCCGCCCCGCCGTGCTTGAAAGCGAATTGCGGCTCAGTCCGCATCAAGGCTACCTGCTGCTTCCCGATGGCCTGCCAGTCGCGCGTATCGGTCTCACCGCTGATCACATCACCCGGCGTGGCGAGCCGCGTCAGCCCGGTTACGTGCCAGGCGATCCGGCAGGCACACTGTGGAGCCGGGTCAGCGAGATCGCCAAAGGTGCCGAACCCGATGCCAAACCGGGACCGGTCTGATGGTTGCATCGGTCTCGGCGCTGTCGAGTGCCGGTCAGGCGGCCAGCTATTATGAGGCCGACGATTACTACGCCGAAGGCGGCATGGCTCCGTCCGAATGGTTTGGCGAGTCAGCGGAGAAGCTGGGCCTGTCGGGTGAGGTTGATCGCGAGAAGTTTGCCGAATTATTGGAAGGGCGCGTTGCTGGACAGCAACTCGGCACCACCCGCGATGGCAAGGTCGAGCACAGGCCAGGCTGGGACATCACCCTGTCCGCGCCCAAGTCGGTCTCGATCATGGCCGAGGTTGCCGGAGACAAGCGGCTGATCAAGGCGCATGGCGCGGCGGTGAAAGTGGCGCTTGCCCATGTCGAAAAGCACATGGCGGCAACGCGGATCAGGCAGGGCGGCGAGGTTCGGCGCGAGGCGACAGGCAATCTAGCCATCGCCACCTTCCGCCATGCCACGAGCAGGGCACAGGACCCACAGCTGCACACCCACGGCGTGATCATCAACGCGACGCAGGACAAGGACGGTAACTGGCGCAGCCTTGAGCCGCGCGCCTTCTACCAGCTCCAGAAGGAGATCGGTGCGATCTACCGGCAGGAACTGGCGCACGGCGTTGCCGCCCTGGGATACAAGATCGAGGCCGGGAAAGATTCGCTGTTCGAGATCGCAGGGGTTCCGGAAAGGGCCATCGACGCGCTGAGCCAGCGCACAGCAGCTATCGATGCGCGGCTTGCCGAGCGCGGCACCAGTCGTGCGGAGGCGAGCGCTGCCGAAAAGCAGATTGCAGCGCTCGATACGCGGGAAGCCAAGACCAGTGCGCATCATCGCACCTTGCGCGCCGACTGGCGGGCAACCGCCGATGCCAATGCTTTCGACAAGGCAGCGCGGGACAGGCTGATCGCTGAAGCGAGAGAGCGGGCCAAGAGCAGCGAAGCAACCGCCAGCCCGGAATTGCTGGCACGGCACGCGGTGGCCTGGGCCGCTGCCAAGCTGTCCGAACGCGAAGCGGTGTTTTCGGCCAGCACGCTGGCGCGCGAAGCCGGTGACTTCGCCTTCGGCAAGGCCGGGCACGGCACCATCAGTGCTGCGATTGCCGATGCCGGAAAGCGCGGCGAGCTTGTCCCGCGCACTTTCCTTGATCGGCGCGGGGCGGAGTTTGCCGGATTCACGACGCCGCAGGCCATCGACACCGAGCGAAGCATGCTTCGCCTGGAGGAAGCCGGACGCGGGATGGCGCAATCACTCGCCAGTCCGCTGGCAGCAGCGCGGACCATCGAACGCGCCGCGCGCCAATCGGCGCGCTCCGGTTATGCCTGGACCGAGGACCAGAAACGCGCGACCGCAGACTTGCTCACTTCACGCGACCGCGTTGCCGCCGTCCAGGGTTATGCCGGGACCGCGAAGACCACCACAGTGCTCGCGACCTATGCGCGCGAGGCAAAGCGCCACGGGCTCGTTGTGACCGCGCTTGCGCCAACCGCATCGGCAGCAACCGTTCTCGGCGAAGCGCTCGGTCTGCGCGGAGACACCGTGGCGCGGCATTTGCTCGCGCCAGAGGCGAAGACAGCGGGCAAAGACGCAGTGTGGATCGTCGATGAAGCTTCGATGCTCTCGGCTCACGATATGGCGAAACTCATGACCCGCGCCGACAAGGCCGGAGCCCGACTCGTTCTGGTAGGTGACGTCAAACAGCTGGGATCGGTCGGCGCGGGGGCAGCCTTCGCGCAATTGCAGCAGGCTGGCATGGCGACCGCGAAACTTGCCGAGGTGGTCCGTCAGACCAATGCCGACACCCGCGAAGCCGTCATGGCCTCAATCGAAGGCCATGCAGGCAAGGTCTTGGCCTCGCTGGAGCGTGGCGGCGGTAGGGTTATCGAGGAGACTACGCCGGATGAGCGCCTTGGAGCGATGGCCCGGCACTATCTCGCCTTGTCACCTGCAGAGCGCGCACGAACGCTGGTGATCGAGCCATCGCGAGAAGGCGGGGACAGGCTCACCGGCATGATCCGAGCAGAACTGACCCAGCGCGGTGAGCTTTCAGCGGAAGCCGTGCGTTTCGAGGCGCTAGAGGTGAAAGGTCTCACCCGCGCCGAAGTGCACGAGGCAGCAAGCTATGCCATCGGCGATATCGTCCGGTTCAGCCGCGACTATGCCGCCAAGGGCGTGCGCCGGGGCGAGAGCTTCGCTATTTCCGCTGTCGATCCCGAGCGCGGGCGCATTGCTTTGGAAGGCCGTAATGGCCGGTCGCTGGACTGGCATCCCCGGCAATGGGGCGCTGGCAAGTCCGAGGTGTTCGAGCCGAAACCGATGGAGCTCCGCACCGGCGACCACGTGCAGTTCACCCGCAACGACCGCGATACGGGACGGGTCAATGGCCTTGGCGGTGCCGTTACCCGCATCGATTCCGACCGTGGCCGGGCAACGGTAAAGCTCGCCAACGGACGCGAGCAGCGGCTCGACCTCTCCAATCCTCGCGACACCCATTTGCGCCACGCCTATGTCCAGACAGCCCATGCCGCGCAGGGCCAGACCGCCGAGCGGGTCCTGATCCATGCCGACAGCCGGTCCACCAATCTGGTCGACCAGAAGATGCTCTATGTCGCGCTATCGCGCGCCAAGGCCGAGGCCGTGGTTGTGACCGACGACAAGGACAGGCTTGTCCGTGCGATTTACGAACGCGCGGGCGAGAAGCAGACGGCCCTGACCGCGAGCCCTCCCGAGGCCGTCAAATCAAAGGAAATGGGTGCAGGGTTGGGGTAATTGATCGCCTCGCCTATCGAATGGTCAATTGCGAATCTATCCACAAGAATGACCGACACACGATCGCCAGAACAACGACGGCGCATTATGCAATCCGTCAAAGCTAAGAACACCGGCCCTGAGTGGACGGTGAGACGTCTCCTATTTGCAATGGGATATCGATATCGCCTGCATTACAAGAAACTCCCCGGGAAGCCAGACATCGCCATGCCGGGGCGCCGCAAAGCCATCTTCGTGCATGGTTGCTTCTGGCATGGTCACGATTGCTCTAAGGGTCAGCTCCCCAAATCGCGCCTCGATTATTGGCAACCGAAGATTGCAGCCACTAGAGAAAGGGACGCACGAAACCTTCGCTCACTCCATGAAAGCGGATGGGAAACGCTTGTCCTATGGCAGTGCGAGTTGGCTGATCGAAACGGATTGGTCGCCAAACTCGAATCTTTCGTGGAAGGCTCGCAATTCGGGCGCGACAAAACAAGAACACGGACCTAAGATATGAGTATGTCGAACGCCTCATCCATCATGAAATTTGAGTCCGGTCGCTCGAAGAGACCGCTTGCTATCGATCTCTTTGCAGGAGCAGGAGGGATGAGTTTAGGTTTCGAGCAGGCGGGTTTCGATGTTGTCGCAGCCGTCGAAATCGACCCAATCCATTGCGCCACGCATGAGTTCAATTTCCCCGAAACAACGGTCATTCCCGAGTCTGTCGCATCTCTTTCGGGGGACGATATCAGGAAGGCTGCAGGTATCGGTGGTGCTCCCATTGCGTGCGTCTTCGGAGGTCCACCGTGCCAAGGGTTTTCCCTGATCGGCCATAGAGTACTCGACGATCCTCGGAACAATTTGGTGAAAGATTTCGTCAGGATTGTCGCCGAACTGGACGCTGACACATTCGTTTTCGAGAACGTCAAGGGGCTAACGGTCGGAAAGCACAAAGCGTTTCTCGAAGAACTTGTTTATGAATTTGAAGCTCACGGATACGCTGTCCAACGTCCATGGCACGTATTGAACGCTGACAACTTTGGGGTGCCTCAACATCGTGAACGCCTAATTCTGCTTGGCGCAAAAACCGGCAGACCACTTCCCGAATACCCAGAACCCTCGTCATCCCCTGCCGATGGGAAAAAGGCAGTTCCTAATTTGCCCCTTGGTCCAACCTGCGAAGATGCGATTGGCGACCTACCAAATGCTGAGCGTTTCAATTCGCTCGTAGATAGCGATTGCGTCAAAACCTCGGACTTCAGAGAACCCTCGCTGTATGCTGCCGAGCTACGGTGCATGACGAATGAAGCTTGGCATTTTGGTTACGTACGAGATTGGGATCCGAGCATTCTGACATCAAGCATTCGGACATCTCATACGGATATCTCCAGACGCCGTTTTTCTGAGACAGTGCCAGGTACTGTCGAACCCATCAGTCGCTTCTTCAAGTTGGCACCGGATGGCTTATCGAACACCTTACGCGCCGGAACGGATGGATCGCGCGGTGCATTCACAAGCCCTAGACCAATCCATTTCAAGCATGATCGCTGCATAACCGTCCGGGAGATGGCTCGCTTGCATGGCTTCCCCGATTGGTTCCGCTTCCATTCGACGAAGTGGCATGGAGCAAGGCAGATTGGAAATGCAGTTCCGCCGCCGCTCGCACGCGCCGTGGCAAGCAGCATTCTAAACTCAATTGGAATTGAGCCGAGCCGTCCAATTAGGACCCTTAAACTTGGCAATCCCGATTTGCTTTACTTGGAGCTATCGAAAGCGGCGGCTTACTTCGACGTTGACACCCCACCTTCTCGGCGGGACCGAAAGAGCGGCGCTAAGAAGCGTAAGCAGGCCGAGATCGAGCGCGAGCGTCTCTCCGGGAACCCCAATTATGCCTAAGAAACCAAGCAGGCAAAGTCAGATTGTAAAAGCTGTATTTTTTGACCGATTTGAGAAGGGCGAGACGTCAGTCTTTTTCTCTAGGCAAGACTTGTTCGATGCCTGCACCAAACATGACATTGAACCGCTCAAAAACATGGGAGACGGCGCGTTATATTCCTATCGGTATCGAACCAAACTCCCGAAAGAAATCCTAGAAACACAGCCCGAAGGTAAGGAGTGGGTGATACTCGGTCGAGGTATTTCGCAATACGAATTTCGCTTGGTTTCGGCCAGCAACATCTTGCCGAACGAAAACCTCCTCTCGACGAAGATTCCAGACTCTACGCCCGAGATGATCAAGCGCTATGCATTCTCCGACGAGCAAGCACTTCTCGCGCGTGTCCGCTATAATCGGTTGGCTGATATTTTCTTCGGAATCACGACTTACTCGCTGCAGAACCATCTCAGGACGACTGTTGAGTCGATTGGACAGATCGAAATCGATGAGATCTATGTGGGCGTCGATAAGGACGGTCGTCACTTCATCATTCCAGCACAGGCCAAGGTCGGGAATGATAAGATAGGCTATGCTCAGCTGTTTCAAGACCTCGCCTACTGCCAGGCGAAATACCCAAATTTGGTTTGCCGCGCTTTGGCTGCAAAGTTCATGAGTGAAGGTGTGATCGCACTTTTCGAACTCACAATTTCAGGAGACTCGGTCAGGATTGTCCAAGAGAAGCACTACAAGCTGGTGCCCGAAGGCGATATCACCGAGACTGAATTGCAAGAGTACAATCGGAGGGCTAGCGCCTAAGTTCTCCGGCTGCGCTAGAGCTCATACGACGCAAAATTCGGGAGATAGCGATAGAGCTGCGCGTAGTGATTTGTCTCCCTTTGGGGAATGGGGCCTCGATCAATTTCGGCATCATTCGGACAAGGGAGACTTCGGTCCAAATGCCTCATTTCGCGGGGTGTAAGCATCGGGACGTTGATGCGAAGAGCCTCATCACCCTCTCGGAAGAATGCTAGCTCCCTGAAGCCTGCACCTTCGAACAACCCATTCTGCCCTTCATCCGTGAAGACACCGGCAATGGTAGTCATTTTTGCGCCGTCAGCATATTCGAAGGCCGCAATATGGCGGAATTGCAGCCTTTGCCCCTGCCCACGCGCGGCGTTCACTTGCCGTAATCCCTCTTCGATTTCCAGGCGGATAATGCGACGAGAAGTGCTTGATAACGTCCAACCTCGGAGATCGACCGGCTCCATTTCTGGAGGTGTGCGTGCATCGCCGAAAAACTGCTGAAACTTGGCGCGGTCGTCAATGTGAATAGGTTGCTCGTCAGGGTCTTGATTGTCGAAAAGTTTATGGGATTGCACAGAAACAATAAACGCCGTTCCCGGACTTGCCCTTGTTGCGACAGTTCTAACATCGTCGAGGATCGCGGGAGAAAGAGGGTCGTCATAGTCGAGCCAGACGATGGATCTTTGGTTCCAATCGAGCCCAGGCAACACATCTGTGGACTCGCCCATCCTAAGTTCGATTCCACGGTATGGGTTATTGAATTCGAAGCGAGCCTCATGCTCGAGTTCGCGCTCAATCGACACCATATGCTCAATACCGAGCGCGCGATGGAAAAGCACGCAATCTGAGAACCAGATCGAACCGAAGCCAATATATCGGTATGTCTCGAGCGAACCAAATACCTTCAGTCGCCCAAGCATTTCGCTGAGCATCTTGCGCTCGGCGAATTTCGCCGGCCGCACAGAATAATCAATGAGTTGATAGCTAGCCGTCATTACTCTTCTTCGCCTTCGGCTTGCTCTTTGTAGATGATGTCGAAGGTCGTTTCGCCCACCGCCTTTGCACTTCCGACGCCCAAGGCCGTCATAAGGGAGCGAATCTTACTCGCCTCGCGCGAATACTGGATTTTGGTCATTTTCGGGCCTGGAGCACGAGGCGAAGTGTTCCACGAGAATGACCGCGACCCTTTGAATTTCTCAACTTCCTGTGCCTGCGTTTCACGGCTCAATGCTGAAAGTAATGGCGCTGCAGATCGTCCGTACTCCTCAATTTCCTCGTCGAGAGAATTGAGGAACTTGATGACTGTCCGAGTGTGATCCAACATTTTTGGGAATGTAGCCTGCCAGACAGCCGAAGATGTATCGAGACCCGTCTTCGTTGTGTTCCAAGGAAGCTTGCTGGACGATCTACAGTTGAAGAAGACCACGCCGCGAAAGCGAGCGTACTGATTGTGATATTTTGGAATGCCGACTTTTTGATCCGCCACCGAACCCCAGCCAGTCTGGTCCGAACGATCAGCCGATAGGATCACGCGACCGTTGCAGACGATGTACCAGCCTGCCTCTGAGGGGATCGATTCAGATAGTCCGGCAACAATTCGGACGAGTATCGGGGCCTCGGTCTCTTCGTCGTAGGAAAACTCCTCTATCGCCGGATTGAACTTACCGCCCGTCCTAATCTTCAATTCGGTATTTGTGAGGTGGGTCTCATCGAACTCTATGGCGAGACCGGAGGCTAAAAACTGCCTTTGATGAGAGCGTATCATCTCAGAAAGTTGGCGCCTAAAATACTCTCCGCCAAACCGCGACGATACCTCTGGCCTTAGTTCTCGGACGATGATCCTTGTCCCGCAGTCCTCCAATGGGAATTCCTGATCTTCGATAATTTCGTCGAAGTCGAAAACCCATTCCGGGGCCTCCTCCCAATCATCGACATTAACCGTCATCGACCACTTCTGATTCTGTGTCGTGGAATGGACTTCGAAGTACCGACCGAATTTAAACAGAGCCCGCTTCATTCCAACGCCAAACTGACCGATTGAGTAGTCAGTCGATTTCGCTTCGGATGGCCTGCCGAATCTGAAGGCATAATTTTGGGCAGTCGCTACGTCGAAACCGCCGCAGTTATCTTCGATTACAAACTCCTCATCGCTGAGACTGAGGGCTACCTGTAGTCCCGTGAAGTCCGGTTCATCGGCCGGGCGAAGGCGCTTCGCTCCGTCGATGCAGTTGTCGACAAGGTCGAGTATCGCTCGCTCGAGAGGTATGTCCTTCACCAACATATCGACAAAGAACGCCTTGGTAGGCATGGCATTGATATGTGGTTCTGCGCCGGCCATTTGTCCCCCCTCGCGGATCGCCTTATTTGGCCTACGGCCATTCGCTTAAGCTACCAATACGCCTAAACAATTCGGAATCCAGAGAGTATTCGTGTTGGGTCTCAATGCGGCAATGACTGCCATCCTTTGAGAAGGAGAACAAAGAGCTACCCTACCGGGCAACCCGCTCTATCCGCTGGCGCGGACCGGGCCTGTAGTCCCGTCCCATCCGGGTGACGATCAGGAGCAGTCTTAAGCGGAGCGGGAATTCCTGATGGACACGCTCTGTCCCGCGCATTCTGCGCTACTGAGGGCGCGGCATTCCTGAACTAACCCGCAGGCACTCTTGCCTCTCTCATTGCCGGACGCCCGCTGGCGCACTGATCGCGCGCGCAGGACCTCCGTCGGCTTCGCGCCGTTGCAAGGGTGCCGATCTTTCCGGATCGCCGGACGATCCTTGGCGGGAACACCAAGGGCTTTGCCCTCTCGTTCCCGAAACCGGAAATAGACGCCCCCGTGTGGCGGGCTTCGCCCGCTGGCCCGCGCCAGGGCATCGATTCCGGTTTTCCCTCCCCCTCCCATCCTCGCCGGAAGGCAGGCCGCATGCCGCGTGTCGGATGCGGCTTTCAGCCGAAGGAGGGCAGAAGATGGGTGATCTGATCTTGAACTACCGGGCTTGCGGTGCCGAGTGCCGCGAGGACTGGTTGCGGATGCTGGCGATCGAGAACGGCTTGCCGTTCGGGACCGTGCGGCGACTGGCCGAGGAACTGGGTGAGCGCGAGGATTTTGGCGAGCTTGTTCACATCTGCGAATGCGGCGGGAGGGCGGTGCAATGACCGCTGGCATCCTTTCCCAAAGCGAGCGGATTGCCCGGCTCAATGACCTGGCGCGGCAGGCGATGGGCTTGGCTTGCGTTGCCCTTGCAACCGAAGGTTTCCGGGCATTGCCCGAGGCGGATCAGTCGCGAGTGCGCGAGCTGGTCGAGACCTTTGACGCCTTCACGCCGGACAACGATCCTTATGGCGAACGCGATTTCGGGGCGATTTATCGAGACAGCGAAGGTCGCTGGACAACGACGCGACCGGCGAGGCCTGCCGAAACCGTGTTCTGGAAGATTGATGCATACGACCGCGATTTGCAGTTTGGCAGCGAGGACCCGGCCAATCCTGCGGTTACCCGGAGGGTGCTAACCCTCATGCTCGCCAGCGAATATTGAGGGGAGGCAGTCCGCGCGCCGCCTGACACGTCAGGCGGCGCGTTGATCGACGAAGCAATGTTCGTTGTGCCAATCGAGGAACGCCGGTTCGGGATCGAACCGGATTGCTGACCGCAACGTTGCGTTCTCGAATTGCTGGAAATAGTCGCGCGTCTCGCGGCTCTGACTTTCGCGCAGTTGCCGCGAGACGCGAATGCGCCGTTGGCGATCGACCGTGATGAGCCCGCGATCGAAGGCGCGGTCGAGTGTCGCAGAAAGCAGCAGGCCATTTGCGGGGTTGTGCCGGTTGTCGCTGTCCTTGCCCCATGGCTTGATGTGGCTTGCCGTTAGCAGGCGCGGATCGGCGATGCCGGTGATGCAGCAGGTCTCTTCGTAATTGGCGAGCACCGCACGGCGGAAGAAGTCCTGGCCGACGCGCTGATTGACGAGCGCCTGTGTCGTGGACTCGCCTTGATAAGGCTCGAACCGGAATTCGCTGCGCTTCTCGTTGAGGCGCGATGGCGCGGGTGACGAGTCAAATTGCCCGATCTGTGCAGCCCATAGGTCTTCGGCCCGCAAGACGAGACCGGTCCAGTCCTGGCCGAATTCCGCATAGGTTGCACGATCAAGCTTGGACGCACCCTCCAGACCTTTCCGTCCGCTATCGGTGATTTTGGGATCAAGGCTGGCGAAATTGCACAGCTTCATCGCAACCGAGCTGTTCGTTCGCCCGAGCGCAGCGGCAAGCTCCTGGATTTCCGGATTGCCCGAGTGCAGCTTTCCGAACGGCAGCTGGAAGTAGAGATACAGCGCGAGCACCGTCTCCTCTTCGCTCCAGCGTTTCCGTGAACTGCCCTCGATTGCCATGGCGAAGGTTTGGGCGAGAGTGATCCAGCGCGCAAGTGTGACGATTTGCCATGCGTTTGCATGCCTTTCGATCAGGCGGTTTCGTTCTTGAGCACCCAACTGACCGCACGCGGTCAGCCTTCAATGCCCGGCCCGCGCCAGTTCGCTCCGCTCACCCGTGTGGGACATGAATTCTGCCCTTGGCCGTGCGGCCCTTCCGTTGGTGCAACGAGCCACCAGACACGAAAGGAAATCATCATGGCACGCAGCAATACCGCACCCGCGCAGGAGACCAATCCGCCGGACTTCCTCGCCTGGCATGTCGCCAACAAGGGCGACAAGGGGTTCTGGACCCGCATCGGAGCCGCGTGGTTCCACCGCGACCGCAAGGGGCTTTCGCTGCAACTGGAAGTGGTGCCGATCAACGGTCGGATCGTTCTTCGCCCTTCGCTGGACGACGAGAAGAAGGAACCGGGCGCTTAGCGCCCGGCTTTCGGGAAAGCCGGCTACCAAGGGGGCGTGTGTCAACCTCCGAAAATTTGAAGCCCAAAAAGTCATTGCGAGCATGCGCTATGCTGTGATCTTTTCTCACACCAAAGGATGGTAGCTTTGGATTGCCCCAATTCGCTTCCTTCGAGAACTTCACCGGTGACACTTGTGAATTTCGCCAATAGGTTGCCGTATCGCAGGAGGCATCGTGAAGAAAAGTCGATCCAAACTCGCATCAAGTCTGGCCGCACGCGTGCCCTATGATGTGTCGAAGCCAATATTCGAGTTGAATAGCGTTCCAAGAGGTCGTGGCTGGCAGGGAACTGCCGACAAGCTCAACGACAAGAAAGAGACGCCAGACGGCAAGCTCGATGGACTCCTAGAGGCTCTGAACGAGCACCAGTTGGCTGGCGAAAAGCTCGTGACGCTCTACGAGGCCAGCGACTCAGTGATGAAGGCGATGCGTGCCAAGCTAAAATCGGCGACTGTCTCGACTGGCCCATTGCAGGAAGCGTACCCTTTCCTACTCAATGAGACGGAGCTAGAAAAGCTCCCCTTGGGCCAGCCGGTGTTGCTTGCCATCGAAGAGTTCGGCGGAGGCATCGGCGCGGTCTTCGGCTCGGTCAGGGCAAGGCGGGAGAGGGTGGTGCTAGATCCCTCCAGCTTTGCCGATGGCACGGCAAACGCCCTGTCAATCTATGACGAAGTGGTTGGGCTGAAGCTGATTCGACATCAGGCTTTCGATGTAATTTGGATTCCGGGGAGCGGCGACTACTTTGACCTTCGAGTTGACTGCCCACGCAACACCCAGGCCGACATTGCGCGTGGGTCGCAGATGATTGCGATGGATGTATTTCGGAAATTGGTTGGCACTGATCCGTTCAAGAAGCCACTCAATCTGTTCCCGGCGATGAAGGCCATGTATGATGACGCCTCCGAAGGGCGTGTCGTGGAACTTGCATTTGGCACCACGACGCGCTCGATCAAGCAGGAGCGCATGAGGCTGTCTGGCGACTGCCTTCGCGACGAACTCTATCACAAGGGCGGCAAAGAGAAGCTCAAAACCCCAGTGAAGCCGTACAAACTCAGTCTAGCCTACACAATCGACCTTGGCGGGGGCGTAGAGGCCCATCCAGAGGTCAATCTGCACACCACGCGCCGCGTTGCTGAGAACCCGAACCCCCAACTTTTCGACGCGTTGATCCGAAAGTCTGTCGGATTGTTCGACTACGACTACGTCCGAGAGCGCATAATTCACTTCGCCTAGCAGCAAGTGTCATGGGAAATTGATGTCTATAGATGATCTAAAGCACGAAGTGGCGGAGGGATGGCCAGACATTCCTGCGGCAACCTTTGCGCTGGGCATTATCGACTTCATGGGACAGCTCGAGGACCAAGAGTTGCGGATGCTGACCGTGCCTACATTGTTGCATGCTGTGGGATGCGACGAGGTGAACCAAGAGTTTCTTGCCGCGCTGGCTATTTTGGCCGGGTCAACGGTTCACGTACTGGATGCCAAGGCTTTCTACTCCGAGGATGATGACGAGGAGTTTCATGTCGACGCTGTCGAGCTTGCTAGCGCGCGGCGCACCGGTTCATTGGAACACCCGCACACCGGGGAACTGATCGAGGATTTTGAGAGCAAGCTGATCCCCTATTTCGAATCATCCGAACGCTTTCTGAAAGCTCGAACGGATGACTAGCTACACGCTGCGGGAGTTGCAGCTTAAAGCGAACGGCAATGTCGCATCGGAAATCGCGCTTGCGGTGGCATTCGCTGGAAGCGCCCAAGACTTGCTTGAGCAAGTTGATCCGGCAATCGACCACATCCTCCAAGAGTTCTCCCGCACCCCCAAGGAAAGGCAGGGGCGAAGCGAGGACGGCCTCTCAATCGACATCATTACTTCGCTCAAGCATCTTGGCTTCCAAGCTTCGCATGACACTACGACCGGTGGTCACTGCGACATCGTTATAGATGGTAGGTTTGATTTTCTCTGGCTCGGAGAGGCTAAGACCCACAGCAGCTATGATTGGCTGCTACAGGGGTTCAATCAACTGGACAGCCGATACGCCACGGCGAACAAGGATCAAGATCGAGGTGGGTTAATTATCTACCACTTCGGTGAGCGGTCAGATCGGGTGATGGACAAGTGGGAAGAGCACCTTCGAGCCTCCCGCGAAGACGTCACCATCGAAGAACGCGCCACCGGCGATTTGGAGATGAGAACTCGACATACTCACGCTCGCACCGGCAGGGAATACCATGTGCGCCATGTGATCGTGTCGCTCTATTGGAACCCGAAGAAATAGGCGCCTGACATTGAGCCGGTGATCGTGCGACGGCTTGGCCCCGCCAGTGTTTGCTCGATAAGCGTGCTTCCAATCGCCCACGTCAAGAGATCGCTCCGTCCGTCTTGAGCTTGTCCAGGTAGTCGCTCCACCATTGAGCCATTTTCACCCACTCATCCCAGTAGTTACCGCGATTATATACCCCTCGAATTGCATTGCTATCGCCGTGAGCCAAGGCGCGCTCGATCGCGTCGGGGTGCCAAAGCCCGCTCTCGTTGAGCATGGTCGAGGCCGTTGATCGCAGGCCATGCGCCGTCACTTCGTCCTTGGTGAAGCCCATACGCCGAAATGCGGCGTTGATCGTATTCTCGCTCATTGGGCGCTGTCGCGTATGGAACGCCGGGAAGATGTAACCCTTGCCGCCGGTAATCGGTTTTAGCTCGCGAAACAGTTCCAACACCTGGCGTGAAAGCGGCACCACATGGGTCCGACGCGCCTTCATCTTGCCTTCCGGAATTGTCCAAGTGGCCTTGTCCCAATCGATCTCGTTCCACTCGCCATGGCGAAGCTCGCCGGGTCGCACAAAGACATGTGGTGCGATCTTCAACGCGAATTTGGTGGCGGGATAGCATTCGAAGTCATCGATAGAGCGCAGTAACCCGCCCAACTTCTCTGGCTCGAGGATCGCCGCGTAGTGCCGCGCTCTGGGCGTGACCAGTGCGCCCTGTAGGATCGATGTTGGATCGGTTTGGCACTGGCCAAGCGCGGCTCCATACCGAAACACCCGGCTTGCGAAGGATCGGCATTTCTTCGCGGTCTCCAGATTGCCTTTGGCTTCGAGCTTCTTGAGCGCCGCCAGCATCAACTGCGGATCGACATCGTTGATCGGCATATTGCCAATTGCAGGCTTGAGCAGGTCAAGGAACCAGCGCGCCTTACGCAGCGTGGCTTCCGCCCGGCCCTCGGGCACCATCTTCTCATCGATGTACTTGTTGGCGATGACCTCGAATGTGTTCTCTGCGCCTAGCTTGATCCTGGCCTTCTTGCGCTTCCGCTCCAGCATCGGATCGACGCCGTCGGTAACCTTGAGCCGAGCCCGGTCGCGAAGCTGGCGCGCTTGCGACAAGCTGACCTCTGGGAACGCGCCGATGGGCAGCTTCTTTTCCTTCCCGCCGTAGCGGTACTTGAAATACCAGAGCTTGGAGCCGTTCGGCTTCACCAGAAGCAGCAGCCCCCGCGAGTCGTATTTTTTGTACGACTTGTCGGCAGCCCGGAAGCCTTTGATTTCCTGCACATTGAGGCTCATTTGGGGGCCTCACTTTCGTGCGATTTGGGGGCCTTTGAGCTGGAGCCCCCAGCCGAGGCCCCCAGAGACGTTGGAACAAAGCGGAACAAAACAAGACCTCGCTTTCTGCGCTAGAGGTCAAGAATGGCAGAATTCCGCCATTTCTGCAATGTTTTGGAACGTTCTGATGAGAACAAATGGTGCCCCATAGACGACAAAGATGGGCACTCTAATTGCTGGGTAATTTCGATCGATTTGCCGTGAGGGATGGTTTACTCTTCGTTCCGCGCTGTATGCCCGTGACTTCAAAAATTCAGTATCGAACGGTCAATTTCTTTTCACTTGTCACAAATGATATCGGGCGCTTGCCGAACTTGGATAACGGCATCGGTGAGGTCCCTGCAATCCATTTTGTGGATCGCCGATCTATATTGCGTGCGTATAGTTTCGAGGCCTACCGATCTTATTTCGCAGAGCTCCTTGGGCGAATGACCTTCTGCCATCGCGCAGATTATCTCGGCTTCAGCGGGCGACAAGCGATACCTTGCGCGAAGCAGTTGCACGGTACTCGCGCTCAATCGCTTTGCGCGATCGCCGATTAGTAGGATGCGCTTCCCGCCTCCGGGGTTTGGCGGAACCAGAACGGTGAAATGCCGCAAGATATCGCCGCACTGGACCGAAAAGCTCGTTACGTCGTCGATCTGGCCATGCGCCACCGCGGAGCAGATTTCGACGAGGGCATTCGCTCTTTCCGGCAAAGCAGCACTGAGCGAACCGTTCCGGCAGATCAGGCCACGCTCCATCTGCAGAATCCGTTCTGCAGTCTCATTTGAAGCTACGATCTTGCGGTTCAAATCGATGACGAACACCGGAAAAGTGAAGGTGTCGACCAGACTGCGCCAGTCTTTCGAAATCATCTGCTGACTATGGAGCTGGGCCTTCAGATTGATAAGCCGCGTCATATCCCGCGACGTCGCGTTGAGCCGAGCGCGTTCTTCCGCAGAAAAAGGCTTCTGTTTCGCTCCACGATAGAATGTCACACCGCCCCTGCCGCCATTCGACAGCTGAACCGAATTGGCAATCCCGTGCAGAAGGTCTTCGCCTTCCGGAAGGAGAAGCTCGTTTCGAAGCAGGCTTCTATCAAACACTTTTGTGAGCACCAGATCGTCCATGATGACGAACGATCCGTCAGACGATCCCTTCTGAATCATTGCAACGGTCCAGGGGTCTTGGGATGCGAATTCCAGGTGGTATCTTTGAATCATGTGCGCCGGCCACTCGGCCGAGATCGCGAACATACTTTCCACCATTGCATCGGAAGCCCATCCGGCAGCGTAATCTTTCGCGCCAATAGAGATCGCGACCTCGCTGAGGTGGGCAAGGAACTGTTCGTGATCCGTCACCAGATCATAGGCCTTCTCAAAGCTTAGATTCATACCCTTCCCCCAAGGTATTTCCTTCTCTCTTGCCAAAGCTCTGGCGGAAAACAATTTTTTCGTCATCCCCATATGTGGGGATATCCGCACCCGCGTGTTGATTGAATATGGCGTCCTTCGATTCATCAATGAGGGGGCTTCAAAATGAAGTATAAAGTTCGCTTGGCGCTGGGCGCCGCATCGACCGCAATCGCAATCGGCGCCACCGGCCCCGCGCATGCCGCGTGCACGGTGGACGGCAGCACGGTTACCTGCACGGCCGACAGCACGGCAGCCGAAGTGAATGCGGCTCTTGCATCGGTAACAGAAAGCGGTGTGACGCTGGAGATCGCCGATGCCGCGAATGTCATCCAGCCGAACGATCAGATCCAACCTTCGCAGCAGGGCGCGGTCGCGATCGGCAATGGCGGCGATGTCGGCACCAGCGGCGCCCCAGTCGGCCTGTTCTATGTCGGAACATCAGCCAGCGCGGCAAACACTTTCAGCTTCGACAACAGTGGGTCGATTACAGGTGAGGTCGCAGTTTTGAGCGTCGGGGGCGCGACCGACATCACGAATAGCGGGCTTCTAGCCGAAGGTGTTTTCGTCAACGTCCAAGGTCCCGCCACTCTGACCAGTTCAGGCCAGATCGACAGTTCGGGCCCGCAGGCGATCTATCTCGCTTCGAGAACTTCGTCCGACGTCGTTCTCAACGGCGATGTGGGGACGGCAGCGACCGCGACCGACGATTCCGACCTTCGCGACACCTACGCGCAATCGCAATTTTTCACCGCCCTTCCATCCACCTTGGAAACCGAGACCGTGGACGGCGTTACCACGACGACCACCACCTCTGGCTTCATGCGGGTAGGCGGAACCGGCTCCGTCGCCATAGGCGAGGGAGCGAACACAGGGTCAATCGACGTCGTTGCGCTGGAAGGTGCCTCGATCGTCAATAATGGCGCGGTCGGCTCCGAAACCGAGTTCGACTACCTCTTTGCGTCCTCGAACACGCAGGAAGGCGCCACGGTAACCGTGTCGAGCATGGACGGTGCCGATTCCAGTTTCAACCGGGTCCAGACCGCGACATCAATCGGATCGACGGCCTCCATAATTGTTGGTGACGGCGCTTCCGTCAGCGGCTTCGTCGAAGCGCGCGGTTTTGAATCCGCCGACGTGAGGATCGACGGCGCGGTTGGCAACGATGCGTTCAATTCCAATGTTGCTGCGATATCGCGGAGCAGCGATTTCGAGGGGATGGATACGTCCACGACGGTTGGGTCTGTTTCGACATCTGGTTTTTCGCAGGCATCTGCTACGGTTGGCGGCGCCGCCTCCGTAGATGTCGGTGAGACCGGAAGCGTAACGGGCGGCGTACAGGCCATCGGCTTTGCAGGGGCAACTATCGAATTGGACGGTGCCGTTGGGACCGAAGCCAGTCCGAGCTTCGTCGTCGCTTCCTCGCGAGGCACCAACAGCACATTCTCGCAGAACAACACGTTCGATAGCAGCACCGGCGCAAGCGATTTTGCACAATCGTCCAACAACTCCAGCACCGGTTCGGATGCGTCGATTGCCATCGGAGAGACCGGTCTCGTAAATGGCTTTGTCGAAGCGAACGCCGACGGGAACGCGAGCGTATCGAACGATGGCGAAGTCAGTGCATCCCTGTTTGCCAAGGCCGATGGCAGCACCAATTCGAACGCTTTCGCATCCTCCTTCGATGGTGCGAGCTTCAATCAGTCTTCGCAATCGTCCAGCAGCGAAAGCACCGGCGGTACGGCAACTATAGCCGTCGGCGAAACGGGCACGGTTGGCGACGGTGTGGATGCATCCGGTTTCGCCGGAGCCAATGTCTCGATCGATGGATCGGTCGGCACGCCTGGCGCTTCAGGATTTGCGGTCGCAAACTCGAGCGGCAACGCGAGCACCTTCGAACAGGAAAGCTCTTCCGATTCCAACACCGGCGCCAGTACCTTCGCTCAAGTCTCTACCAACACCAGCACTGGCTCCGATGGTTCACTCAGTGTCGGCGAAACCGGTGAGGTGAATGGTTTCGTCAACGTCTTTGCTAACAATGACGCGGCCGTAACCAATGCCGGGGTTATCAGTGATTCGGTCTTCGCAAACGCAAGCGGTAACGGCAGCTCCAGCGGCTCTTCCTCCTCGTCTGACGGGACGGGCAACAGTCAGTCATCCAGCTTCTCGACCAATGCGGGCACAGGCGGCAATGCCTCGATCAACAACGCAGCGAGTGGGCTGATCGGCCTTGCCGCGACCTCGCCCGTTTCGGTGAGCGCATTCGGCAACACCTCCGCGAGCGTCATCAACGCCGGGCGCATCAATGGCAACGTGAACTCAAACGCCAGCGCCTTCTCGTCGGAGAATGCCGACAGCAACAGCTTCACGACAACCACTGATGCCGCGACCGGGATCGTCACCGATGTGAACGAAAACACCCGAGCGAACAGCAGCACCAATTTGGGCGGCGATGCCAGCTTCGCGAATGCAGCGGGCGGTCTTGTGACCGGAAATGTCAATGGGAGCGGCACCGGCAGCGCCGATGTAGTCAATGAAGGCGCGGTGATCGGCCAGACCTCGGCCAACAGCCGCGCGACCGATACCGCTTTCCTCGAGACGGACGTGACGACCACGGTCTTCGTCCCGGGTGCGGACGGCGGCACGACGACGACGCGCAATATTCAGCGTGACCAGGCACAAACCTCGAGCGGGGGCGACGTGACGGGCGTCTATGCGGGAACCAATGGTGCCGTTCAGTTCGCTCCGTTCGGTGGCGCAAGCGATGGCTCGGTGTTCCAGTCGGCCAATGGCAACAGCTCGGCTGTCGTCAGCGGGACGATCTTTGGCGGCTTCACTGGTAATGCTGACGGCGACGAGTTCGTATCCAGCTTCACCGATAGTCAGACCAGCACTTTCGATGTCGATGGCGACCAGCGTAGCTTCGATCGGGAGTATACCCGCGAGGAGTCTCAGCGTCGCACAGACAGCGACAGCTCGTTGGTCGTCAATGGCGGCGAGATCACTGGCAATGCCAGCCTCAGCGCTACGGGTTCCGCTAGCGCGCAGATTGGCAATGACGGTCTGATCGGTGGTAACCTTACTGCGACCGCACAGGCATTCGGTGGCCGTGATTTTACGGAAACCTACGATCTTGCGCAGGGTTTCGATGAAGACGGCGCATTCGTCAGCAGCGACCTCGTTCGGACTTTCTCTCAGCAGGATTTCGTAAGTGCTGGCAACGTTAGCGTTGCGATTACTTCTGGCGCCGTTGGAGGTTCGATCTTCACGAATGGTGCTGGTGGAACCAACACTGTCACGCTTGGTGCTGACAGCTCGATTGGTGGCGTCGTTTCGCAAAACAGCCGCTACTCCGCGCTCGCTTACGATCGCACCCAGATTTCGACCTCGACGCCAACCGGATCGACCTTCACGGAAGAGTACGCTGAAACGCGCACGGCATCGGGCGGTGACGTCTCGGCTACCGTTGCCGGGACCATCGGCATCGGGGATGTTGATCCGCTGGGCTATGGCGACCTTGCGACTGCCGGCGGCAACAGCCTGTCGCTGTCGACCGACGCTGGCAGTGCCATTGCGACGGTATCCGGTCAGGTTCGCAACGGTATCTCGGTTATCGCCTCCGGTGCCGAAACCACTTTCGCTTTTCAGGAAGAGCGTGAAGATGGTCTGCGCACCAGCTACTCCGAGCAAAGAACTTCCGCGAGGACCGGCGGAACGGCAACCTTGACTGTCAATGCCGCCAATGCCGACATTCCTGCCAATTTCGGCAATATAGCGGTTGTAGGTCTCGAACGATCGAGTGCGACGATCGGTGCGAACAGCAGCGTGCTGGCCGCAACGAACGGTGCTTCGATGCAGGTCGGCACCTATTTCTTCGACACGGTCTCTACCCGTGAAGACGAATATACAAATGGCGTCCTGACCGGCCAGACCACGACGTTCGAGCGCAGCGGGACTGGCGGTGCTGCCACCCTGACCAATTCCGGACGCATCGGATACGATGGCGGTGCGGCTTTCGACGGAACCAGCGCCTTCGCAGGGGTATACAGCACCACTGCGGCTACCGCAGTGAATAATGGCCAGATTTTCGGATCGATCGGGGCTTTCTCGCTCTACGAGGATATTTCGTCCACGACGACCCGGACCGATCTGAACGATGTGACCCGTACGGACACGACCACCACCACGTATGCGGCAACCGGCGGTACGGCCACGCTGACCAATAACGGCCTTGTGACCGGCAATGCTTCGCTTGCCGCGCTCGACGGAACGCTCGTCAATAACGGCGTTCTGCGCGGCGACGTCTCGCTTGGTCAGAACGTAAATAATTACACGACGCGTTCGACGGATACGTTGACCCAGCTCGGCGA
>NZ_LWFF01000109.1 GCF_001635685.1 Erythrobacter sp. HI0063
CGAACCATTATGGCGGAGCGGGCAGCGCCGCCGTGGCAATCTGGCATGAAGAAGAGGAGCCCGTCTTTTGGGGTACCTGCGACAGCGAGAAAAACTGCGACACGGTCCTGCAAACGCTCGCCAGCGTATCGATGCGGAGCGCCGAACAGGAATGCCGATTGCTGTTTCCCCAACCTCCAAAACAATGGGTGCCGCCGCCCGGATACAAACCGGTCAATCTTCCCGCGCCCAATGCCCCCCGGCGAGAGCCCGAGGATGCGCGCCCCCCTGCTCCGCCGCCGCCACCCGCAACGCTGCCGCCGGGCGCGGAGGACGTTTGCCAGGAATATCTCGATGCGAAATAACTGTGCCAGCTCCTCAGTGCTGCTCCTCGGGCTGCTGGCTGGTTGCACGACCAGCGAAGAGCCGACCGGTGGACCGGCTTCGCCCCTCCCGCCTCCGCCCACTGCCTATCTCGCGCCGATGACCGACGCAGTAAGGGAGCTCTACGGCGAGTGGCACCCAGTCTCGTGGCCGGGTGTATCGCAACAGTATCGCCAGACGATCTGGAGCCCGATGTTTTCTTGGGGCAGCGGATGCAACGTCTCGCAGGGACAGCTGCGCGATCTTGGCGAGAATCGCTTCACAATCGAATATGGTTTTGGCGGGCTCCCCCAAACTTGCCGATCCCTTACTCCTCTGGCACCTTTCGATGGAGCAGACGTGTCGATCACGATGCCGGATAGCGAGACATTGCGGGTCGAACGGGGCGGCGAGGCATGGCTGTTCGCCAAAGTCGATGTTGCCGGAACCTATCCTAGTGATAGCTTCATCCGCGGCGAATGGTTGCTCGCTAATATGCGCGGACGCCCCTATCGCGGCGACGAGTTGACCCGCGTGACGTTCGGGGCTGAATATCGCGTGGACGGGCCTGACTGCTCGGTTGCCACGAATGCCTGGTTCGGCGAGCGCGACTGGGAGGTTCGGGTCGGAGGTTCGTACATTCGTTTCGGTGAACGGTGCCGCGTTCGCACCTTGGGTGACCGCCTCGCGAAACTCGGCACAGCGGCATCCTATCTCGCCGAGCCAATCGAAACGCGCATGACGCTGCGAATCCCTGGCCAGCGCGCGACGCTAGTGCCCGCGGCACGGTTTCCCGAACTGGCGCGTAATGTTGAAGCCTTCGCGCCCGATCAGTGGGCGCGGGAGCTGGCCGAGGCAGCCGCCAAGCTTGAGGGTGAGAAGCGCAGCGCGTTCGCTGTGCGTGCAGTCGGATTGGGCGGCGAAGGATCGGCCGATGTCGAGACGCCCGCCGATCCGCGGCGCTTGGCCTTTTCGGGGCTGACGGCATGGCAACACGCGCGGGCTGTCGAGGCGGGGCTATTGGCATCCCCGCCCGATCCGCCGGAAGGCTTGCGCCAGCATCTGGCCTCCGCGCCGATCATCGCGCTTGCGGTGCTGGAAGGCATTCGTCCCGTCGATCGCGGCGACGGCCTGTCGCTCGATTACCTCTATCGGGTGCGCGAAGGCTGGCGCGGCGGCCAGCGGACGGGAGACCTGCTGATCGTGCGCATGCCGCCACTGGAGGACAAGAGCCGCTCCCCACTGATCACGCCCGCACTTGGAACAGAGGTGCTGCTGTTGGCGAGCAGGACCGGCTATATCGCCGGTCGTCTGTTCGAAGGCATCCCTCCTTCCTCTGACACGCGGGTAGTGCAGATGACGCTGCCTTTGATGCGGATCGTGGAAGATAAGCTGGTCGAGGCGGCCGATGGCGCAAACGTGCTGGGGGCGGCAAGCTTCGCGGGAACGAGCGTCGATGCCGCGCGGGAGCTGGCACGATCCGTGGAGGAGCGGATGAGAACTATCGCGCCCCTGCGCCCGGCGGACAATTTCGGCAACCCGACGGTTCGTCGCTTCTTTATCACCCGGATTGGCGACCGGGAATTGTCGGATCCGACCCGCCTCTGGATAGAATACGATTTCGGCGGGCGGCGTGGCAGCGGTGAAACGGCAGCCTATTTCGACGGTTGCACACCCATCCGCCGAATAAACATGGGCGGGAAAACTTCCTGGGTAGCTAGCGCCGTCGCCTGCCCAGGCACTCTACCGAACGGCTCACCTGTCACCGAACCCGCTGTGGCCGATGCCGTTCGCTGGATAGAGGAGAATAATTTTCCAAGCATCATCTGCACCAGCGCATGTCCCGAAGATCCGAAATACACCGTGCCGTTGCCGGACGGTGAGGTGATCATGCGTGCGATGCTGCGATGAGAGCCTGGATACTCCTGCTCGCGGCAAGCCTGTGCACCTGCGCCCCCGCGACCGATCAGACCAAGAGCGCTGACGTTGACGATGATAGCGATCATCATCTCCGATCACTGGAGGACGTTGCAGGCCGCTGGCGGGTGGTCAGTCTTAATGGCGAGGCTTTGCCAGTCAGGGCAGAAAAACCCTTCATCGCGATCTCGAGCGATGCGATCGGCGGTTCGATCGGCTGCAATGCATTCGGCGGGCTGGCTCTTCTTTCCGAAGGCCGCATCGCGGTGCATAGCTGGGGCGGTGATGCGATGGGCTGCACCGGCAGGCTGAACGAGCAGGAGCAAGCCATCTCGGAACTGTTCCTCGGCAATCCGCAAGTTCATTACGAGAACGGTCAGCTGGAAATTCGTTCCTCCGGTCATCGGCTCACGCTGGCGCGAACGGGCCGGCCTAATGGTTCAGAACTATCACCCGATCCCATGCGCATCCCTGTCGCCGGTCCTATCTCGCAGCAGCTGGAGGGCACGCGCTGGACGATCAGAAGTATCGATGGGGAGACGGTAAGCTCGAGTCCCACCGACAGGCATCTGCGCTTCTCGCAAGATAGCTGGCAGGGGCTAGCTTCCTGCGCCACGTTGTTCGGCATTTTCGATACCCGGGCAGACCGTTTGCTGGTCAAAGACGAAATCGCCAGCACCGAGCAGAATTGCTCCGATGAATACGTCGTTCTCGACGACGCCTTCGCTGATCTCATGCGCTCCGATCCACGTTATTTGGTGGGGCCTAACGGAGAGCTCATTATCGCTGGCGGTGGACATGTGCTGAAAGGCAATGCGGCGCGATGACGCGGCCAGCAATTGCAGCTCTGCTTCTCACAGCGTTCTCCGCTTGCTCTGAGCGGGAGGAAGCGCCGCAGTTATGCGCATTCGACGAAAACGGGCGCATCGTAATGGAGGCGGGCAATGCTACCGCGGCTTGCGTTGAGCCGGCACCGATCCCATCCGGAGCTTCCCAGGAACCGAGCGGACGACTTACGATACAGGAAGCGCCTTTGTCGCCGCCATTCTCCTATCTCGACAAGGAATGGCCGCCCCAGCCGGTGACAGACGAGCCGAAGCTGTCCAAGTCTGCGGTGCCGCCCGAACTTGCCTATTACATCCGCGCATTTCCGCAGGCGGAGAAACCGGCAGGCGACGTTCTCCATCTCGGCAGCCAGCACACAATTGTGCTGCGCGATGGCTGCTTCTTTCTCGACCGCCAGGGCGAAGACGATCCATTGGTGCATTTTCCCTACGGAACTGCGCTGACCATCGACGAAGAGGGCTATCTGGCCTTCGGTTCCCAATACGAGCCAGACAGGATGGGAACCGTTCGGGTCGGTCTTTCGGCAGAAACGGGATGGTTCAGCGAAGCTTCCGAAGCCTGGCCGGAACTGGCGGCAGCTTGCGGCGATCACACGGTCGTCAGCATAACGACGGTCACCAACCCGTTCGCTTGGCCCGAACGCTTCAACCCGGCACTGCGCCGTTATGGCGAACGCAGTGGCGACCGCCCTGCACAAGTAATCGAGAGGGCTAATTCCTGTGCGGTGCGGCAAGCGCGGCGCGAGGCTGACCGGCGGCTTCGCGACCCCGATCTCGAACCGATCGACTGCAATCGCTTCTGGGGATTTTGAATGCCGAGCGCCGTGCAACAACTTCGTAATGGCAATTCTAGGCGGAACGGGCCGCACGGAGAAACAGTTGGATCTGCATGACGAAAAGGATCTTCTGCTCTGTCCTTGCCGTGACACTTTCCGGCTGCCTGGCACCGCCCGAGACCGAGATCGAGACCGAGCGCGGCGAGACGGCGTCGTCGCTGCCAGCCATTCTACATGCCCGGTCGGACCTTGCGATGGAGGCGCGTATATCGGCAGGATCATTCGAGCCGGATCGTGTCTCTATCTTGAGCATGCGCCAGGACAGCGTGCTTTAATACTCTGGGGCGACGAAAATGTGCGGGTCGCGCGGCTCGACGAGACCGACTGGCTGGTAAACAACTATACCTCGGGGTTGCGAATCCGCGAGGGGGAGATGGTCCGTGGTGGAGGCGGTTTCTATCCGCCCGATGCGGATTTGGCGGGTCTGGCCGATGGCGAGGTGCCTGCCGATTGCGAAGGACCCGCCGTCCAGCTTCATGACATTGCGAAATTTGATCCGTCGAAGCCAGACGGTATCCCCGATCCTCCGCCGCCCCCGCCTCCCGCTCCATCGGCGCAAGATACGCTTCTGTCGCAGGCTTTCGACGAGCACTGGGGCGGGCAGCGGTGGCCGCGAAGAATGATCAGGAACGTCGCCGACCCGCGCGAAGCGATGTTTACATATGTTCTCGAAACCTACGAGGGTCGCGAAGGCGATATGCGCAGCCATATCTGCCTGCGCGGAGCAGATCGAGACTTGCTTGCGAGGCTATCGCATCGTTTCGGCCCGCTTTATCCTCAGGCGGACTGCTCATGGAGCGGTCCCGGCGTGGTCCTGACGGCAAACGGCGAAAGTGCGATGTATATCGATGCCCGGATCGATTGCTCAGGCAATCGCGGTTTCTGCGCCGGTTCGGGTGGCGCGACCTATGGCAACCTCGGTGCGGAACACGGCTCATACCGCTTGCGAAGGAAGGGCGGCGGATACGAAATCGAGAAGCTCGGGGTGAGTGTAATTTCATAGGTCGGCTAGAGCCTAGAAGCTAGCGACTAGCGCTCCGAGCTCCTGATCGTTTAAGCGGAGTCTCAGTAGGATTAGGAAATGACGCCGCCCCCGTTGCTATGCCGCACGGAGCCAACCGCATGTCTTCAAAGGCAGTCTGTGATCATTCTGTTGAAAGCTGCATGCGCTGAAGTACCTGGCGCTTTCGCGGTCTGGAGGGCGCCGATGAGCCTCCCGAACAGATGCCAGAAAGCGCCGACGCCGGTTGAGCCATCAGATCAGTAGGTACGCGTCACCTTCGCATTCGGTGGCGGGAGGTGCGACCAATTCGGGTCGCTTTCCCGCCTCCCAGTCCGCTAGCGTGACAACGTTTGTTCCGGTCGACAATTCCTCTCCGTCGCGCAGTATGGTGCCATTGAAACTAATTTTGTTTGGACCAGTCCGTGCGGCGCTGCCTTCAGGGAAGACGAGGACGTAGCGCATTCCGTCAGGAACTTGGAGCACCACGCAGGGACCGGTAATGGCTAGATTACCAACAATGCCTTCGGTTGTTACGGTGACCGTTTCATCCCGCTGTGGCGGAGCGCGATAGGCGGCGATCACCGGCCATTGCGTGCCACGGGATGCTGGCCCTGACGGTTCGAGAGCCGTAGGCGGGTCACTAGACCTTCCGTCTACCTGTCCGCAGCCAGATAGCAGAAGCCCACCGAATACCAACCCAAGATGCTTAGCGCGCATAACCGTCCACAATCGTACCGCCATACCAAAGGGTTAAGTCGAGATCGTTGATGCGAATGATCGGCGTGTAATATGCGTACTTGACAGTGCTCGGATCGCTTGCGTTGGTATAAGAACAGGATTTAGCTATTCCATAGGCGTTGCCATAGGCGAACCACGGCCCGCCGCTATCGCCAGGAACGCATTGCAGCGCGACTTGACCAGGCTTCGCCACCTTTTCAACCTGAACAAAGTTTGGACCGCAGGCCACGTAGCTTGCGCCAGGACGACCGCAGCCGCGGTTGATTAATTGTCCACTCGCAGTGCGCTCCATGACAACCGGCTCGGCTGTTTTGTCAATGACCTCTCCACAGCTTTGGGTGCCGGATGCGACGCCGTAGTGACACAGATAGCTGCCGGTATTGTACCAGCTAGTTTCTGAAGTTTCGGAAACCGACCGCCAGCCCTCGAGCGACCGTGGTGTGGTTCCACTCATAGCGTAGAATTCGCCCGGTGCCTCATGCGCGGTCCAGAAGAACGCCAGATCATAACTCGCGGTCATGTTCCACTGCCCGCGGCTCATTGGATAGCTGGACCCGTCCACGCCTGAATAGTTGCGTGTCGCGTCCTCGCAATGGCCTGCCGTGACCACGCCGACCCTATTGGTCGATCGATCGCGGACCACGAAACCAGTGGTGCACCGCTGGCCCGTCGACTGGCGCGATAGAGTCGATCCGCCGCGCGTATGGGTCTGAACGTTGACCGCTATTTCGATTTCTATACGAAAGGGCACGTTCGGGTACAGCTCTTCTACGCGCACCTCTGCCTCACTCCGCCGCGCTTCGTCGGCCAGGTAAATCACCATTTCGCCGGTTCGGTCGTCGTAGCGCGAGCCGTTGTATCCCGGAATCTGGGCATTGCGCGTTGAATTGCGTTCACGCACTTGGTTGACCTCGGTCTTGGCCATGCGGGCGGAGTTGACCTGCTTCACCTTTCCACTTTGGGGCCTGCCGGCGATGCTGCGCACCTTGTCCAGTTTCTGCTTGGTCAGCCCGAGCTTGCGGCCACGCTCACTGGGTGGCTCATTTGCGAACTGGCGCCCTTTCGATCGGATTGCCGCCGGTATCGGCTTGCCCTTCTTCGTGGTGTTGACGACCAAAGCGAAGTCAGCACCGTTGTCGAAATAGATGCCACCAAGATCTTCGCCAGCAGACGCCCGAACATCTTCTATCGAGTCAAACGCATCGTGCATCAGGGCGAGCCGGCGAAGCGCCTCGTCCTCGCTCACGCCGTAAGTAGCAGCGTAGGACTGCGCTTCAATAGCAATGACTTCCTCCGGCAGCATCGGAGGAGGCCCACCGTCCTCGCTTGCGAAAGCGGCACCCGCGGCGCAAAAGGCCAGGGCGGTAACAGCTAGGCCAATGGCATTCTTCATGAGCAGCATCCTATTCTAAAGGCATGAGACTTAACCAGCTGGCTCAATGCGGGTTCCGAAGTTCCGGACTCCGCCGCTCCACGATGTTGTACGATGAATTAAGGATATAATGCGGAGATTGCTTCGGGGCGCTCGTCGGGTCGGCGTCCACTTTCACGCATCCGAAAAATTCGCAAATCACTTCGCACGGCCAAAGCGCCAGTGCTTGATCGCAAACAGATGCAGTCTGCTGATCCGCCGCCCGCTCCGCACTCGTTGGCTGCAAAAGAAATGCCAATCTGGCAAGCCGTGTCGCTTTCTCGTTCCTGCTCGCCACCTGCTAACCGGCAGCGAGATCGGCGAACGGAGCGGTGCACCTGCGAGCGCGCCTCAATTAAGCCAACTCGCTCGAACAGCGGCATCTGCAGTATAGCAACGGCTTGTTTGCTGAATCAGCTTCCCTGATCGTTCGACAACCCACGTCCGGGCGGCAAACAGCGAACGTTCGTTTCGGGACGGCGATGATAGGCCTGTAAGACAGTGTCCATTGGCGCGCAACGCGGCCATCCGCCACGGTCGTTGGAATAATTGCGAAGCCAGCTTTGTGTCCCAAAAAAGCTATCGGGATGTTTGCCCAACTTATTGGCGTTTAAATCAAAATTCGGAAGCGCTTGGCTTCGAGGCTCGCGTCCCGGCCCGCATTAGCTCCAAACATACCTCTCTCGAGGTCTGGGATCGGACCGGTAGCGGACTGGCTTCTATTGGCAAGCCTGACACGGAATGCTGCCGTTTCGTCCCAGATCCTGTTGCCAGCTCTAACCCTTAGAAAAGAGATGCATCTTTCGTCGCTGCGCAGTTCCGTTCGTACGGGAGTTATTAATGTTAGGCTCAGGATCTCGGGTTGTTGTGGTCGTTTGGTTTCAATAGCGGCTCGCAGCTTGCCCTATTGTTGCTCGCGCACAAATCGGATGTTCGCAGAAGCTGGGCAAAGTGTATTTGCGCTCGCCTGTTAGGTTAGGGCAACTCAACGGTTGGACCATAAGCCTCATTCCCTGTTTCGCGCAGACGACGCTTGATAGCAGCGGGGGTGAGGTAGAAAGTGCCAACCGCATCTTTCTCGAATTGCCGGAGCAAGAACTTACCTCGATCACCCCAACACTGAAGGTAAAAGGCGGTTTCTCGACCGTCGCAGATAGGGAAAATCATCTCTGCTTTGCGCTGTCTAACGATGTCGTGCCAATTGCGTATATCGATGGATGAAGGCGAAAGAGAAAATCCAGGATGACTGTGCCATTCGCCAATCCAGTCCATCTTTCCGCCGGATTTACGCCACCGCCTTAGTGCAGCTATTCTGTGTCCCTTAGGCGAGCGCTGGAAGCGCGTCGAACTTTGTCGATCCCATGGCAATGGTCGGGTGATCTCAGTCACATGAAGGTAAAGACCCTTGCGCAGCCCTAGTACCAATCCACCAGCTTCTAAAGGGCGATGCTGCTGCGTACATTTTAGCATGTTCTCTGCCGCTGCATGATCGACAAGAATGCCCTCGATCACGACCTATCCCTCGCCAGGCATGATGGGCACGATTTGTGAGCTGAAGGTGACGTTGGTTTACGCACGATGCCGCGCTCGTGGTCGAGTACGATCGTGCGAAGCCGCGCCCCCGGCTTATCGTTGGCCCAACCTATCGCCATGTCGCAAGCTAATCCGGCAGCGGTGGCAGGCGCAGCAACGGAGTAAGGAATATAGTTCCCATCTCCGCAGGTCGCAGGGGCCATATTGGCTTCGACCCCCGGTTTGAGAGCTGGGAAACGCGGCCCTGCGTCCATAGACGGCCTCAGACAGCGAAAGCAGCACTCATCGCCGCGGACATTCAGAAAAGCCTGAACAGCTGCGCCGTTACCGCTTATCCAGCAATGCAGAATGGCATCAGTCCATATGCCGTCCTCATAAAAAAGTTCATTCAGCGCATATTGCGTGTTCCAATCACCTGTCGCGTCGACGAGTAGATTGACGTCAGCCAGCACCGTCTTTTGAGCTAGCGCATCGCCAACCGTGGCCCGGATATCGCATTGGGGGTGAAAAGACTTTAGCTCCTCAGCCAGTGCGCTCGCCTTCGCTTCTCCTATCCGCGAATGACCGAGATAATGACGTCCTATATTGCCGGCAGAAAGCAACTGACCATCAATCAGCGTCAGGGGTGCACTGGCGCCCGCGCCACTCTGGATAAGGAATTTGGCAAGATGGCTTCCAAGCGTGCCGCAACCTACAAGAGCGATGGCCTTCCCGTCCAATGTTTTGATCCCGTGCAAATTACGTTGAGCGATCTCAGCCAATCCCGTCCAATAACCACCGGAGCGCTTGATATCGAGTTTAGTCTTCTGCTTGGCTAAAAGTGGTTGCAATTTCGAAGATCGCAGTTTCTTTGCACGTACCGCCACTGCAATGTTAGCCGGCAGTTCAACTGTGACGCCGAGAGTGCAGTTGTTTGCTGCGAGGCATACGAATTTCCCTGACAGAAGCGCTCTCTCACATTCGCTCCAGCGATCAGCAACCACAGCCGTTTGCCCACGAAACCATTGCTCAAGAGACAAGAAGCTGTTCGGTACCACTCGATCAGCGGTCGGCCCCAACTCGGCATCGAAATGGAATACAACGGCCCCAGACAATCGCGTGGCCTCGTGGTCATGTAGACTGATTGTATCAGCGATCGCGAAAAACGGACTTCCTGTTGCAGGCTTGAAGACCGCATATTGCAAGCCGGGTTGTCGCTCAGATGTCCCATCCCAGCTCACGAGAACTCGGAAATGCGGCTCCTTCGTTATCCAATATTCTTGGTACTCGGTCGCCACTTCGGCGCCGCCTTGCCCGGCAAAACTCTTCTCCAGCGAAAGTTCGGTCTGTCTGAGCACGCGCAAAACGGATCCGCCTGGATCGTGAAAGTCGAGTGGCAGGCCTGTTGCTGGGGCAAAGCAAACCACAGAGCCTTCGATGTCGTCACGGCTTAGATGTCCGAATACGCCAGTGGGGAGTTGCTTGCGATCGACAAGCCGAACAATGGGTAGCTCCACAAACTTTGAATCTGGAACGACCAGTTCAATATCGATCGCACGGCCATGGACGTTTATCGATCCGCGAAACTCTGGCGATGCGCCTTGCTGTTCGGTGAAGCCTCTATTCGCAAGCGTAGCTGCAATTGCGCGCCACCGATCGGCTTGCGACATCATCCGGAATCGGAACTAGTAATGTGCGGTGTGGCCACGGTCGCCGCAGGAGCGGCACGTACAGCCGCAGCAGTGCCACTCTCAATCGCGATGATATCTGGCCTGTAGGGGATGCGTCGTCCGAATGCATCGCGCAGATGCTCGATAACCCGGTCGGCGTCGCCAGTACGCTCGAGCGCAGCCTCCATTGTCGCAGCAAGGGCTTGCGTTTCCGCCAGAATGTCTCCGCGCTCCTCCTCGCTCCAGCTGTTCAAACAGCTCGCCTTCACCACCGGATTTTTGATTTCGCCTGAAAAAATTCGCGGAAGAAGTCGCGCGACATCGAGTATAGTTTTATCATCGCGGTTATCTGCGCTCTGACCGAGTTCCAGCAGAGCCGCATCGATCGCACACATTAGGCAGATTGAGGATAGCGGGCTGTTGGCCCAGACATGATCGCGCCAACCCTTAAAGAAGCGGCTCATTCGACGGAATGCCGGGCCGTGGCGATCAACTCGGTTTTCAACCCAGTCGTGCAGCTGTTTGGGATCCGATTGAACCCATTCTCCGCTGCGCTGGGCCAGCATCACGCGGTCGCTCGGAATCGCAGGAACGCTGTCAAAAGTTAGGTTGCGCGCGCTGAAGGCGGCTTCCTCAATGGCTGCCTTCATGACTCTGAAGCGCTCCTCTGGAACGGAATAGATCGGGATGTCGATATGCGCGCCTCTCCAGAGCCTGACCCGCACGCACGTGCCCTTGCTGGAGTCGAGCGACCAGCCGTTAGCCTGGCAAACCGGGCGAAGCACATCTTCAACGAAGGTAAACAGGGCGCCGGCCGCCAGCGCGGGATGATTATCCCTCAGAAAACGGACCGGAACGTACATGCCATCGTCAAGATCGATCTCCTGCAAAGCCGGCTGCGCTGGAGCATTTAGCGTCTTATACGCGAAGCTGCCTTGCGTCATGAACTTGACCTTCACATCGTCCTGAATGCGATTGGCGGTCTCGATCAAATAATCACGCCGCCAAAAACTTTTGTCTGATTCGAGGCGATGCGTTGCATTGCGAAGGGCTGTGCGGATGGTTTGACGGGCATTTAAGAGCCGCTGCCGGTCGTTATCTTCGATTTCGAGGCTTGCAAGATAACTCGGGTTCTTTTGAAGCCCGACAAACAGGGCATGCGCGTTCGCTAAAGTCATGGCGGCACTCCTAATTCATTCGGGCCTTTCCTACACAGATGCGGCAGGTTACAGCGAAATCAAGAGGCGAACAAACAATGTACAGAATTTTCCCGGTAAAAGCGCTGATCTACGCTGCGGCACTCCTGGCCGTGGGCGTTTTCCTGGCGATAGAACTCGCTACTTCTGCATTCGATATCGAAATTCGAAGGCTGGCAATACCAAGCATCGTTTGGGCAACCTGTGTTGCCCTTACATGGAATCCGATCTGGCGATGGGTTTGGGCGGTGAGTAAAAGGGTTGGCTGGTTGCCCGACCTTGGACACCTCGTGTTCCCGGATCTCAACGGCAAGTGGGCTATGACGCTTCGCAGCAATTGGTCGCGTCAGATGCAGTTGCTTGATGCGGCCGCCGATCGGCGACGTAGTTTCGACCCTCGAACTTGCGACGCGGACGAGCTTGCCGAGTTGCTGCCTGTCTCACTGGTCGCCGAGATCGAACAATCGTGGTGGTCCATCAAGATCACAGTAACCAATCCGCGCGCTGATACACCGATTAAAAACTCGACAAGCTATATAGTCATGCCGCGCAAGCGTTCGGAAACTGAGCGGCCCTCGCTCTGCTATTTCTATTGCCAGCAAAACGACACCGATAACCAAGCAGATGATCTAAGTTTCGATGCAGCAGCCTGCTTGTTTTACGATAATGAGAAGGATCAACTAGAGGGAACATTCTGGACAGCGCGGCAATGGCGACGCGCAATCAACACTGCTGGAACGCTCACACTTGATCGTATCTCTAGTCAAATAGCTTAGGTGCGGCCTCGGAGCGTAGAAGTCATCGAAATTCGCCGGAGGCTCCATGCAGATCCACCGAACTTTTCGCTGTTGGGTTGCCACGAAAATCTCAAGCTCCTCCACGAGAAATCGCGATCATAGCTTGGCGAGCGCATCTCGGCGCAACCACCTGCGTCCAGAGACTTAGACAAATGTCCGCTATTGGGAGCTAAAAACACGAGTAGCTAGGTCTCGAATGGGGGCGCAAAGCAGTCATCTCGTACCATACGATCAGACCCAATAGGCGAGGGTCGATCAAGTGCCTGGTTCATTTCTGAGCTTTTCGAGCCGTTCCGAACATATCTCGTGCACTACGCGACCGAGCTCTCCAATCTGCTCGCCGAGCCATTCGAGCTCTTCCTTGGTGATGCGGTAGTGCTTTGAGTAGCGTGCCTTGACGTAGGCCTCTTTCAACTTCTCGAAGCGGGCGCGATCCTTCTTCGTGTCGCGCGGCCAGACATAGGTCAGGCGACGGTCGATCCGCTCGGCTTGGGTGCGGAGGAAACCGAGATTGTGCACATGAGGGGTGTAGAAGGTGCAGACCAACAGAACGCAATGATAGAGGCGCTCGGTCGCTTGGTGCAAATCGAACGCTGCATCTTTGAAAAACTCTCGTGATATATCGAACTTCGCGATTTCGTAGCGCTTTAGCGCTGCGGAATACCAGTCGTCGAAATACTCCTGCGACATCGCCAGCGCCTCACCGGCAGTCTTGGGCTTGGGCGTGTGGAGCTCGGTGTCATCGGATTGGTAAAGCGCGATACCGTCCTTCGCGACGTCCATGAAGAAATAGCGTCCGTGCGCGAGACCGTCGTTCACCTCCTGCAGGGTATGAACGATAAAGTTGACCGGCGTCTTGAGCGATTTGGTCACGCCGTACTCGCGCATCAGCCGGTCATCGAGCTTCGACCAGTACTTGACCCGGTCGACCAGCCGCTTGTCGTTGACGATGATGAGCAAATCGTAGTCCGACTGGTAGCCCTTGGCCGTATGCGGCTCGTCGACCCAAGTGCCGCGGGCATAGCTGCCGTAGAGAATGACCTTGAGAATGCGACCGGCCTTCTTCCACTCGTGCTTCGCCAGCGCAAAGGCATCATCGAATTCTTCGAAGATCAGCTGCACCACGCGCTCAAGTTCGCGTTGCTTTTGCGGAGGCAGATGATCTAGTTCGGTGCGCATTACTGGACCTTTAGCAAGCACTTGGAATGGTTGCACCCTCGCATTCCTGCAGGTGCGCCGGCGCATGAAAGAAAGCGTTCCTCTGCTCTATTCATGTGGGTTTCCTGCCGGACTATCGAAGGTCTTTGTCAGGGCTACGCCGGAGGCTCTGGGCCGTCTCCGTCCGGATTTTCAATCTCACCCCGCCTTGGTTCTGAAGCCGCGCGAATGAGATCGTCAGCGAGATGCCTGCCTGTTTCCATGCGCCGCGCGAGCGCTTCGACGAAGAAGTCGAACCGCTTTTCTGCATCGGCACGCGCAGCGGCATTGGCTTCAAACGGCATGGCCGGGGTCACCGCCAGCCATCGCCTGAGGTAGAGCGCGAATGCCTCGTTCCCGACCTCGATATGATAGTCGAGCTTGCCGATCTGTCGGCCTATGCGATCAAGGCGTCGGCTGAAGGCCGCTTCCATGCGTTCCGATCCATCGGGAGAGAGAAAAGAGCCGACGGCGGCCTCTACCACCGAAGCCTGGGAAACGCGCTTTCGACCCGCATAGTCTGCAAGCTGCCTGGAAAGGGCTGGCGGCAGGCGGAAGGTATGCTTGATACGGTTGCCCTTTCTCATAGCTCGATCCCGTCGCCGGGATCGAGCGCAGCGCGCCGCGCATTGGCCTGCATCCGCTCGGCCATTCTGCGATTGCGGTTTGCCTGATCGTCGTCCGTTCGGTCGGCAAACTCAAATTCGTTGGGGATCTCGACTGGCGGCGGCGCCACATCTTCGTATTCCGGCAATTCAGGGGATTGGCGGATCCCGCCATCGGACTGGCGATCATCGACCTGAAACTCTTCAGACGCGGTCGGCGATTTCTCCAATTGCGAAGGCGCGGTCACATGTCTCCCGTGCCATTCGCTCTCGTCCGCTGCGAACTCCGGCTTTTCAACCGTCGGTGGACACTCCACCCGTTTGCTGAGCCGCGGATCGCGGTAGTAGCGCGCTTTCCTGGCACGGATCGGATGCACGCCTGCGAGCATCACGATTTCGTCGGTATCGGGAAGCTGCATGATCTCGCCCTGGGTCAGAAGAGCGCGCGCCGTCTCCGAGCGCGAGACCATCAAATGACCGAGCCACGGGGAGAGGCGGTGCCCGGCATAATTGCGCATTGCCCGGGTTTCGGTGGCGGTCCCGAGCGATTCCGAAACGCGCTTTGCGGTTCGCTCGTCATTGGTCGCGAAGCACACCCGCACATGGCAATTGTCGAGAATGGCATTGTTCTGTCCGTAGGCCTTCTCGATCTGATTCAATGACTGGGCGATCAGAAAGGCCTTGATGCCGTAGCCCGCCATGAAGGCGAGCGCGCTTTCGAAGAAGTCGAGCCTGCCCAAAGCCGGGAACTCGTCGAGCATAAGGAGAAGCCGCTCGCGACCGGCACCTTCCTGCAGGTCCTCGGTCAGGCGTCTTCCGAGCTGATTGAGGATGAGCCGGATAAGCGGCTTGGTGCGGCTGATGTCTGACGGCGGGACGACGAGATAGAGCGTGACCGGCCGGCCCTGTGCCACGAGGTCCGCGATGCGCCATTCGCAATGCCGCGTGACGCTGGCGATGACCGGATCGCGGTAAAGCCCGAGGAACGACATGGCGGTCGAGAGCACGCCCGAGCGTTCGTTTTCCGACTTGTTGAGCAATTCTCTCGCCGCGCTCGCAACCACCGGATGGACGCCGTCTTCCCCCAGATGCGGCGTGCGCATCATTGCGGTCAGTGTCGCCTCGATCGATCGGCGCGGATCGGACAGGAAGTTCGCCACCCCGGCAAGCGTCTTGTCAGGCTCGGCATAAAGCACATGCAGAATGGCCCCGACGAGCAGCGCATGGCTGGTCTTCTCCCAGTGGTTGCGCCGTTCAAGCGAGCCTTCGGGATCGACCAGCACATCGGCGATGTTCTGCACGTCGCGCACCTCGTTGATGCCGCGTCGCACTTCCATCAGCGGGTTATAGGCTGCCGACGCCTCATTGGTCGGATCAAACAGAAGCGTGCGACTGAACCGGGAGCGGAAGCCTGCGGTCAGCTCCCAGTTCTCGCCCTTGATATCATGCACGATCGCCGAGTGGGGCCAGGTCAGCAGCGTCGGGACGACAAGGCCTACACCTTTGCCGCTGCGCGTCGGTGCGAAGCAGAGCACATGTTCGGGCCCGTCGTGACGAAGATAGAGATTGGCATGCTGGCCGATAATGACGCCCTTGCCTGCCAGAAGGCCCACGCGTGATATTTCGGAACGGGTCGCCCAGCGCGCCGAGCCATAGGTCGCGCTGTTCCTGATCTCTCGGGCGCGCCAGACCGACATGCCGATCGCGACCGCCACCGACACGAGACCGCCCGATGCGGCAATCATTCCGCCGATCTCGAAGATGCGCGGCGCATAGGCTTCGTAGCTGAACCACCACCAGAAGATGGCATAAGGCGGATAGACGGGCGCTCCGGAGACACTGAACCACGGCGCGCCCAATTGTGCTTGATAGCCGAGCGCGTGCGCCGTCCATTGAGTACCCGCCCACACACCTGCGAGCGTGAGAGCAAAGACGACGAGTATCTGACCCCACAATATCCGGGTTGCCGACAAGGCTGGCTCCTTTCGTGAAGGACAGCACGGCGGCTTTGCATTGCATATTCAAGTCGGAAGCTGCGTGATCGCAGGTTGGCGTAGCAAAAGCGGCGTACGGCTAGATTGCTTCCCGACTATAGTCCGGGTTACCGGACCAGGTCAGGCGGTACATCGCCCCTTGCGCGACCGATTGCACGACGTTGGGCCACAGGGCCGCGATGCAAGTTCCATCCGCATGGCGCACAGAGGGATAGATAATGCCGTTATGACCGGCTGCGCGTGCCTGCGCCGCTAGAGCATTGCCGACAGGATAGCCTTTCGTCTTGTCCGGATCGAGGGCCGGGTGTCCGGGCTGCTCGCGCAAATCGATGAAGACGCCCGCCATGCTGGCAATCATCTCGCCATATTCGACAACGGCATCGAAATCGCCGGCATCGGCGAGCGCCTGTGTCAGGTGATGGCCGACCTCGGCAATACAGGTCTCGACATCGAGCGCGGCATACCATGCGCCGCGGTTCGCGGGGTTGAAGCGATTGGGCTCGCGCGGTTTGGCGTAGGCAAAGCTCGCATTGATGAACCTGGCATGCGGCACGCCGTGAACCAGTTCGTCGGCTGTCAGCCCGCCAAACCCGCGCTCTTCGGCGATCAGGCGCGAACTCGTCGCCCCCTCGATTTCAGCGAGCAGCGCAAGCTCGGCATCACTGTCGGCAAGTGGAGCCATGACCGCTTCGCGCAAGCGCGCGCTGGAAACGAGCCGGACAGTCCGCTCGAACGCTTCGCGGATCTGCGGCGGCTCGCCTGCCTCCTCAGAGCCCGCCACGAAGCGCGTCGATATATTGTCTGGTCTCCAGCATGCGCGGAATGCCGCCTTCGATCATCGCCCCGATGGGCGAGCGGCGATCAAACAACGGGGCCCTGTTTTCGAGCTTTGGCCAGCGATCGGCCATGTCGTTGGCGAACAGCAGATGCAGTCCCTTGAACAGACCGATCAGCGCCGACGCGCGGGTCAGCTGGTCCTGACCGAGCGAGCCCTCCCAGGTTCCGGCTTTCATCCGGTCCCAGGTACTTTCGGACACGCCGAGCAGCGCAGCGCCCTCAGCGTTGCTCGCACCCCAGGCCTCGATGAGGCGCAGCACGGCCTTTACCGCAGCGCTGGTGAGGCGGCTGCGATCACCGTCGCTTGCAAAGGTCTGAAGCCCCGGGGGAGCTTCGGCATGCTGAATCGCTGCACTTACCATATCGCATCTCCTGATGCGTTTATAAGCATCATATGGTGCGTTTGTCAAGATTTCCGTTATGATGCCGGTGCTCCTCAAACCGCCGGACCGCGCGAACGCGCAAAGTTCCAGTCGACACCGCCTCGCACATGGACCTTGCCAGCGACTTCTTTTCCAAGATGCCGCTCGAGGTCTTGCCTCCAGGGCACGAGCTGGAAACCCACTCCGTCATCGATCATGGCGAAGCGACCCGACGCCAGCGAAATGCGCTCGCGGTAGATGCCGGAAATGTGATCACCTTGCGTTACCGGATTTGCCAGACGACCATGACGCGCAGCCAGCGCTTTACCTGCCGCGTCCAGTTCCTGCTTGCGGAGCGTTCCGAGCAGGTTGCGCACCAAGGTCACGCTCCTACCATGTCGCTTCGCAAGACCTTGATCGACGAGCCAGTCACGGCGCTCGTCAAGAGCCTTCCGGACTTCATTGCCGAAGCCGCCTCCCAGCGACGCGGCTCGTGCCGACAGCAGCTGCCGGTCGAGCCAGGTCGCCCCGCGCGCGTCAATCTGTCGCTCGAGCGGCAGGTCCGAACGCACCAGCAGGCTGCTGCGCCGTCGCCCGTTGCGGTCGGTCCATTCGCCTGTCTCGACGATTGCGCCGGGTGCTGCATCGCTTGTCTGGTCCAGATCGGGAAAACGCAGATAATGCGCACGCCCGTCCACTCCTTCGACGATCGCATAAGCCTCGCCTGTCAGCTCGTTATGGAAACCGCGCTCGACCAACCTGCCGATGACTCGGCGGTTCTCGTCTTCGCCATGCAGCGCGAAGGCTGCAGGGGCAACTTGTACGCCCCGTTCACTCATCGCCTTGTGCAAGGTCTTGATGATGTCGCCGCGCTCGCCAAGCGCGCGCAAGGTCGGTTCGAGATCTGCGGCCAAGGTCCAGCGCGCCGCCCCGATCCGCTCGGCCAATCCCATGCGTTCGAGCGTTCGTGCGCGGCCGATAAGGAATGCGCGGTTGCTGCGGCGTGTCGCATCGACTTCGGGGGACAAATCGACCACGCCGAGATCGTCGCGTTGCTTTTGCAGCCGGCGGTCGAGTGAGGTCCAGCGCTCGGCATCGACCTCGCGGCGAAGCGCTAGCTGAATATCGCGCTCGCTGCGCGGCCCGAGTTCGATAGTGACGCGCTCCTGGGCACGGGCACGCATGCCTTCGCTGATATAAGAGCGATCGATCACCAGATCCCTGCCGTCCGAGGCAACTCCGCGGACCAGAACATGGACGTGCGGGTTATCGGTATTCCAGTGATCGACCGCTACCCAGTCGAGGCTGGTGTCGAGGTCGCTCGCCATATCTTCAAGCAGTTCGCGCGTGAAAGCGCGCAGGTCAGCCATCTCGCTCGCGTCTTCCGGCGACACGATGAAGCGGAAGTGATGCCGGTCGTCTTCGCAGCGCGCGGCGAAGGCATCGCCATCGACCTCATCCGACGAGGCATCGAACATCTGGGCATCCGATCCGTCACGGGTGACGCCGTCGCGTTCGAGATAGGCGATGTGGCGAGCGAGCGGTGCAGAGCGGAAGCGGCTGCCGCCATGACGAACGACGCGCGCCTTGATGATGACCCGCCGCTGGAAAGCATGGGGGCTGCCTCTGAACGCAGCATGTTTGCCGCGCCCCAGGTGACCGGCTCCGCCACCTGCCCGGCCTCGCCCGAGCGGTGTATAGCCTGACCGGCGTGAGGCCTGCAGCACGCGTCCCACCAGCGAACCGGCCTTGCGATAGGCGCGCGCATCGCTGTCTCTCGACCGACCCGGCCTGATGTCGAATTCGTCGTCAGCCACAGACAAGAAAATCGGAAGACGGCGCTTTCAGCATTGAAAAGCCTAAGGATTCCGATCCAAGCGCCTGCAGGCGTACAGCAGAGACGGCGCATATTCTCCCGCAAAACCAACCACCTGCAGCCCGACCGACGGCGCTGCTTTTATCTCGCGATCTTATTTGGCTTCGTTTTTGAGCAAGTATTCGCCATCGTCGTTTCCTCTCTTTAGCACTATTGGACCAAATATTCGACGCTCTCGTGCGCAGGTCTGCGAAGTCGCGTTCAAGGTCTGATACGCCGCGCAATCTTCCGTGCTCATCGCGGCCGGTATCGCTCTGCATTGAGGCGGTACTTTGGTACGCGCGGCACATGTCGCTATCGGAGTTACGGGGCATCGTCACAGGCAATCAAGCGTGGTCAGTCTGCACTGCCACAGGCGAGATATCGTGCTTCCCGTTGTCCTGGTCTGTATCATTCCTTCTGCCGCCTCAGCGGACCTCCATATGTCGTCGAGCCGTCAGCCGGCTGCGGTTGGCGTGTTCGTCATCATG
>NZ_LWFF01000110.1 GCF_001635685.1 Erythrobacter sp. HI0063
TCCGCGTGAGCCGACCTATGTCGACTTCCTTAACGCCAACAACGCGCTAGGCGGCAATTTCCTCGCGCGCNTTAAGGAAGTCGACATAGGTCGGCTCACGCGGATCGACCGGCGTGCGCTGGCCGCCCAGAATGAAGCTTTGCGGCGAGTTCGGGCGGTTGATCAGCACGATGCGCGGCTCGGTCGGCATGGCCGCCATGCTGCCAAAGCTTTTGGTGCCCTTCGCCACATTCGGAGCCTGCCAATCGCCGAAGACGGCGTTCAGCGCGGAGACGATCTCGTTCAACGGACGGTCGGAAACGACGAAGACCTGGCCGTTATCGGGCCGGATCCAGCGATCCTTGAAGCCGATAATATCGGCGCGCGTGATCGACTCGACCGATTCCGTGGTGCCGCTGCCCGGGCCGCCATAGGGGTTGTCCGCCCCGTAGACGAGCGGTGCCAGTGCGCGCACCGCGATGTTTTGCGGCGTGCGGAGTTCCTGCTGGATGCCCGTGAGCTGCTGATTGCGGACACGCTCGATCTCCGCCTCGGCGAAGGCCGGGTTGCGGATGATGTCGCTCATCAATTCGAGCGAGGGCACCAGGTTCGCGGAGAGCGAGGACAGGGTGAAGCTCGACCGATCGGCCCCGCCACCCGTCGAGATGCTGGCCCCGAGCCGCTCGCGCGCTTCGGCGATCTGCTGCGAGGTCATGGTGGTGGTGCCTTCGTCGAACAGGCCCAGCGCCAGCGATTCCAGCCCGCGCTTGCCGCGCGGATCGGCGGCGCTGCCCGCATCGAAGGACATGGTGACATAGGTCGCGGGCACCGCGTCGCGCTGCGCGTAATTGAGGCGCATCCCATTGGCGAGCGTGACGTGCTGGACATCGGGGAAGTCCAGTTCCGCCGTGCCGGAGATCGGCGGCTTGGGCCGGACCTTGGTGACGGTGATCTGCTCTTCGGCGGCCGCTTCTTCGGCAGCGGTCGGCTCGGCGGCGACAGAGGCGGCTTCGGCGTATTTGCCTTCGCGCTCGCCCGGTTCGAGGACCAGAGTCATCGCCGGGCGGGTCATCCAGCGCTGCATCGCGGCCTGGACTTCACCCGGCGTCAGCGTGGCGAGGATTTCCAGCTGGTTGGCGAAATAATCGGGATCGTCGGCCAGCACTTCGCCCGATGCCAGCGTGACCGCCTTGCCACCGAAACCGCCGACCTGTTCGAGGCCCCGGATCGTGCTGGAGACAGTGCTGGTAGCAGCACGGCGCACTTCGTCTTCGGTCGGGCCGGTGCGGATGAAATCGGCGACCAGCTCGTTAAGGCGCTTTTCCACCAGCGCCGGATCGACGCCGGGACGGGCCGTGGCGCTGACATTCAGAATGCCGACGCGCTGGAAGCTGAAATTGCCCGCCGAAACGCTGACGGCCAGCTTCTCGTCACGCACCAGCGCTTGGTCGAGACGGCTGGAGGCGAGGCCGCCCAGGATCTGCGTCCCCACGGTGAGCGCGGTCAGTTCGCGATCGAGCATACCGGGCGCGGTCCAGTATTTGGCGATATTGGTGGCCGCCACCTGATCCTTCATCACCGTGCGGACATCGGCGGGAAGCTCGGTGATTTCGGCCATCGCAGGCTCATTCACCGGGCCGCGCGCGATCGGGCCGAAATACTTCTCGACCATCGGGCGCGCCTGTTCGGGCGAGATGTCGCCGGCGAGGACCAGCGTGGCGTTGTTCGGGCCGTAATTGTCGCGGAACCAGTTCTGCACCGTATCCATCGTCGCCGCGTCGAGATCGGCCATCGAACCGATCGGCGTGTGATCGTAGGGGTGGGGCGCGGGGAACAGCGTGTTGACGATCTCGTAGAAGACGAGCCCGCCCGGCTGGTTGTCGCCCTGGCGCTTCTCGTTCTGGACGACGCCGCGCTGGTTATCGAGCTTCGCTTGCGTCACCGCGCCGAGCAGGTAGCCCATGCGATCGCTTTCCAGCCAGAGCGCGCGTTCGAGAGCGGCGGTGGGGACGGTCTGGAAATAATTGGTGCGGTCGAAATTGGTGGTGCCGTTGTAATCGGTGGCGCCCATTTCCTGCAGGTACTGGAAATAATCTTCCGGCGCGTTTTCCGATCCATTGAACATCAGATGTTCGAACAGGTGGGCAAAGCCGCTTTCGCCCTTGGGCTCGTCCTTCGAGCCGACATTGTACCACACCGCGACCGCCACGATCGGTGCCTTGCGGTCGGTATGGACGATCACGTCGAGCCCGTTCTGAAGCGTGAACTTCTCGTACGGAATTTCTACCTCGTCGATCAGCGAGGCGAGCTCGGCAGGCTCCGCGGTGGTCATGTCGCCCGCATCGGCCATCGGTGTCGCGGCAGCGGGCGTGCTCGCCATGTCCATGTCGCTTGCAGTGGTGGTGCAGGCGGCGAGCACGAGCGATGCAGCGCCCGCGGCGAGAATGGATTTGATGCGCATGATTTTCCCCAAGGTTTTTCGTGTTCTAGTTGGCAGCGTGGTAAACAGGTATCGCGTCAGCGGGCATTCGTCACTCGCTTTCGAGACGCGGCATTCGCGAGGACATCCTCGCGCCAGAAATGCACCGGCTTCAAGCGGTGCTGGACGAACAGCGTAGCCTGGTCGGTGAAATGCACATTGCGGGGCCGCGTGGTCGCCGCGCCGAAGGGCTGGATCGATTCCGAACGGACTCGCCGCCCGTCCTGCCATTCGACGAACTGGATGAAGCTGTCCCCGTGACGCACGGCGAGCCGCCCGTCATCCGCGACATCCCAGGTGGTGGATGCCCGCAGCGTATCCGATCCTCCGTCCAGCGGCAGATCGACGGCATAGGGCCCCGGCCCCTGGCGCAGCCGAAGCAGATCGCCCATCGGCGGATCGATCCGCCCGAAATGAGTCTGGAGATGCTCGACTGCCTCGGTCAGTTCCTCGCGCGCATCGGGCCAGGGATTGTTCTGGTATTCCGACGACATGAAATCGCGGACCAGCAGCAGGGCCAGGGCATCCGCGCTCCCGACATTGTCGGCGGTGAAATCCCAGGTCAGCAGCAGGTCGCGCGCCTTGGCCAGCTCGGGCGCATCCGACAGGTCGAGCGCCGCCATTTCCTCGAACATCCGCGCCAGATAGCCGGTCCGCTCGTAGCCCGTGTCGTATTTGATCTCCTCCAGCCGCGATCGGTCGATCAGGCTGGATTCGCTCATCAGCTTCCAGGCCCTGCGCGACCGATTGGTCTGCTTGGTCTCGACGCCCAGTTCAGGTGCGAAATCGTCAGGCGACAGGTCGCTGCCCGGCCCGGCGGCGGTGTAGGGCGCATTATTCGCGTTGTAGAGCCAGCCGCTCGCCGGATTGAAATAGCGCGGCAGGCGGTCGTAGGCGACCGGCCCGGTCCAGATCAGCGTGGGATCGTCACCGGGAAGGATGCTGCGCCAGTCCACGCCCGGCTTCCGGTCGGGCAGAGCGGCGTTGTAGATATAGGCGATATTGCCCTCGCGATCGCCGTAGATGAAATTGGTGCTGGGGATGTCCATGCGCGCCAGCACGCTCTCCCATTCCTCGAAATCCTCTGCCTTGTTCAGCCGGTAATACGCATCGAGTTGGCCGAGATTGTCGATCCCGCCATAGCGGAAGGCGAAGACGCCCCTGTCGTTCTTGATGACCGGCCCGTGGACGCTGCGATAGACCGTGCGGCGGATCGGCAGGACCATCGGACCCATCTTGACCGGGAGAGTGACGGTCTTCTCCTCGAGTTCGAGCCAGCGGTCGCCGAGGCGGTAGCGCGTGCCGCTATCGTCCATCACGAGCTCGTAGACATCGACCATGTCGGGCCGGTTGACCGTGTTGGTCCAGCCGAGATTCTCGTTATGGCCGAGGAAGGGAAACGGGCTGCCGGGGAAATTCGCGCCCGCATAATGCCAGCCTTCGCCGCTTTCGACGACCAGCTCGTACCAGGCGACGCCGCCCCGCCAGGGCTGGTGCGCATTGGAGACGAGCAGAGTGGGCCCACCCGATTTCTCCGGCGCGATGGCGAAGGCGTTGGAGCCCGCCAGCGCTCCGTCCCTGCCGAGGGGGAGGGGCGCGCGAGCGGGTTCGGGCCGGGCGGCGGCGCTGTGGTCCGCCGTATCCTCGATCACGCGGGCAGGCGGGATGCCGTCGTCTGCGGCAGTGGGATCGGGCACGATCGGCGGGCCGAATTCCGGCCGCAAGTCCTCGCCCGCCACCAGCGGCCCGATGATATTGTTGAGCCCGAAGAAGAATGGCTGGCGCAGCGCGAAGCCTGCCGCCACGTCCGTTCCGTCGACGGGGAAGAGATTGGCGATCTTGAGTTCGTCCGGATGCGCGGCGGCGAACTGGTTGAGGCCGCTGGCATAGGCTTCGAACAGGGCACGCGTATCTGCGGGAAGGTCGGGATAGCGCCGCTCCGCCGTGCCGCGCGCGTCGAGGAGGTGATAGACGTAATCGACCTGCGCCCCGTCCTCTCCCGCGATCGCACCATAGCGGCCGCGGCTCATCGCCATCACATCCTGCAGCGTGAAGAAATCGTCCTCTGCATGGGCGATGGCCACCCCATAGGCTACGTCGGCATCGGTCTCGCCGTAGATATGCGGCACACCGAATTCGTCGCGGATGATTTCCGCGCTGTAGATCCGGCCGGACGAGCTGCCGCTGGTATCCTGCCGGGCGAAGAAAGGCTCCCACGTAGCCAGAGCGACGAAAGCCGCCATCAGCAAAACCAGCAGGACAAAGCCGACGCGCGGCAACCATCTTTTCATCGCATATCTCTCCCGCGCTCTGCCTAGACGCGCGGAGCGCAGGAACAAGCCCGGTGCCGGAAAATTTTCGCCCGAGGGACTGTCCAGCCGAAGCGCAGGTTCTATATTCGACTAACACACCCCCTGTGGCCTGGAAATATACAGACCACACTTGTGTTGCGGAATGGCAACACCATATCGTTCGGGACACAGCATCAAAGGTAGCCGCCCATGAATCTCGAAAAGTTCACCGACCGCGCCAAGGGCTTCCTCCAGGCCGCGCAGACCGTTGCGATCCGCATGAACCACCAGCGCATCAGCCCCGCGCATCTCCTCAAGGCGATGATCGAGGATAGCGAGGGCATGGCGTCCGGCCTGATCGCACGTGCGGGCGGCCAGCCGCGCATGGTGGAAGACGATTTGGACGCGGCGCTGGCAAAGACTCCAGCGGTTACGGGCGGCGGCGCGCAGGCGACGCCGGGGCTGGATAACGATGCGGTGCGCGTGCTCGACCAGGCCGAACAGATTGCGCAGAAATCGGGCGATTCCTATGTGACGGTGGAACGGCTGTTGGTCGCGCTGGCGCTCGCCACCACGACCTCGGCGGGGCAGGCACTGAAGGCCGGGCAGGTCGATCCGGCCAAGCTGGAGGCCGCGATCACCGAATTGCGCGGTGGGCGCCGCGCGGACAGCGCCAATGCCGAACAGGCCTATGATGCGATGGAGAAATACGCACGCGACCTGACGCAGGCGGCGCGCGACGGCAAGCTGGACCCGGTAATCGGCCGTGACGAGGAAATCCGCCGCACCGTCCAGATCCTCGCCCGGCGCACCAAGAACAATCCGGCGCTGATCGGCGAACCCGGCACGGGCAAGACCGCGATCGCGGAAGGGCTTGCCCTGCGGATCGCCAATGGCGACGTGCCGGACAGCTTGAAGAACCGCACGCTGATGTCGCTCGATCTGGGCGCGCTCATCGCGGGCGCGAAATATCGCGGCGAGTTCGAGGAGCGGCTGAAGGCCGTGCTCGACGAGGTGAAGGGCGCGGACGGGCAGATCATTCTCTTCATCGACGAGATGCACACGCTGATCGGGGCGGGCGCATCCGAAGGCTCGATGGATGCGGGCAATCTGTTGAAGCCAGCGCTCAGCCGCGGCGAGTTGCATTGCATCGGCGCCACCACGCTCGACGAATATCAGAAATATGTCGAAAAGGATCCCGCGCTCCAGCGGCGGTTCCAGCCCGTCTATATCGAGGAGCCGAGCGTCGAGGATACGATCTCTATCCTGCGCGGCATCAAGGAGAAATACGAGCTTCATCACGGCGTGCGCATCACTGATGGCGCGATCGTGGCGGCGGCGCAGCTTTCGAACCGCTACATCCAGAACCGCTTCCTGCCCGACAAGGCGATCGACCTGATGGACGAGGCGGCATCGCGCATCCGTATGGAAGTGGAATCGAAGCCCGAAGAGATCGAAGGTCTCGACCGGCGGATCATCCAGCTGAAGATCGAGGAGCAGGCGCTCCAGAAAGAGAGCGACACAGCGTCCCGCGATCGGCTGGAGGCGCTGCGCAAGGAGTTGTCCGAGCTCGAACAGCAGTCGAGCGAATTGACGACGCGCTGGCAGAACGAGCGCGACAAGATCCATGCCGAAGCGCGGATCAAGGAAGAGCTGGATGCGGCGCGGCTCGAGCTGGAACAGGCGCAGCGCGCGGGCGATCTCGCGAAGGCAGGCGAGCTGTCCTACGGGCGCATTCCCGAGCTTGAGAAGAAGCTCGACGAAGCATCCGGCCAGACCGAGAACGCGCTTCTCAGGGAAGAAGTGACCGAGGACGACATCGCGGGCGTCGTCAGCCGCTGGACGGGTATTCCGATGGACCGGATGCTCGAAGGCGAGCGCGAGAAATTGCTCCAGATGGAAGAGATTCTCGGCAAGCGGGTGATCGGCCAATCGCAGGCGATCGACGCGGTGTCGAAAGCGGTGCGCCGTGCGCGCGCGGGTTTGCAGGATCCCAACCGGCCGCTGGGCTCGTTCCTGTTTCTCGGCCCCACCGGCGTCGGCAAGACCGAGCTGACAAAGGCGCTCGCAAGGTTCCTGTTCGACGACGACCAGGCGATGGTGCGCATCGACATGAGCGAGTTCATGGAAAAGCACGCCGTTGCCCGCCTGATCGGCGCGCCTCCGGGCTATGTCGGCTACGAAGAAGGTGGCGTGCTGACCGAAGCGGTCCGTCGGCGTCCCTATCAGGTGGTGCTTTTCGACGAGGTCGAAAAGGCGCATTCCGACGTCTTCAACGTGCTGTTGCAGGTGCTAGACGACGGACGCCTCACGGACGGGCAGGGTAGGGTGGTCGATTTCTCGAACACGCTGATCATCCTGACTTCGAACCTCGGGAGCCAGTTCCTTGCCCAGATGACCGACGACCAGCAGGTCGAGGATGTCGAACCGCAGGTCATGGATGTCGTGCGCGGCCATTTCCGCCCCGAATTCCTCAACCGGCTGGACGAGATCATCCTGTTCCACCGTCTCGGGCAGGATCACATGGCCCCGATCGTCGAAATCCAGGTCGTGCGGGTCCAGAAGCTCCTGAAGGATCGCAAGATCACGCTCGACCTGACCGATGCGGCGAAGCGCTGGCTTGGGAGGGTCGGATACGATCCGGTGTATGGCGCGCGTCCGTTGAAGCGCGCCGTGCAGCGCTACGTACAGGATCCCCTCGCCGACAAGATGCTGCGCGGTGAAGTGCCCGATGGCAGCTCGGTAAGGATCGACGAAGGCGACGGGGCGCTGGAGATGGCGGTGGAGTAAAACGCCTGACGTTCCGACCATCACGCCCTCGACTGCGTAAGCAATAACGAAAAAGGGCCCCGGTCTCCCGGGGCCCTTTTGGTTTTGAGCGGATCTCTCCGGCTGACTTAGAAGTCGGCGGTGATCCCGGCATAGAAGTACCGACCGGTATTGCTGAAGATACCCGATCCAGCGCCTGCGCCCGTCAGGCCGAAGGGCGGGAGTTCGTCGGTCAGGTTGTCGACACCGGCGTAGAAGGTGAACTCTTCATTCACGTCGTAACCGAAGCGAATGTCGTGGAACGCCTTGACCGGATACTTGCGCTCAGCCGTGAAGTCCGGATTGGCCGGCGGCGCCGTCACCAATTCGCCGACCGTACAGCTAGTGGTGGTGCGCGGTATTACGCCGCCACCGGCACCGTCCGAAATACATTCCGTGGTGTACGGGATGTAGTTTTCGGCAGCTCCGATGTACTGCGAGTCGATCCAGCGCCAGCTATAGCTGAACGAGATCGGTCCGGTCTGATACGACGCGTTGAAGTTGAACTGCCACTCCGGATCGCCGAGTTCGCCTTTGACGATATTCGGCAGATCGGGATTGTCGACGTCGAGGAAATTCGTCCGGTCGATGACGTGGGTGGCCAAGACGCGGAAGCTGATCCGATCGTCATTGTCGAACGTCTTCGTGTACCGAACGTCGAAGTCGATGCCTTCGGCGGTCAGGTTCGCGTAGTTGATCGGCGCGATGTTGATCGCATTGGTGTTCGCAAGCGAGCCATCGGGCAGACGCGGAGCGATCAGCGGGCAGAACCGGTTGTCCAGCGACGGCGCATCGAAACAGTTGGTCAGGATCTGCTGACCGCTGATGTTCGCGATGACGCTTTCCACCTCGATATTGTAGTAATCGACCGAGGCGGTGAACCCGGGAAGGAAGTCCGGCTGGAAGATCGCACCGATGGTGTAGCTGTCCGACTTTTCCGCTTCGAGCAGATCGTTACCGCCCTGGAGCACGGAACGGTTGCCCGTCACCGGATCCTGGAACCCGACCGGAACACCGGCGGCGCGGCAGTTAGCTTCGCGGGTGGCGGTGCCGTTCTGGATGTTGTCGGCGTCGCAGGGATCGTTCAGGAATAGAAAGTTTTCCGTCGGCGGCGAGAACAAATTGCTCAGAGTCGGCGAGCGAACCGCACGCGAATAGTTCGCGCGCAGACGCAGCGAGTCGACCGGCTCCCAGACGAGGTTGCCGTTATAGGCCCAGACACCACCGGTGTTGCCGGCACCCGAATTGTAGTCCGAGTAACGAGCGGCTGCGGAAACGGTCAGTTCGTTGAAGAACGGAACGTTGGCAAGCAGCGGCAGGCTGAGTTCGCCGAACACTTCGAACACTTCGAGTGCCGGAGGATCGAACACCTGGAACGCGTTGAAGAACGTCGCCCCGCTCGCCGACAGTTCGTCGGGCTCGGAGAAGGCTTCTTCACGGCGCCATTCGGTGCCGAGAACCGCGCCGATTGGCCCGCCGGGAAGTTCGAAGAACGAAGAGCTGTCCGAGCTGATATAGGCGAGCGCGTTGTACTGTTCCGCACGCTCACTCAGCCCAGCGTCGACAAGAATGTAATCGAGCGCGGCCTGGCTCGGAGCACCGGCACCGAGGACATTGAGCGGCGAACAGGCCGGATCGTCATTGCTGGGATCGGCGTCCGCATTGATACGGCAGACAATCTGGCCCGACGGGGCACGCACGGCGTCGAGAGCATTACGGGTGTTCTGGTAGATGATCTGGTTCTGAGCGAGGAGCTCGCTTTCGAACCGACCGTAATTGAACGAAACATCGTACCGCGTGTTGGCCGCGATATCGCCTTCGACACCGGCAACCACACGATAGGTTTCGCGCACGACGCTGTCATTGCGGGTGCCGAAATCGCTGTTGTTGCGATTGATGAAGAAGCCTTGCGATGCCGCTGTCAAACCACCTGCACCGAATGCCCGGAGCAGTTCACCCTGAACGTTGTTCCGGATCACCGCCGCATCGGCCGGGTTCAGATACGGATTGTCGAAGCGGATGAAGAAGGGCGGGGAGGTCAGGCCGTTCGTACAGCTGGGATCGAGGCCCGACAGGCCGTTCAGGCCGCCACAGAAGCTGTTGAAGAAGGTCGGCGTACCCTGGCCGAGGGCTTCGATGCGAGCATATTTCGCTTCGAGGTAGGGGCGGAACGCATCGCTGACATCGAAATGGGTGAGCAGATTGATGTTGTAGCGTTCGATGTCGGGAATAAGCGAACCGTCCGAGAGAGTGGAACCGGTCCCGCCTTGCGTGAAGCTACCGAAAATCGGGCCATTGGTCTCGTAGAAGAGACGGCCGTCTTGACCGAAGCGATACCGTCCGAAGGAATTGCCGGTCGGGCAGCTGGTGGGCTGACGAGCTTCGAAGCCGCGACGACAGAACGAAGCGACCGTACCGCCTTCGGAGATGAAGTCATACACCAGACGATCGGCGAGGATCGTGTCGGGGTTGCCGTCCGAATTGGTCAGTTCGGTGTCGCTATCGACCGTGATGAAGGACCGGAAACCCCGTCCGAAGCCCGAAATTTCGGGGCGCTGCGAATTCAGGACGCTTTCGATCTTGCTGTATTCGCCGACGAGGGCGATGTTGCCGCGACCGTCCGCGAAATTGCGACCGAAGGCGAGGCTGGTGGAATACCGGCCATTGTCGCCACGCTCGGAAATGCCGGCCTGGGCGTTCAGTTCAAGGCCTTCGAAATCGCGCTTGAGAATGAAGTTCACCACCCCGGCGATGGCGTCCGAACCGTACACGGCCGAAGAGCCACCCGTGATGATGTCGGTCCGCTCGAGCAGTTCGAAGGGAATGGTGTTGACGTCGACCTGGAAGTCGCCCGCGCTCGACGTGACGTGGCGACGACCGTTGACGAGGACCAGCGTGCGGCTCGTTCCAAGGCCGCGAAGATCGAGGAAGTTCACACCGGTCGTGCCGATGAAGCGCTGCGAGTTCGACGAGGAGAACGTTGAACGCAGCGAGGGAAGGTCGTTCAGCGCGTCGCCGAGCGAGATGGCGCCATCGTCGAGGATTTCCGACGCCTCGACCGAGGTGACGGGAACCGGCGAGTCGAGGTTCGGCCGCGCGATACGCGTACCGGACACGATGATCAGACCGCTGCTCGTCGCGCCCGCACCGGCATCGGCGGACGGATCGCATTCGCCATCATTGTCCACATCGGCGCAATCCGGAGTGACGGTACCGTCGTCTTCGGCATTCTGGGCGAATGCAGGTGTGGAAAGGGCTAGTGCGGCAAAACTTGCGCCCGCGCAAAGAAGGGCGCGGCCTCGCGCGGTGGCGAAGGTGGTTTTCATCTGGATTATCCCCTACAAGAAGGTCGGTCTGCTCCGACCCGCCTGAGGACACAAGCATAGAGGCGAGAGGCAAGGCAAGCGCGGCGGTGATGAATGCTGCATGACCGGCATGATTGCACGGTATCAGTAACACAATTGCAACACCCTTGCGTGGCGCTTGCTGAAATACCGGATCGCTGCACAGGCTGATCCGTTGCCCAGCCCTCTATCGGACGGGGGCGCGTTCATTCCACGCGCTTCCCCTTCACGCCGATCTGGCCAGCGATTCGAATGAAGAAGGATCCAAGCGAGGCCTTCTTAAGCACGATCTCGTCTCCCGGCCTGGGCATGCGAAGGCGCGAAGGAGCGCTGTCGATTTGCCAGACGCTTCCTTCCTCGATCTTGATCCGGTAGCCGTTGCGACCATAGCGGCTGACCCCGGTTATCGTCGATTCCAGCATGTCGATTTCATCGTCATTCCCGCTGCCGAAGATGTCGAGTTTGGGCAGGGTGAAGCCGAACAGGCCGCGCCGAGTCTGCTGGATCTCCTCGCGATCGACGAGGCGCACCTCGCCGCTGTCACGCGCCTCGACGAGCGTAGCCGAAGCACGGTCGAAGCATGCGAGGCGCTCCGCCGGCACCGCTATCGAGCGACAGGCTTGCAGTTCTGCGAGCAAATCCTTCTCTCCAGTGCCATCTTGAGCTGCGATCGGCGAGGCGAAAGCGAGGCTGGCGAATAGAAGCATCGCCGCGGCAGAACGTGTGCTGGGTCGCGAAAGGATGAGAGAGGGTTCGGTGCTTTCGGCTGCGACGTTCATGGCGCGGGTCATTCGTAAATCTCCATCAGAGCTGTAACGCCTTAAATGCTTTTCTAAAATTCGACTATGCCTATCCCCGGCGACCTCGGAGAGGGGGTGCAGTCGGTGTCTCTCGAATGTCACACTCGAAAGCTTCCGCATCTGCGAAGGTGTGGGATGCATTGCCCGATACGAGCGCCTTATCATAGAGGGCCCCTATTCGGACACATGTCTGAATCCGTTTTCATGCGATCGGGACGCCCTCCGGCCTCCCGCATATGAGGGGATTGCAATGTCTTATCGCTTCACCAAGGCCTCCTTGCTGACCGGCACCATCATGGCGGGTGCCATGATGGCCGCTCCGCTGGCGGCTCAGACTACCGCCACCAACAACACCGATGACCTGACCGATCAGGAGCCCGCCCTTCAGGCCGCTCCCGATGAAGCCGAAGGTCTGATCGTTGTCACCGGTTCGCGCATCGCGCGCCGCAACGTCGAAACCGCAGCTCCGATCGCCGTCGTCAACGACGAGGAATTCCAACTCTCCGGTACGGTCAACGTCGAAAACGTGATCAACACCCTGCCGCAGGTTGTTCCGGGTACGACGTCGTTCTCGAACAATCCCGGTAACGGTACCGCCACGCTGAACCTTCGTGGTCTCGGCTCGGCTCGTACTCTGGTGCTCGTTAACGGCCGTCGCTGGCTGTCGTACGACACCGCGCAGGTCGTCGACTTGAACACGATCCCGTCCTTCCTGCTTGACGGCGTCGATGTCGTGACCGGCGGTGCATCTGCGGTTTATGGTTCGGACGCGCTCTCCGGCGTCGTCAACTTCCGCCTTCGTCAGGTCGAAGGTATCGAAGTTGGCGGACAGTATTCGCTTACCGAGCGTGGCGATGGCCGTCGCTATGAAATTCATGGTGCTATCGGCACCAGCTTCGCCGACGGACGTGGCTCGGCCACCGTCTACGGTGAATACTACAATCGTGATTCTGTGTTCCAGGGCGATCGCGGCTTTTCGAACTTTGCTCTCGGCGGCGAAACCTTCGGTGAGAACCAGCAGCAGTTCGGTTCCTCGACGCTCCCGAATGGCGTGATCCGTTACTTCGGGGACGGCAATCGTGCCGGAACCGAATTCGCGGCGAACCGCGCGGTTGTGTTCGATGACACGCCCGGCCAGTTCCGTACCCGCGCTGGCGACACCTATAACTACGCACCCGTCAACTACCTGCAGCTGCCGCAAGAGCGTTACCTGATCGGTGGTTATGCCGATTACGAAATCGGCGGCGGTCATCGTGCGTATACGGAAGTCACCTACGTCAACAATCGCGTGGCGCAGGAACTGGCGGCGACGCCTGTCACCGGAACCTTCACCGTCAACCTGGCGACCGTTCAGCCGTTCCTGTCTGCGGAAGACTTCGCGCAGCTGGTCCAGCTCAATGCGACCGAAACCGATGGCGATCCCGACAATATCGACCTCTTCCTGCAGCGCCGCACGGTCGAAACCGGTTCGCGTAACAGCCTCGACGAGCGTAACGCCTTCCGCGTGCTCGGCGGTGCAACCGGCCCGATCGGATCGTACCTGGACTACGACGCGTACTACATGTTCTCGCGTACGCGGAACGCCAACGTCCAGCAGGGCAATATCTCGCGCTCGGCTTTCCAGCGTGGCCTCGACGGTACGGATCCGGCGATCAACATCTTCGGCCCGGGCACCCTTACGCCCGCAGCCGTCGACCAGATTTCGATCCTGGCACAGAACGGCGATATCTCGACCCAGCAGGTCGTCAACGCCGCCATCTCCGGCACGCTCGGAGATTTCGCCCTCGGCACTGCCGAACCGGTCGCTTTCGCCATCGGTACGGAATACCGCAAGGTGACGTCGGAATTCATTCCCGACACCGCGCTGGCTTCGGGCGATGTTATCGGCTTCAACGCCGGTGAAGCGACCCAGGGCGAATACGACGTCAAGGAAGTCTTCGCCGAGCTCAACATCCCGGTCGAGTTCGGCAGTGCCCGTCTCGAGCTTTCGGGTGCGGCGCGTTACTCCGACTACTCGCTCGACGCAGTCGGTGGCGTGTGGACCTACGCCGGTGGCGTCGAATTCGCTCCGATCCGTGATGTGATCCTGCGTGGTCAGTATCAGCGTGCGGTTCGCGCTCCGAACGTGGGCGAACTGTTCGGCGGTCAGGCGATCGGCTTCCCGGGCGCGACCGATCCGTGCACCACGGCGGGCGCAACGTCCGGCGGCCTGCGCGATATCTGTCTTGCCAACGGTGTTCCGGCAGGCAGCCTCGGCGATCCGGCCATTCAGCTGAACACGCAGATTCCTTCACTCTTCGGTGGTAACCCCGCCCTGGAAGAAGAAACCTCGACCAGCTACACCTTCGGTGTCGTGCTCCAGCCGTCCTTCGTTCCGGGCTTCACGCTCACGGCGGACTACTTCAACATCGAAATCGAAGACGCGATCACCACGATCTCGCTCGCTCAGAGCTTCGACCTGTGCTTCAATCAGGTCCAAGATCCGGATAGCGGCGTCTGCGGTCCGTTCTTCGGCAATGGCCCGATCCGCAACAGCGCCGGCGTCATCACCGAAGCCAATCCGCCGCTGCTTGGCGGTCAGAACATCGCTTCGTTCGAAACGTCGGGCATCGACCTTGAAGTCAGCTACAGCACCAGCGTGCCGTTCTCGATCTTCACGGATACGGGCGAGCAGGACTTCAACATCTCGTTCCTGGGTACCTGGACCGAAAGCTTCGACTTCCTGGCGTTCCCGGGTGCGGACCTGCTCGAGTGTGAAGGTCAGTTCGGTGCGAATTGCGGCGAACCGCGGCCGACCTTCAAGTGGACGTCGCGTGCCTCGTTCATCGATGGTCCGCTGACCACCTCGATCCGCTGGCGGCACCTGTCGTCGGTTGCGGACGACGATGACAGTGTCGATTATGCAGCCTTCAACGGCGTCGAAGAAATTCCGGCCTACGATCTGTTCGATCTGACCTTCTCGTTTGCCGCTTCGGAACGTGCGACGTTTACCTTCGGTGTGAACAACATCTTCGACGAACTGCCGCAGACGCCGACCTTCAACGGCATCTTCGTCTCCAGTGAGAACGATGGCACGTTGCTGGGCGACAACCAGGAGCAGGCGAACACCTATCCGAGCACCTATGACGTGCTTGGCCGCGACTTCTTCGTTTCGGCGAACTTCAAGTTCTAAGAAACGGGAAGCGCAAGCTCCACGAACAAAGAGGGGCGGCGGACTTCGGTCCGCCGCCCTTTTTTGTGTCATCGAGCCAAAATCAGACCGCCAAGCCGGGTCTGGTCCTGAGCATGCCGGTTGGTTCAGGCTTTGGTCAGCACCACAAAATCAGCAAAGGCGTTGCCCGTCTCGTCTTCGATCGTCTTGGCATCGACCAGTTCTATGCCGGTCGATGCGAAGCGATCCTCGATCGTCTGGCGATCGTCGGCCACGGCGCTAGCGCGGATCAGGGCCTTTATGCGGCCGATCTCGTTTCCTGCCTGCGCCTCGATCGCGTTTAGCGTGTCGAGTACGAATTGCCGTCCCGCGCGCGCGCCCATCAGCAGAGTGCGTCGAACGGCCTCGGGGATTTCCCATGCGGGTGAACTCTCACCAAACTGCTCCAGCCCTTTTTGGGCGGTTTCGGTCGCATAGGGCAGGGCAGGCGAAAGGTCGGACCCAGTGCCGATCGACTGACGCGTCTTCGCCACAATCGCCTTTTCCTCTAACGCCCATTCGAGCTGGGCCCGCCGAGTGCGGTTATGCGCGACGATCGGCCCGTCCCCACGGTGCATCATCAGCCCGATCCTTCCGCCCGGCTTGAGCACTCGCGCGATCTCGGTCGCGACGCGGGCGGTGTCCCCATATTCGAACCCGAACTGGCTGGTCACCACATCGAAGCTCGCAGCCTCGAATGGCAGCTCCTCCATCGGCACCCGACCGCGCACCGTAACGCCCGGCGGGGCCGGGGGCAGGCTGGGTGCCAGATCGACCCCGTGGCATTCCAGATCGGCACGGTCCGCGCCGATCCATGCGGGTACGCGGCCGTCGCCGGTCGCCAGATCGAGCAGTTTGGCATTTTTCGAGATCTGGGCTGCGAAAGCCTGCCAGGCCTTTTTCTGTGCCTGTTCAATGGCCTGCCGGCTATGCGGGAGGCAGCCGGATGATCCACCGCGCGCGTTCTGTTCCCAGAACATGTTCCACGCCGCCTGTTCGCTTGCCTGCGCCATATCGTTCTCCCCCATATGCGGTTCTCGGGCCGCTCAGTTTGACGGCCCCTTGTCGCGCGGCACGCCATCGAAGGCGACCGTAATCCGTTCGGCCCTGTCGAAGGGCGTGGTGCCATGAAAGAGATAGCTGGGAAACAGCGCCAGCCGGCCTGGTTCGGGCTGGATCGTCGCTATGGGGGGAAGGTCGAGGCGTATGTCGGGCGGCGGGCGGCCGAGTTCGAGCCAGCCGCTTGTATCTGGCCCATGCGCATCGTCCGGCACGACGAGATAGAGCGCGGACGAGATTACGCCTTCCGGGTGGATATGCGCGATGTGAAAATCGCCTCCTCCGGTCAGCCGAACCGACCAGGATCCGGCGAGAGCGAAACCGGCATCGCGGTGGCGAAGGAGCGGATGTTCGGGATCCGCTTCGGGCAGGCCCTGTCGATAGCGTTCGACCGCGCCTTCGACAGCTTGGCGCAGTTCCGCGAGAGCCGGCTCGGTGCGATCGAACAAGCGCCCGCGTGTCTGCGTACCGCCTCTCAGCGATTGACCGAGCGGGAGGGGAGAACTTTTGTGAAGATCGCGCAGGACCGCGACGGCGCGTTCGATCAGATCGTCGGCCCCGCCAAGGGGGAGCGGTCGGATCGTTTCGTCGGGACGATAGAGCCATTCCGCCCGCGGATCGTCCGAAAGGCGCCAGGCGAGGCCGCGCAGGGCCCACCCGCTGACGCTCCACGGCGTTTCCTCCTCGGCTCGGTCGAGCAGAGCGTGGGCGCGGCTGACGTCTATGAGGCGCAGAGCGTGCCGTGCTTCCTGCAACCAGCGTTCGCTCGTCTCCGAATCCAGCGCGGCAAACAGGGCTTCGGCGCGCTCATCGTCTCCGCCCGACGCGGCGTAGCTCGCTTCGAGCAGAGCGAGCGAGGGATCGTTTGGAAAGCGGCGGCGCGCTTCGGTCGCGATGTCTGCGGCTTGCGTGAAGCGATCGTGGACCGCGAGCAGGTTTGCGTGCGCGACGGGGATGGCAGGGTTGTCCGGCGCGCGGGCGGCGGCTTCCGCGTAATGCTCGGCGAATTCGGGGCGTCCCTGCGCGAGGTTCAGCTGCGCCATCAGGCGCAGGCCGTCCATCCAGCCGGGGGCCTGTGCCAGGATCTGCTGGACGAGGTCGCGCGCGCCCGCCACGTCTCCCGCCACGTCCAGCGCTTGCGCCTTTCCAAGCCAGAGATCCGCATCGCGCGGATTGGCGGCGAGCGCGCGATCGAAGCGGGCCACTGCATCCCCTTCTCCGCGCTCGATCGCGATGCGCGCCCTTCCGTGCAGGGCGCGGGGATGGTTCGGCTGAAGGGCGAGGCAGCGATCGTAGGATCGACCGGCCTGCGCCGCCATGCCCGCCGCGCGCTCCGCATTGGCGCGCACCGACCAATAGCGCGCGATCCGCTCTCCAGAAGTCTCGAGCGGATGCAATATTCGCACTGCCTCGCGCGGTCTGCCGAGCGCCGTCAGAGCGATGGCACGGTTGACGGCGAAATCGGTGTTATCGGGAGCGAGCGCCAGAGCGGCCGCGAACCTTGCCTCCGCCAGCGCATACTCGCCGAGCCGCTGGGCCAGCGAACCGGCATCGTTGATAAGAGCGGCGTCGCGCGGATGGTCTGCGACGGCCTGCGCGATCACGGCGAGCGCCTCTGCCCGCTCGCCCCGCCGTTCCGCGGCTCCGGCCTGTTCGAGCCATTGCCGCGGGGATTGACTGCTCACTGGTCGCGGAACCAGCCGCTGATCGCGATCCGGCCCTGCGGCGCGAAAGGGGGAACGAAACTGACCGCGTGATGCTGGGGCACGGCGAACAGGTTGAGCGTGTTGAAGCGCGGCATATAGCCTTCGATCACGTCTCCATCGTCGTCGAAGAACAGCAGATAACCGCCCCAGTCGGGCCGCCATTCCAAGGCTGTCATGTTGAGCACATAGGCGATGCGCCACCCTTCCTCGAGCTGCTGGTCCTGATGCAGGCCGAGGAAGTGTTGCGGGCCGAACAGGGTCGCCTGCCCATCCGCCTTCTTCAATTCTGGAATGCGCGTGACCTGACGCACCAGTTCGAGAAAGGGTTCGGTGTTGATATATTCGATCAGCACATCGTGCAGCCCGCCGGGATTCCACCCCTCCTGATAGGCCCTGACCATGGGATAGCGGGCGTAGCGGAAGGAGTAATGCCCCTTCGCCGCCGCTTCGTGAACCTCCTTGTTGAGCGCCTGAGCACGCTGGGCGTGCGCTTGCTGGCGCAGTTCCTCCACCCGGAAATCCTGCGGTTCGCCATCCGCCGCCTGCAACGCCATGCCCCACGGGGTGGTCTGGGCCAGAGCCGCGCGCAGGGCCTCGGCCGTCGGATCGGTCAGCACGTTGCGGATCTGAATCCGGCGGTTGCGGGCGAATTCTTCGGCGAGACCTGCCGTATCCAGTGTGCCGTTGACTTCGAAAATGTTGATCGCTTCGCTCATGGCGTGATGACTAGGGCGGGCGCCGCGCCAATTGCAAGCACCGGGTGGCACGAGCGCCCTCACGATAGGAAACCGGATCGGCAACTTGACGCTTACGTAAGCCTCCCATAACCCGGTCCTGAAAAGCAACGCGTTCCGAAGCGCGACGAGGAGAGAGATCGATGCCCGAAGCCTATATCGTCGAAGCCGTCCGTACTGCCGGGGGCAAGCGTGGAGGGCGGCTCGCAGGGGTTCACCCGGTCGATCTCGCCGCCGTCTCGCTCGATGCGGTGATGGAGCGGACCGGGCTGGAAGCCAAGGCGGTCGACGATGTCGTCATGGGCTGCGTCAGCCAGGGCGGCGAACAGGCCATGCAGGTCGGGCGCAATGCGGTGCTGGCGGCCAAGCGGCTGGGCGAAGGCGTGCCTGCCGTCACGATCGATCGCCAGTGCGGGTCTTCGCAACAGGCGATCCAGTTCGCCGCGCAGGCCGTGATGAGCGGAACGCAGGATGTCGTGATCGCGGCGGGCGTCGAAAGCATGAGCCGCGTGCCCATGGGATCGACCGCGATGCTGCATATGAAAGAGGGGCTGGGCCACTACAAATCGCCGGGGCTCGAAGACAAATATCCCGGCATCCAGTGGAGCCAGTTCACCGGCGCGCAGATGATCGCGGACAAGCACGGGTTCTCGAAGGACCAGCTCGACGCCTTTGCTCTGGAAAGCCACCAGAAGGCGATCCGGGCCACCGAAAGCGGCGCGTTCGAAAAGGAAATCGTCGGCGTCGAGATCGAGACGCCGGAGGGCGAGGCCTGCCACTTGGTGGACGAGGGCATTCGTTTCGACGCCACGCTGGAAGGGATCGCGGGCGTCAAGCTGCTGAGCCCGGACGGCAAGATCACGGCGGCGAGCGCCAGCCAGATCTGCGACGGGTCGAGCGCGGTCATGGTCGTGAGCGAGCGTGCGCTGAAGGAATATGGCCTCACCCCGCTCGCGCGCATTCACAATCTGACGGTGACGGCGGGCGATCCGGTGATCATGCTGGAAGAACCCCTGTTCGCGACCGATCGCGCGCTGGAACGTGCCGGCATGCGGATCGAGGATATCGACCTGTACGAGGTCAACGAAGCCTTCGCCCCCGTGCCGCTCGCTTGGCTGAAGCATACCGGCGCGGACCCGGACAAGCTCAATGTCCACGGCGGCGCGATCGCGCTCGGCCATCCGCTGGGCGCGTCGGGCACCAAGCTGATGGCGACGCTGGTCCACGCGCTGCACCGCCACGGCAAGAAATACGGGCTCCAGACGATGTGCGAAGGCGGCGGTGTCGCCAATGTCACCATCGTCGAGGCGCTCTGACCCCGTTACACCCGAATTTTTCGAGAGATAGAGAGGACTACCCCATGGAAATCAGCAGCAACACTCCCGCCGTCGTCACCGGTGGCGCGTCCGGCCTCGGCGAAGCGACGGCGCGCGCCATCGCGGCGAAGGGCGCCAAGGTCGCGATCTTCGACATGAACGAGGAAAAGGGCGAAGCGGTCGCGAAGGATATCGGCGGCATCTTCTGCAAGGTGAACGTCACCAGCGACGAGGATGTCGATGCCGGTTTCGCCAAGGCGCGCGAGGCCCACGGGCAGGAGCGTATCCTGGTCAATTGCGCAGGGATCGGCAATGCGATCAAGACCGCCAGCCGATCGAAGGAAGACGGCAGCATCAAGCATTTCCCGCTCTCCGCCTTCGATTTCGTGATCCAGGTGAATCTGATCGGCACCTTCCGCTGCATTGCCAAATCGGCGGCGGGCATGCTGACATTGGACCCGCTGAGCGAGGACGGAGATCGCGGCGCGATCGTCAACACCGCGTCTGTCGCGGGTGAAGACGGGCAGATGGGCCAGGCCGCCTATGCCGCGTCGAAGGGCGGCGTGATCGGCATGACCTTGCCCATCGCACGCGACTTGATGAGCGAGGGGATTCGGGTGAACACGATCCTGCCCGGCATCTTCAACACCCCGCTGATGAACGCCGCGCCGCCGCAGGTGAAGGAGGCGCTGGCCGCCAGCGTCCCGTTCCCCAAGCGTCTGGGCAATCCCGAGGAATACGCCAAGCTCGCGCTGACCATGCTCGAATGCGGCTATTTCAACGGCGAGGACGTGCGCCTCGACGGCGCGATCCGCATGGCGCCGCGTTGATGCGACCATCCCCGCCGGACACGGTCCGGCGGGGAGACACTCTCTGAAGGACCGGACGATGACAGACTACACCCAGATCAAGCTCGATATCGCCGACGGGATCGCGACGCTGACGCTGCATCGCCCGGACAAGATGAATGCCTTTACCCGCACGATGATGGACGAGATGATCGATGCCATCGACGTGACGGACGCGGACGACAGCGTGCGCGCCGTGATCGTCACCGGCCATGGCGATCGGGCGTTCTGCGCGGGCGCGGACCTGACGCCCGAAGGCAGCAGCGGCAATATCTTCGCGCGCCACGATCCGGTCGAGGACCTGTCCGACGAGCGAGTGCGCGACGGGGGCGGGCGGGTGGTGCTGCGCCTGTTCAATTCGCAAAAACCCCTGATCGGCGCCTGCAACGGCGTGGCGGTGGGCGTCGGCGCGACGATGCAATTGCCGTTCGACATCCGGCTGGCGAGCGAGACCGCGCGCTTCGGCTTCGTATTCTCCCGGCGCGGGATCACGCCCGAAGCCTGTTCCAGCTGGTTCCTGCCGCGCCTCGTGGGGATGCAGACCGCGCTCGAATGGTGCATGACCGGGCGCATATTCTCCGCTCAGGATGCGCTGGACCATGGGCTCGTCCGTTCTCTCCACGCCCCCGAAGACCTGATGCCTGCCGCCATCGAACTGGCGCGCGAGATCGCGGACAACACCTCCGCCGTCTCGGTCGCGATGACCCGCGCGATGTTGTGGCGCCTGTCGTCCACCGAACACCCGATGATGGCGCACCGGATCGACAGCCGCTCGATCTACCGCCTCGGCAAAAGCGCGGATTCGAAGGAAGGGGTCGCCAGCTTCCTCGAAAAGCGTCCGCCCGACTATCCCGATACGGTCAGCGCGGACATGCCCGATTTCTATCCGTGGTGGGACGAGCCGGAATATAGATAGTTGCGATTGCGACGGCCTTGCGCTTGCGCGGGCGAATTGTAGGACGGGTTCATGCCCGACAAATCTCCTTCGCCGCACACCTCGCAGCGGCTCGCCGATTTCCTGCCCTATCAGCTCTCCATTGCGTCCAACGCGGTGTCGAGCCGGATCGCCGAACAATATCGGCGCCGCTTCGCGCTCAAGACCACCGAATGGCGGATCATGGCGGTACTCGGCGATAGCGGCCCGCTGACCCAGCGCGACCTGTCGCAGATCACGTTGATGGACAAGGTGCCGGTCAACCGGGCCTGCAAGACGCTGGAGAGCCGCGCCCTTGCAGAGCGCAAGCCGAATGCCGCCGACGGGCGCTCGCACCTGCTCGAACTGACGGCGGAGGGGCGGGCGGTCCATGCACGGATCATGCCGCTGGCGCTCGACATCGAACGCGAACTGTTCTCCGCCCTCGACGAGAGCGAGCGCGAGCAGTTGAAATCCATGCTCCTGCGCCTGCGCGAAGCGGCGGGCGACTTCGACGCCGCGGCGCTGGAGGACTGAGCCCGCGTCTGCGGTCGCTTATTCGAACGCTGCAGTGATCGAACAGGCCGCCGGGCCGAGAATGACGATGAACAGCACCGGCAGAATGAACATGATCAGCGGCACGGTCATGATCGCAGGCAGGCGCGCGGCCTTTTCTTCCGCGCGCATCATGCGCTCGTTGCGGAACTCGGCGGACAGCACGCGCAGCGCGGACGCGAGCGGAGTGCCGTAGCGTTCGGTCTGGACCATGGTGGTCACCACACCCTTCACCGCTTCCAGATTCACGCGGAAGGCGAGATTGTCGAACGCCTTCTTGCGTTCGTTGAGGAAAGACAGTTCGATCGCGGTAAGGGCGAATTCGTCGCCCAGTTCGGGATAGGCGCGGCCCAGTTCCTTGGCCACGCGATTGAAGGCGGCATCGACGGTGAGGCCCGCCTCGGCACAGATCACGAGCAGGTCGAGCGCGTCGGGAAGACCTTTGCGGATGGCGTCGGTACGCTTGGTCGCCTTGTTCTTCAGGAACAGTTCCGGGCCCTTATAGGCGAGGAAGATGACCAGCGCGAGCGCGCCCACCCGCTTCATCTGCCAGTCGGGATAGATTTCGACCATGTAGAGCATCACGAAGGCGAAGCCGCCGACGACGATCGGCAGAATGGCGCGCAGCGCGATCAGGATGACCGCGACTTCCTGGTTGCGATATCCCGCCCAGGCCAGCTTCTGCTGCATTTCGCGGACCTGCGAATCCTGCAGCACCTTCATGCGGCCGAGCTGTTCCTTTACCTTTTCGGTGGTGTCGGACTTGCGCGTCAGGCTCTGGCGTTTCTTTGCGGTCGCGGTGACGACCCCGGCCTTCAGCTCCTCGCGCCGGGCGTTGAGCGCCTTGACCCGCTTCGACATCGGATCGGTAATCGTGACGGCCGTGTAGATCGCGAACAGCACGGCCATCGCGGCGACGGCGGCCAGGATCGAGCCCACGACCATGATGTCGACACCGAGAAGCGTAGGGCCAGCAGGGCTTTCCATGATCTCGTCCCGTTCTGCGCGATTAGATTTCGAAGCTGACCATCTTGGCCATGATGAACACGCCGATCGACATCCAGACGAGCCCGCCCATACCGATCACGATCAGAGTTTCGTTTTCGAAGAAGGTGCCGATATAGCCCGGATTGATCCACCAGATCAGGACGAAGACGATGAAGGGCAGGGCGCCGACGATATAGGCCGACGCTTTGGATTCCGAACTCATCGCCCGGATCTTGAGCTTCATCTGCGCGCGCTTGCGCAGCACCTCGGCCAGGTTGGCGAGCGTTTCGGCGAGGTTGCCACCCGTTTCCCGCTGGATTGCAAGCGTGATGCAGAAGAAGTTGAATTCCGGGATGCCCAGCCGATCGGCGGTCTGCTGGAGAGCATCCTCCATCGTGCGACCGATCTTGATACGCTCCACGACGCCGCGAAATTCCTCGCCCACTGGCCCAGGAACTTCCTGCGCGACGACGGACAGAGTCTCCGTAACGGGAAGACCGGATCGAAGGCCGCGCACCAGCAGATCGATGGCGTCGGCGAATTTGGCGTTGAAGGCCGTCGTGCGCTTCTTGATCGCGCGATTGACGATGAAATGCGGGACGCCCGCACCGAACAGAAGGCCAACCCCCAGCGCGAGCGGGAGCGCGCCGGTGCGCAGAAACAGAAGCAGGGCGATCACCAGACCCAGGCCGATCGAGGCATAGGCATATTGCGTCAGCGTCCAGCCCTTACCCGTCCGGTCGAGCCGCAAGGCCAGGGCATCCACCCGCGACGTCGATCCCGCGATCACCTGCCGCGTGGGGCGCCGCGAGGCGATGGCCTTCTTCAGCTGCGACTGGACCTTCGCATCCGTGCTTTCCGAATGGCGGAAACGCAGCTGTTCGAGCCGCCGCTGCGAGGCTTTGCTCGGCGACGGGCCGACGAAGGCGTAGCCCGCGATCCCGAACGCCGCCATCGCTCCCACGAGCAAGAGGGCCAGCTGCATCATGTCCATGCCGTGTCTCCGTCCGAAGCGATTGCGGATCTCGTGAAGCTGCGGCCCGTTATTCCGCCGTGGCGGGTACGGGCTTGGTCTTCTTGGCGAGCAGGGATTTCAGATCGAAGCTGCCGAGCAGCGATTTCTTCCCCGCATGCGGAGCGTCCTCGCCTTGCGCATCCTCTTCGCTCGCACCGATGATCCGCTCTCCGAGAGCCTTGATCACGCTGGCCGGTTTGCTCGTCGCATTGGCCTCGATGAAGGCCTGGCCAAGCTTGGCGGCATTGGCGGCGGTCTTCTGATCGAAGGGAATGCTGAAATCGATCGGGCGCTCGATCGAAGCTTCGAAATCGGCCTTGCTGATTTCCAGTGCGCCGGTCTGGACCTTGTTGGCGACCACGATCGGGACCGCGTGCGCCGCATAGCTCTTGAGCCAGGACAGGATGCGGATCGCATCGCGGGCCGAGGCCAGCGTCATTTCGACTGCCACCACCACCACGTTAACCTCGTTGAGCAAGTGGGGATAGGTGATCAGCATCGAACGCGGCAGGTCGATCACCGACATCTCGAAGGCCTGGCGGAATTCCTCCTCCAGCTGGAGGAAGGCGGCTCCATCGGTCATCAGCGGCGCGTTGATCGGCGCTTCGGCGGACAGGATCGAGAGATTGTCGTGCGCGCGGATCATGGCGCGTTCGATGAACAGCCCGTCGATGCGGCTCGGATTGTCGATGGCATCGGTAAGCCCGCGACCCGGTTCGAGATCCAGTGCCAGCGCGCCCGTGCCGAAATGCACGTCGAGGTCGAGCAGCCCGGTCTGGAGGTTCTTCTTGGAAGCGAAATACCAGCTGAGCGAAGTGGCGAGAGTGGAGGCGCCGACACCGCCGCGCATTCCGACCACCGCGGTGGAGACGTGGTTGTGGGCCGCATCGGGATCGTTCGCCTTGGGGGCGTTGAAGGACGCCTGAGCCTGTGTCAGCGCATCGCGCAGAGTGTTGGCCGACAAGGGCTTCAGAAGGTAATCGTAGATACCGCTTGCCAGCAGATCGCGATACAGGCGCACATCGTTGACCTGACCCATCGCGATCACGATCGTTCCAGGCTCGCAGACCTCCGCCAGCGAGTTGATATCGTTGAGCGGATCGCCGCTTTCCGACAGATCGACCAGCAGGATATTGGGGCTCGCGCTGACCGACAGCGACTGGATCGCGTTGCGCAGGCCGCCCTTGTTGCACTTTTCGGGTGCCCAGCCGAGCTCGATCACCACCGGACGCAGCGTGTCGAGCGCGGTTTCGTCGCACACATAGGCGGCGAAGGGGGTGCGGTCGCCGTTGGGATTGACTTTCCAGGGTGCGTTCACGTCAGTTCCCTCCGGTGGTAGGCTGTTCGGTCAGGCCTTCGGATCCCGTGGGTGCGGCTTCGCGATAGGCATCGATCGCCTTGGTCGAGGTCAGCAAAACGGTTTGTCCCGTACCACGCTTGCCCTGCACCAGATCCTCGGGATCGGCGATCATGGCTGCGATATTGCCGTTGGTGGCGCAGCCATAATTGGGATTGGTTGCGTTCGCATCGTTCCCTTCGGCCGTGTGCGACCAGTCGGGACAGCCGGGAACGGACGCGACGGAGCGGGTCAAAATCACGCGCGCCTGGCCCGGTGCGAGCGCCCCCGCCGTCACCGGCGGCGCTTCGGAAAGCAGCAGGCCATAGCGACCTGCCAGCGCCGCGACATCGTCACGCACGCCGTAGGAGCTGGTGGGATCGTCGATGGCGACACGATCGCCATAGCCGAGTTCCATCGTCTCGAACCAACTGGCAAGGCGGCGTTGTTCCGAAATCGGCAAGCCGTCACCGGTGGTGGCGACGTCGAGCGCGAAGTTGGTCCGTTCGACGACCGGCTGTTTCACGCTATAGAGCGAGCGATTGTCCGTGTTCACCGTGCCCGCGCACGCGCCCAGAGCGAGCGCCAGGGTGGCGGCGAGTGGTGCCCCGATCCGCGTGAACGGGCGGGACAGGAAATGGGAAGGCATGATCGGTCCCCTCACTTGAAGCTGAAGCCGGGCTTGGCGGATGCGCTCTTTTCCCGGTTGCGCGGATCGTAGGACTGCGCGAGCACGGGCTCGGCCTCGACCTTGCGCGAAATGGCGGGATTTGCCGGAGCTGCGGGCACTGCCGACGGTTCCGGACGCGTTCCGCCCGTCACCCCATCGGCGTCGCGATATTGCAGGATGCGCTGGTTCTCGGTGGGCTTGAGATAGCCATCCGTCGGCAGGCGAACATCGGCGGCGTTCATCGGCTTCACCAGATAAGGCGTCACGATGATCACCAGCTCGGTCTCGCCGCGCCGGAAATTGGTGGACCGGAACAGATTGCCCAGGATCGGCACGTCACCGAGGCCGGGCGCCTTTTCGATCGCGTTCTGCGAGAAATTGGACAGCAGGCCGGCGATCATCATACTCTGGCCCGAGCCGAGTTCGATGGTGGTTTCGGTACGGCGCGTGATCAGTGCGGGCACCTGATACCCGTTGAGATTGACCGATCCCTGGCTCGTGAGTTCCGACACTTCGGGTCGCACGCGCAGCGAAATGCGGCCATTGGCGAGCACCGTGGGTGTGTAGGAAAGGCTGACGCCGTAATTCTTGTACTGGACGGTGGTGGTACCGAGGCCTTGGCTGAGCGGGATTGGAAATTCGCCGCCAGCAAGGAATTCGGCGGTTTCGCCCGACAGTGCTGTCAGGTTCGGCTGCGAGAGGGTCACGGCAAGGTTCTGCGTTTCGGCAAGGTCGATCGCGGCGCCGATGTCGAGTCCGAGAAATTCGCCGGCCAGACCTAGAGTGGTTCCCTGGCCGATCTTGGTGACGAGTGAACCGCCGTCGGGTGCCTCTTCGAAGTTGACGCCGAAACCTGCGGGGCTTCCCGGAGTGTATTGCGGGAAGGTGCCCTGGCGGCCCTGGCCCACGCCGAACTGGAAGCCCTGCGTGCTATCGACCGTGGCGAGGTTCACGCCCAGCGAGCGCACGACGCTGCGGCTGACTTCGGCGATGCGCACTTGGAGATTGACCTGCAGGGGCGTCGCCATGCGCAGGCGGCTGATGACGTTGGTGTTATCGCCCACGAAGGCTTCAACCAGATCCTGCGCTTCCGCGGCATCTTCCGGGGCAGCGACGGTGCCGGTCAGCAGCACGGTGTTATTGCCCATGGTCGCGACCGCAATCTTGGCTTCGGGCATGGCGAGGGCCAGCATCTGGTCGATGCTGCCGATGTTCGATCCCACCCGGACATTGGCCGACCAGATGATGTCGCCACGCGAATTGCTGGCGTAGATCGTGGTCTCTCCACCGCCGACCCCGAAGACGTACAGCGCGCGTTGCGATTTGAGCTGCACGTCCGCAATCTCGCTATTGGCGACGAAGACGTCGGCCATGGCGCCGGGTACGTTGATCAGCTCGCCGCGGCCGATCGACAGGACGATATCCTGCGAAGGGCGCACCACCGTCTGGGCGTTTGCCATTGTGGCGGGCGCGGCGGCGGCCACCGGTGCGAGCGCCAGTCCGGCCATGACCGCCTTGGGCCAGACGGTCGGCAGCACTTTGTTGAAGATACGCGGTTTCATGGTTGCAAGCCCCCTGATGGCTTCGCCTGATATACGGTCGGAATTGAAGCGGCTCATCGCGTGCCAGCCCCGGCAGGCATGGCCTGGCCGTTCTTGTCGATTCCCACGGCGTCGGTCTGTGTGCCGCGCATGATGCGCACCTGCGGTCCGGTCGGTCTGGCGGGCTCTGCGCTCACCACCGTCTGCACGGGCCCGGTGACGCCCATCTGCTGGGGCGCCGGGTTGCGCGCGACCTGCGGCGGAATTGTCGAGCGCTGGAAGCGCGAGACATCGCCGCCGGTCGAGAACGAGCCGATCTTGTCGTTCGGTCGGGCCATCGCACGGCGGAGCAGGCGCTCTTCCTGTTCGGGCGTCGCATCGTCGGGGATCGAGATATCGCCCGAAGCCAGCGCGCTTTCGAGGTCGGACTGGTTATCCGTCAGCGAACGCAGCGACAGGCTGAGCTGGCCGATGGTTTCCGCAACCGCGATCTTTTCGGCCATCTTGGGCGTAACTTCGAGCGTGACGGTGCGCGATTCACGCACCACGGTCTTGCCGTTCTCGGTCTCCTGCGAGGTCGACTGATCGGTGGCGAGCACGCGCAGATTGCGCATGATGGTTTCCGACGCCTTCAGCGCCGCGCCCTCCACGCCGGCCACTTCCTGCGTCAGCATGATGTCCACCCTGTCGCCCGGAAAGACGAAGCCTGCGACGCCCGTCTGCGCGGAGACGGGCACGGTGATGGCCCGCATCCCCGGGCTGAGAGCCGCGGCGAGGAAGCCGCGATCGCCGGGGCTCACGAGCGAGCCCTGCGTGACCGGCTCACCTGCGGTGATCGGATGGCGCACCACGGTGCCCAGCAATTTCGCAAGGTCCGACTCGCCTTCGAGGAAATAGGCGTCGGCCACCATTTCGGCAGGCCAGGACTGGAAACCGATCGATTCGGCGGTGATGATCGTGCCTGCGGGCAGGGCGCGCTGGGCAACCAGCACTTTCGGCCCGGTCGGAACGACGGGCGCCGCCTGCGCCTGCGGCGCGGAAGCGCCTGCGAACATGCTCCGCGCGACCATTGCCGTGCCGACCGCGATGATCAGCGCGACGAGCAGCAGAACCAGTTTCTTCCTGTCCATGGCTTGATAAGCCCCCTTCGATGGCCCGCGCCCGGATGGCGGGCAGGTATGGTTTTCCGGCTTAAGGGTGAGTGGTTAACATCGCGTATTCAGGCCGTGAGCGCGGGGCCGCCGGAAACCACCGCCAGATCGCTGGCGATGATCCACAGCCCCGCGATCGCGATGGCGAGCCCGTAGGGCACCTGGATGCGGCGAGCGTGGCGCTTGATGACGCGCAAGGAAACGAGTGTGGCGACCAGCAGCACGAGCGAAGGCGCAAGCGCGACGACAAGCGCTCCGGCAAGGCCGCTGGCGCCGAAGCTGCGCAGGCCGGGCGGCATGGCCAGCCCGCCGAGGAGCATGGTGCCGATCGCAAGAGCGATGACGAAACAGACGCTCAACACGATCATGTCGCGGCTCAGCCCGCCGCCGCTCGACGCGCAAACGCGCCAGGCGGCCATGCCCATGGTCAGCAGCCAGCCGATGATCGCCATCATCACGACGAGGGCGGGGAGGCGATCGAACGGGATCCACAGAGCGAGCGCGCCGAGCAGCTTGACGTCGCCGCCACCCATCTGACCCAGAACGAAGAACAGGTAACAGACTGCGAAGACACCGAAACCGGCGGCGATCTGGATGGCGATGCCGGGCCATGGTGCAAGGCCGCTGCTCCACCAATACAAGGGCGCTGCAAGCGCGATGGAGAGCGTCAGCCAATTGTAGATGCGGCGGCTCTTGAGGTCGGTGGCGATCGCGATCAGCAGCGCGATTGCCAAGCCCCCGAGCAGTCCGTAATGCGCGATCTGATGTAGCGTCGTACCCACAGGGCCCCCTTTCGATGGGCCGTGCTACAGGGTGCGGCTTACCAAACGGTAACCATACCAAAGGACGCGGGCGATCACTCGAAGCGCATCATCCGACCCGATCGATCGGCGAACGATCCCGAACGCGGCGCGCGAGGCGGTGTGGACCGCGCCCGATGGGCACGAGGTGCGGCGGATCGACTGGCCGCTCGACGATGACGCGGCGCGCGGATCGATCCTGTTCTTTCCCGGGCGCGGGGATCATTACGAGAAATATCTCGAAACGCTGGAAGAATGGCACCGGGCGGGCTGGCGCGTCACGGCGGCGGACTGGCGCGGCCAGGCAGGCTCGGGCCGGTTGGGCGGCGATGCGACGACGGGCCATGTCGAAGATTTCCAGGTCTGGCTGGACGATCTGGCGGCCTTCTGGCGGGCCTGGAAAACGGCAACGCCCGGCCCCCACGTGCTCGCCGCGCATTCGATGGGCGGGCATATCGTCCTGCGCGCCGCGGTCGAACATCTGGTCGATCCCGATGCGGTGGTCCTGTCCGCGCCCATGCTGGGCATGGCCGGGCCGCCTTTGCCGCCAAGCATTCTCCAACCCATCGCCAAGCTGATGACGCTGATCGGCGATCCCGCGCGTCCGGCCTGGAAATGGAGCGAGAAGCCCGGCGAAATGCCGACCCGGCGGCGCGACCTCCTGACCCATGACGACGATCGCTACGAAGACGAACTCTGGTGGCGCGAGCATCGCCCCGAGCTGGTGATGGGGCCGGGCAGCTGGCGCTGGGTCGAACGCGCCTATGCCTCCACCATAGCGCTGTTCGAGCACGGCCGCCTCGAACGGCTCGCCGTGCCCGTCCTGATCGTGGCGACATCGGACGACAAGCTGGTCTCCCACTCCGCCATCAAACGGGCAATCGCGCGGTTGCCCAAGGGCGAGCTGGCCGAATTCGGGCCCGAGGCGCGGCACGAAATCCTGCGCGAGACCGATAGCGTGCGCGGCAGGGCGATGGACGCGATCGGCGAGTTTCTCGATCGCGTAGTACCCGTATCCGCACCCCAACCGGCCCAGTGACGGTTTACGATTTCGCCATCGTCGGCGCCGGCATGGCGGGCGCAAGCCTTGCCGCAGAGCTGGCCGAGCATGCCAGCGTCCTGCTGCTCGAAGCCGAAGATGCGCCCGGTTATCACGCCACCGGACGTTCCGCCGCATTCTGGGAGGAATGCTATGGCGGGCCGGAAATCGTGCCGCTGACGCTCGCTTCCGGCGATTACCTCAGAGAGCAAGGCTTTCTCGACCGGCGCGGCGCGCTGTATGTCGGGCGCGAGGGCGAGCGTGGCGCGCTCGATGCGTTCATGGACCGCTTCGGCGATACCGGCGCGACGATCGAGCGGCTGGAACGCCACGCGCTGGCCGAGCGGATACCGGGCCTGCGGAGCAAGTGGACCGGCGCGGTGTGGGAGCCTGCCTGCGCCGATATCGACGTTGCCGGACTGCACGCCCATTATCTGCAACACGCCAAAACGCGCGGCGTCGATCTTCGTACCAGAGCCCGGATTGCGCAGGTCGAGCGTGAGGATGGAGTGTGGACCCTTGCCTCCGAAAGCGGCGAGCAATTCCGCGCCGCCACGCTCGTCAATGCGGCGGGGGCTTGGGCCGATCGGCTGGCCGAAGCCGCCGGCATTCGCCCGCTCGGCATACAACCCTTGCGCCGGACGGTCGTCCAGTTGCGGGTCGATCCCGCCCCGCCATCCGACATGCCGCTGGTGCTCGATATTTCGGGGCGCTTCTATTTCAAGCCCGAGGCCGGACGCGTCTGGCTGAGCCCGCATGACGAGGAGCCGAGCGAGGCTTGCGATGCGGCGCCCGAGGAACTGGCGGTGGCCGAAGCGATCGACCGGTTGCAGGGCGTGGTCGATTGGCGGGTCGAGGCGGTCGAGCGCCGCTGGGCGGGCCTCAGAAGCTTCGCGCCCGACCGGCGGCCGGTCTATGGCTACGATCCGCGCGTCGAGGGCTTCGCCTGGTTCGCGGGGCAGGGCGGGTTCGGCATTCAGACCGCGCCCGCTGCCGTTCGCCTCGCATCGCAGCTCCTGCTCGGGCTGGAGCGGGATGCGATGACCCGTTCTCTGGATGCGAGCCTCTACGCGCCGGAACGCTTCGGCTAGCGCCTTTCAGCCGCCCTGAAAGGTTTCGGCCGCGTCGCTCGCCAAGCGGTCCACGCGTTCGTTTTCGGCATGGCCCGAATGGCCCTTCACCCAATGCCATTCGACCCGGTGCCGGTCCGTCAGCGCGATCAGTTCATGCCAGAGATCGGCGTTTCGCACCGGCTTCTTGCTGGCATTGATCCAGCCGCGCTTCTTCCAGCCGTGGACCCACTTGGTGATCCCGTCGATGAGGTATTTGCTGTCGGTATAAAGATCGACCTCGCACGGTTCGATCAGCGCTTCCAGCCCACGGATCGCGGCGGTCATTTCCATGCGGTTGTTGGTGGTATCGGGCTCGCCCCCCGACATTTCCTTTTCGTGTGGGCCGAGCCGCAGCAGCGCGCCCCAGCCTCCGGGGCCGGGATTGCCCTTGCAGGCGCCATCGGTGAACAGGTCTACGCGTTTCATCTTCGGGGCTCTTAGCGCGCTCTCGCCCTCAGGCGAAAGCCTCTTGGCCAAGATCGCGATAGGTGTTCCATCGCCGCACGAAGTCCATCGGATCCTTGCGGATGACGAGTGCGCCCGCAGGCGTTTCGATCCAGTCCTGCGCGCGGCTGGCGACGAAGCGCAGGCAGGCGCCTTCGGCCAGCAGGGGAAGCGCATCGCGCTCACGCGGTCCGAGCGGGCGCACCGATTCGTACCCGCCGACGAGCGCATGGCCCAGCGCGGCATCGAAGCGGCTTCCGTCCTTGGAAAAGCACCAGGCGGCGTGCGTCACGGCGAGATCGTAAGCCATCGTATCGTGGCAGGCGAAATAGAAGTCGATCAGGCCGCTGACCCGGTCGCCCAGCATCAGGACGTTGTCGGGAAAGAGATCGGAATGGATGATGGATCGCGGGAGATCGCTCGGCCAGGCTTCCGCTACGGCGCGGGCGCGGGGCAGCACTTCGGGCAGGTCGGGGTCGATCTGCGCGAGCGCGGCGCTACCGCACGATTCCAGCGTGGCGGAGTTTTCTTGTGGCCCCAGATCGTTGACGCGCGAGCCGGGAAAAGCCTGCGCCGCGGCATGCATTCGCGCCAGGGCCACGCCGACGGCGCGGGCCTGAGCGGCGCTGGGCGCGGTGGGCGAAACGCCGGGCAGAAATTCGATCAGCGCCACCGCCTTGCCCTCGACCATACGGAAGCTTGCGCCCTCGCCGTCGTGAATGGTGCGCGGTACCGGGCAGTCGGCGGCGGAAAGATGATCGAGCAGGTCGAGGAAGAAGGGCAGGTCCGCCGTTTCGATGCGGCGTTCGTACATGGTGAGGATGAAGCGCGCGCTTTGCGCGGAGTCCTTCCTCGGGCCGCCATCCTTACCCGAGGTCTCGATCAGCCAATTGCTGTTGGACACACCCTCGGCGATGCCTTTGGCCGACACCAGATCGCCGACATCGTAGGCGGCGATAAGCTCCGCCAGCCGCTCGGTGCCGAGATCGGTATAGACCGCCATGCGTCCGCCGCCGCCTGCTCAGTCGAGCAATTGCCGGGGCAGCTTGAAGACCATCTTTTCTTCGGCGGCCATGATCGTGGTCTCTTCCACCGTGCGCCATTCGCCGAGCCTGTCGACCACTTCGCGCACCAGCAGTTCGGGCGCGGAGGCGCCGGCCGTGAGCCCCAGCGTCCCGACGCCTTCGAGCCATTCCGGATCGATATCCGATGCGCGCTGGATCAGGTAGGCATCCGTCCCCAACCGCTCGGCCACTTCGACCAGCCGCAGCGAGTTCGACGAATTGGGCGCGCCGATCACCAGCACCAGATCGCTGCCCGGCGCGATTTTCTTGACTGCGGCCTGGCGATTGGACGTGGCATAGCAGATGTCTTCCGCCTTGGGGCCGGAGATATCGGGGAAACGCCGTTCCAGCGCGGCGATCACATCCGCCGTATCGTCGACCGACAAGGTGGTCTGGGTGAGATAGGCCAGCTCGGTCCCGGCGGGAAAATCGAGCTTCGCGACATCGTCCACCGTTTCGACCAGCGTCATCTGCCCGTCTTCGACCTGGCCCATCGTGCCGATCACTTCGGGGTGGCCTTCGTGACCGATGAAGATGATGTGCCGATCCTTTTCGATCTGGCGTTCGGCCTGGCGGTGCACCTTGCTGACCAGCGGGCAGGTGGCGTCGACATACAGCATTTCGCGCCGATCGGCTTCGGCGGGCACGGATTTGGGCACGCCATGCGCGCTGAACACCACCGGTGCACCATCGGGCACCTCGTCCAGTTCCTCGACGAAGACCGCGCCCTTTTCGCGTAGCGCATCGACCACGTAGCGATTGTGGACGATTTCGTGCCGGACATAGACGGGCGCGCCGTATTTCTCGAGCGCGCGCTCCACGATCTCGATCGCGCGATCGACTCCGGCGCAGAATCCGCGCGGGGCGGCGATCAGCAACGCCAGCGGCGGCTTGTCCTGTGAGTCGGGCGAAGATGCGGAGAGGGGGCTTGGGTGCAAGGGGGCGTTCATAACCCGACCCCTAGCGCTTTGTGCGCGCCCTCGCTAGGGGAAGCGCTTTCTCGCGGGCTCCGGTCCGCTGCCTTCGTATTGACCCAATTTGCCAGGGACGTTCCAGCTCATGACCTCGCGCTCCAGCCTGTTCTCGATCCTCGCTCTCGGTATCGCTCTTGCGGGCTGCCGTTCGGAAGGCGAGCTGGTGCTCGACCAGGGCGTCGGCATCACGGCGGTGCGCACCGCCTGCCCCGCAGTGGGCGTGCCCGATTTTACCGGCGACATCACCACCTTCCGCAGCCCGAATTCGCGCCTCGCCAGCGATATCGACGTGACCGCCGCGATCACCAATGTCCGCTCGACCTGCAATGAAAGCGGCGACCGGGTCTATAGCGAGGCAAGCTTCGACGTGGTCGCCCGCCGGACCGATACGAGCGCGGCGCGCCAGGTTACGCTGCCCTATTTCAGCACCGTCCTTCGCGGCGGCAGCGCCATCGTGACCAAGCGGGTCGGCAGCGTGACGCTGAATTTCCCGGCAGGCGCGGAGCGCGCGCAGGCCAGCGCGAAGGCCGGGGCCTTCGTCGATCGTTCGGAAGCCACTCTGCCCGACGATATCCGCCGTCAGATCACGCGCCGCCGCAAGCCGGGCGACCCCGACGCCGCGCTCGACCCGCTGGCCGATCCGGCGGTGCGCGCGGCAGTGCAGCGCGCCACGTTCGAATTGCTGATCGGCTTCCAGCTGACCGAACAGCAACTGGCCTACAACGCTACGCGCTGAGCCGATCGGGGCCTCGCGCTCCGGCCATTCGACACGCGACACTGGTTGCCGCGCGGGCACCGCGCGGCCATGGACGATTCTATGACCGACACGACGACTCTCTACGCCCATTTCGCCGCGCGGATCGATGCGGTGCTCGACGCGCTCGAAATGGAAGGCTCGCTGCCCCCGGAAACCGACCGCTCCAACGTCGCGGTAGAGCCGCCGCGCGATCCTGCGCATGGCGATCTCGCCACCAATGCCGCCATGGTCCTCGCCAAGCAGGCCAAGAGCAATCCGCGCGCGTTGGCCGAGAAGATCGTTTCACACCTTGAGCGCGATCCCGACGTGGTGTCGCTCGACATCGCGGGGCCGGGGTTCATCAATCTGCGCATCGAACCCGACGCCTGGCGGCGCGAGATCGCCGCGATCGCGGAGATGGGCGATGCCTATGGCCGCTCGGCGATGGGCGGCGGCAAGCGCGTGAACGTCGAGTACGTCTCCGCCAATCCGACCGGGCCGATGCATATGGGCCATTGCCGGGGCGCGGTGGTGGGCGATGCGCTGTGCGGCCTGCTGGAATTCGCAGGCCACACGGTCACGCGCGAATATTACGTCAATGATGCGGGCGGCCAGGTCGACGTGCTCGCCCGTTCCGCGCACCATCGTTATCGCGAGGCTCTGGGGCAAGATGCTGGCGAACTTGCCGAAGGGCTCTATCCCGGCGATTACCTGATCCCGGTCGGCAAGGAGCTGGCCGAGGAATTCGGCGATCGCTATGCCGATGCGCCCGAAAGCGAATGGCTCGCTCTGTTCCGCACCCGCGCCGTGGCGGCAATGATGGGAATGATCCGCGCCGATCTCGCCCTGCTCGGCATCCATCACGACCTGTTCTCGTCCGAAGCGGAACTGCAGGCCGCGAAAAAGCCCGAAAAAGCCGAAGCATGGCTGCGCGCGCGCGACCTCGTCTATGACGGCGTGCTCGAAGCGCCCAAGGGCAAGGCGCCGCCCGAAGATTGGGAGCCGGTCGAACTGCCGCTGTTCCGCTCGACCCAATTCGGAGACGACCAGGACCGGCCGATCAAGAAATCGGACGGCAAATGGACCTATTTCGGCGCCGACCTCGCCTATCACTTCCAGAAGGCGGAACAGGCCGATGCGCTGATCGACATCTGGGGCGCGGACCACGCGGGCACCGTCAAGCGGATCAAGGCCGCCGTCGCCGCGCTGACGCAAGGGGCGGGGCGCAGCGTGCCGTTCGACGTCAAGCTGGTGCAGATGGTCAAGCTGTTGCGCGACGGCGAGCCGGTGAAGATGTCCAAGCGCTCAGGCACTTTCGTGACCTTGGCCGAAGTGGTCGAGGAGGTCGGCAAGGATGTCGTGCGCTTCACCATGCTGACCCGCAAGCCCGACGCGCAGATGGAATTCGACTTCGCCAAGGTGGTCGAAGCGTCGAAGGACAATCCGGTCTTCTACGTTCAATACGCCCACGCCCGCATCCATTCGACGCTGCGCAAGGCGAAGGAACAGGGCATCATACCCTCGGGCGAGCATCTCGACCGATTGGGCGAGGCGGAGCTGGCCTTGGTGCGCGAGGCGGCGCAATTCCCCCGCGTGGTGGAATCCGCCGCGATCGCGCGCGAGCCGCATCGCATCGCCTTCTATCTCGGCGATCTGGCCGCCGCCTTCCACAGTTTCTGGAACGCGGGGAACGACGATCCCTCGCTCCGCATGATCCAGTCCGAAAACGAGACGTTGAGCGCGGCGCGGCTTTTCCTTGCGGTGCAGATCGGGCAGGTAATCCGCAACGGGCTGGCGATCCTGGGGGTCGAAGCCGTCGAGGAAATGTGAGGGATTTGAACGGTGATGCAGGGCGCGGAGGGCACTAACGACAGCCGGACGCTCGATTTCGGCGATGGGGACGAAAGCCTCCCCTGGCTCGAATCGGGCGAGGAAGAGACGCAGACCGGTTTCGACACCACGCGGCTGATCGGAATCGCGCTGCTGATGGTGGTCGCGCTGGGTGTGATCGTGGGCGCGATCTGGTGGTTCACCAACTCCACCGCCGCAGGCGGGCCAGAGCCGGACGGATCGCTGGTGGAGGCGCCGGACGAGCCCTATCGCAGCCGACCCGAAGATGCCGGCGGCAAGACCTTCGCCGGAACGGGCGACACCAGCTTCGCAGTCGGCGAAGGCCAGACGCGGGAAGGCCGCCTGGCCAACGAGCCAGCGCCTGCGATTACGCCCACTCCTACCGAGACCGCTGCGAGCGAGCCTGCGCCCGCCGAAACGCCCGCGCCGCGATCCAACGCCCTGCCGCGCGGCACGGCGGTGCAGGTCGGCGCCTATTCTAATCGGGCGGATGCGGAAGAAGGGTGGCGCACCTTGCAGCGGCAGACCGACGCGCTGTCGGGCGTCGATTATCGCATCGTCGAAGGTCGCGCCGATATCGGCACCGTCTTCCGGCTTCAGGCGGCGGGCGGCGACAATGCCGGTGCGCGTCGCCTCTGCAACGCGCTTCAGTCCGACGGACTGCCCTGCCAAGTCAAATAGGGCCAAGTCAAATAGGGCTAAGTCAAATAGCTGAGGGGCAGGCGCGGCCTGTCCACACCGATGCTTCTGATGATGCTTGCGGCAGGGGGGCAAAGCTGCGATTCTTCAGGCTATGACACCTGCCATATTCGGTATCGCCGGTCCGCGCCTGTCCGCTGAAGAGCGCGCTTTCTTCAAGGATTGCGATCCTGTCGGCTACATCCTGTTCGCGCGCAATTGCGTCGACCGGGACCAGATGCGCGCGCTGACCGACGAGCTGAAGGCGATCCACGGGCGCGAGCAGACCTTCATCTCGATCGACCAGGAAGGGGGCCGTGTCGCGCGTATGAAGCCGCCCGAATGGAACCGCTACCCGGCTGGCCAGGCCTTTGCCGAACTGTACCAGATCGCGCCCGCCAGCGCGATCGAGGCGGTCCGTTTGAACGCCGAAGCGATCGCGCGCGAATTGTCCGAAGTGGGCGTCACGGTCGATTTCCACGCCCCCTTCGATGTGCGTCGCCCCGAGACGAGCGATGTGATCGGCGATCGGGCGCTGGGCACCGATCCCTTGCAGGTCGCAGCGTTGGGGCGCGCCACGCTCGAAGGAATGGCGCGCGGTGGCGTACTGGGTTGCCTCAAGCACATGCCCGGCCATGGCCGCGCCACCGTGGACAGCCACAAGGAAATGCCGGTGGTCCATGCGAGCGAAGCGGAGCTTGAAGAGGACATCGCGCCCTTCCGCGCGCTTTCAAGCCATCCGCTCGGCATGACCGGCCATCTGATGTTTCCCGCCTGGGATGGCGAGCATCCCGCCACCCAGTCGCCGACGATCATCGAAGATGTGATCCGCGGCGCGATCGGCTTCGACGGCCTGTTGCTGACCGACGATATCGACATGGAAGCGCTCGAAGGCAGTGTACCCGAACGCTCGGAACGCGCGCTGGCCGCAGGGTGCGACGTGACACTCAATTGCTGGGCGAAGATGCCGGACATGGAGGGCATCGCCACGCGCAATCCCGATCTGAGCGATCCGGCCCGCGCGCGGTTCGATCGGGTCATGGATGCGATCGGTCCGATGCCGGAAGGGTTCGAGACCTCCGACCTGATCGCCCGTCGCGATGCCTTCTTCGCCGCCGCGCAGGACGCCGCGTGAGCGATACGCTCTCTCTCTTCGGCGATAATGCGGAGGAGCAGCGGGCATCCGATGGGCAGGAAATCGCCGACGAGAGGGCCAACGACCGGTTAGGCACCGACGAAGCGCTCTATCTCGAACTGGACGGGTGGGAAGGGCCGCTCGATCTCCTGCTGGATCTCGCACGCCGCCAGAAGGTCGATCTGCGGTCGATCTCGATCCTCTCGCTCGTCGATCAATATCTCACCTATATCGACGAGGCGGAGGCGCTGAAGCTGGAGCTGGCGGCCGATTATCTCGTGATGGCGGCATGGCTCGCCTATCTCAAATCCGCGCTTCTGCTGCCAAAGGACGAACAGGAAGAGCCGTCTGCCGAAGAACTGGCGCTGAAACTGCAATTGCGGCTCCAGCGCCTAGGCGCGATGCGCGAGGCGGCGGCGCGGTTGATGGCGCGCGACCGTATCGGGCGCGACGTCTTTCTGCGCGGAAGGCCGGAGGGGCTTGAGATCGCGCACAAGACGCGCTGGCGCTGCGACCAGTTCGCGCTGATCGAGGCTTATGGCCGGGTCAAGGCGCGCACTGCGCCTGCCGTTCACATGGTGCGCGAGCGTCCGGTGATGACGCTCGATTCGGCGCTCGACCGGGTGTCGGCCATGCTCGGCGTGACGCTCGACTGGATGCGGCTGGAAGAATTCCTCCCGCCCCATGCCGAACCGCGCTTGCGCAAATCCGCGCTCGCCTCCAGCTTCGTCGCAGCGCTCGAACTGGCGCGACTGGGCAGGGCGGAGCTGGCGCAGGACGAGGTCTTCGGACCCCTGCGTTTGCGCAGGGTCGCACGATGAGCACCGATCTGGAGCGCGCGCTCGAAGCGGCTCTGTTCGCGGCGGACGAGCCGATGAGTGCCGAATCGCTTGCCGGCTTCCTGCGCGATGCGCCGCTCGGCGAGGTCGAGGAGGCGCTGCGCGCGCTGGCGGAGCATTACGAGCGGCGCGGTATCCATCTGGTCGAGCGGGCCGGACGCTGGCATTTCGAGACCGCGCCCGATCTGGCGCATTTCCTCAGGCGGGAGCGCGAACAGGTCCGCAAGCTCAGCCGCGCGGCGACCGAGGTGCTGGCGATCGTCGCCTATCACGAACCGGTGAGCCGGGCCGAAGTGGAATCGATTCGCGGCGTGCAGACATCGTCCGGCACGCTCGATGTGCTGATGGAGGAGGGCTGGGTCCGTATCGCCGGACGCCGCGAAGCGCCGGGCCGACCCACGATCTATGCGACGACGCCTGCCTTTCTGGACCATTTCGGGCTCTCCAGCCGCCGCGATCTTCCCGGCCTTGCGGAACTGCGCGCCGCCGGACTGCTCGACCCGGTGGAGGAGGCATACGAGGACCTTATGGGCGAAGGGAGCGATCCCGATCGCGAGGATGCAGACGAGGTCTGACACCGAAACATGCGGTCCTGTGCGCGATCCGCTGGCTTAATCGCACGCGGGCCCCTATATCGGAGGGACAGCTAGCAAAAGGTACTCAAATGTCGCTCGGTCCATGGCAGCTCATCATTATCGCTCTCGTCATTCTCGTCCTGTTCGGACGGGGCAAGATTTCCGAAATGATGGGTGATTTCGGCAAGGGTATCAAAAGCTTCAAGCAGGGCATGAACGAGGAGGACGGTGCGTCCGAACGCCGCGATTCGCCCCGGATCGAAGGCCCCGCGCATGATGCGAAGCCCGCCTCCGAAACGGTGAGGGACGAGCAGGCGCACACGCCTTCGGACCGCACCTGATCCGCAACGGCGGGCGGACCCGTAAATGTTCGATATCGGAGCCGCCGAGCTTCTGGTGATCGTCATCACTGCGATTGTGGTGATCGGCCCCAAAGAGATGCCGCGCGCCTTGAGGACCGCCGGGCGCTGGATCGGCAAGATGCGGCGCATGTCCAATCACTTCCGCACCGGGCTCGACGCCATGATCCGCGAAGCGGAAATGGAAGAGGCCGAAAAGGAATGGCGCGAGCGCAATCGCGAGATCATGGCGCGTTCGGGCGGCGAGACGTTCGGAAGCGATCCGGTAGAACCGGCAATGGAGCCGCTTCCCGGCCCGGCGCCGGAACCCGTTGCGAACGAAGCCGACGCTCGGGCCGAAGCGGCGATCGAGCGCGCTAAGCCCAAAGCGTCTGGCGAAGCGGCCGGTGAGCCCGAACTTCCGCTCGATCCACCCCCGCCGCCCGAAAACGGCGAGGCCGGACGATGAAGGACCTCGACGAAACCCAGGCACCGCTGCTCGAACACCTGATTGAACTGCGTACGCGCCTGGTTCGCTGCGTTCTGGCGCTGGTCGTCGCTTTCGGCATCTGCCTCTATTTCGCCGATTCGATCCTCGGCTTTCTGATCCAGCCGCTGAAAGGCGCCTTCCCCGACGGGGAAGGGCAGCTGATTTTCACCAAGCTCTACGAGGTGTTCTTCGTCGAGCTGAAAGTGGCTCTGTTCGCAGGCTTCTGCCTCAGCTTCCCGATCATCGCCAACCAACTCTGGGCCTTCGTCGCCCCGGGGCTGTATGCGCGCGAGAAGAAGGCATTTCTGCCATTCATTTTGGCCACCCCGCTGCTGTTCGCTTGCGGCGCGTCGCTCGCCTATTTCGTCGTCATGCCGACTGCGTTCGAATGGTTTCTCGGCTTCGAGGGCGAAGCGGGCGGAATGGCGATCCAGGCGTTGCCGACAGCGAACGAATATCTCGGCCTGGTGATGCAGTTCATCCTCGCCTTCGGGATCAGCTTTCTTCTGCCCGTCCTGCTCCTGCTGCTGCACCGCGCAGGCATCGTGTCGCGCGAGCAATTGGTGGGCGCGCGGCGATACATCATCGTGCTCGTGATCGCGCTTTCGGCGGTCATCACGCCGCCGGACCCCGGATCGCAACTCTTGCTGGCCATACCCTTGCTGTTGCTGTTCGAGGGATCGCTTATCCTGATGCGCCTTGCGGATCGGAAGACAGGCGGCGAGGAAGACGCGAAGGACGAGAGCGGCGATGCGTCCAAGGGCAGTACCGAGAGCCTCTGAAACCGGCTGATCGGCCGACGTTTGGTAATGCGGCTTTATCTGAACCGCGGTCCATTCGTCCGTCTCAGGTTGCAGGCCGCGCGATTGGCTTGAGCGCGCAATCCGATCACCCGGTCGAGCGCGCCTTTTGGATCTTCGAAATCCTCGACCGAAGGGATGGGCTGAACGCGCTTCGGTCCTGCCCCCGACGACAGAACGCCCGACAGTGATAGACCAAAAAAAACGGGGCCGATCGGCCCCGCTTTCTTAATCGGAATGATCAGTCCGCTTACGGGCTGACGGCATCGTCGTCGCCATCGTCGGCAGCGATCACAACCGCGGTGATGATGGCGGCAGCGGCCAGAACGCCGATGACCACACCGACGCCGCCGGCGAGTTCGGATTCACCTTCGACCGGAGCAGCGCTGCGCTCGGCAGCGACAACCGGGGCGGAAACCAGAGTGGCAGCAGCAGCAACTGCAGCGAGGTTACGAATCTTCATTTCAATCTCCTTCGGAGAACACAGCGTTTCTCGTTCATGTGCGGTGATAGGAAGGGTGGGAGTTGGATGCAAGACCTAAATATCGCCCCAAAAGCGACAATTTAAGTATTATGGGCTGACGGGATCATCATCTTCCGAAAGGAAAACGATCGCTGCGGCTACTGCGGCAATCCCGGCGAGAAAAACGATCGGCGATTGTCCGCCGATTGCGCTTTCCCCTTCGATCGGCGCGTGACCGCGCGTTTCGGCCTGGGCGAGCACAGGAGACAGGGCGATCGCCCCAACTGCACCGACCAAACAAATCTTGCGAAGCATCGATATCCCCTTTTTGGATCGGACCAGCCCCAGATCGGGTCAGGCCGCTCCCAAACACGAACAATCTCACCATAGGCGCAACCGAGCCCGTGCGGCCCGATCGCGTGCATGGACCTAGACGAGGGTTGGTTTAGCTGAGGTTAACGCGATCCGGAACCCCGACCGACCGACGCCGTAGACAAAGACTCATTCGGCATCCTTTGCATAGACCCGG
>NZ_LWFF01000111.1 GCF_001635685.1 Erythrobacter sp. HI0063
GCGTAAAGCTGCCGGTCGCGCGCGACTTCGACGCGGGTGTGCGAAGACAGCGCGTTGACCACGCTGACGCCGACGCCGTGGAGTCCGCCGCTGGTGGCATAAGCCTTGCCGGAGAACTTACCGCCCGAATGGAGCGTCGAGAGGATCACTTCGAGCGTGGACTTGCCCGGAAACTTGGGATGTTCGCCGACCGGAATGCCGCGCCCGTTATCGGTGACGGTGACGCGGTTTTCGGTGTCGAGCCGCAATTCGATCCGCGAGGCATGGCCTGCCACCGCCTCGTCCATAGCGTTGTCGAGCACTTCGGCGACGAGATGGTGCAGCGCGCGATCGTCGGTCCCGCCGATATACATGCCCGGACGGCGGCGGACCGGTTCCAGCCCCTCCAGAACCTCGATCGAGGAAGCGTCGTAATCGCCGCTGGAGGCAGGCGTGTTTTCGAAGAGATCGTCGGACATGCGTGTGTATCTGTCACTCCGCAAGCCGCGCTACAAGCGATTGCGCCCTCTATCCCCCGCGCAATGCCCGGACCGGCTCCTCAATCGTCGAACCGGTTCGGCGCGGGATCGACCACGACGACCTGCCCGTTGCGGATCTCGCGCACTTCGAAGGCGCGTTCCACCACACCGTTGCGTCCGAACCGGAACGGCCCGTCCAGCCCGACGAAGCCGCCGCTGTCGCGCAATTGCGAGGTCGGAAAATCGCGGCCCACGCGCCAGTCGCGAGCCACGCGCAGAGTCAGCAGCACGGCATCGTACCCAAGCGTCGAAATGCGATAGGGCTGAGCGCCGAAGCGCGCTTCGTAACTGTCCACGAACCGGCGATAGCGATCGTCCGACACGGCGGAGAAGATCGCCCCGCGCAGCGCCGACGCGCGGGTGACGGATGCATCCCCGCTCCACAATTCGGTGCCGATGATGAGCGTGTTGCCCGCGCCGCCCGGCTTGATCCGGCCTGCCGCCTGCGTCGCCAGCCGCGCGCTGTCCGCGATCAGAAGACCGCCGAATCCGCCCCGTGCCACCAGCCGATCCATGGCCGAAACGACCGAAGTGTTCCCGCGCGCATAGCTTTCCTGTCCCACGACGCGCCCGCCGAAATCGGCAACGGCGGTCTGCAATGCGGCTTCCGCCCTGCGGCCGTATTCCCCCTCCGGCACGACGACTGCGAAATCGCGCACGCCCTTGGCTTCGCGCGCATATTCGACCGACCTGCGGATCGACTGTTCCGGGATCTGGCCCATCACGAAGACGTCGGGCGAAGCGATCGATGCATCGTTGGAGAAAGAGATCAGCGGCACGTCGGCCCGGCGCGCCTCGGACAGCACCGTGCCGACATTTTCGCCCATAAGCGGGCCGAGGATGAGCTTGTTGCCGTCTGCCAGCGCCCGCCGCGCCGCATCGCGCGGGTTGATCGAAGTGTCGTAGGCGGTGATGCGCAGATTGCTGGCATTGGTGTCGAGGATCGCCATGGTGGTCGCATTCGCGATCGACTGGCCGACGGCGCCGTTATCGCCCGACATCGGCACCAGCAGCGCGATGCGATGCCGGTCCTGATCCTGGGGAAGGCCGGTTTCGGTCGGCTCGGGCAGGGGAGCATTCTCGATCGGGCGGCTCGGCACGTCGGCGCCGCGCGGAATGATCGAACAGGCGCCCAACAAAGCCGCGCTGCCCGCGACCATCGCCAGACGGCGGGTGATTGCGAATGTCTTCATGCTTGCCCGGTCCCTTGCATCTGGTTCATGACTGTCCGGGTGAGCGCAGACGCATCCTCTTCCCAGACCCTCGATCCCGGGCTCTATATCGTCGCGACCCCGATTGGCAATCTCGGGGATATTACCCTGCGTGCAGTGGATGTACTGCGGCGTTGCGATGGCGTCGCATGCGAAGATACGCGGGTGACGGGTAAGCTGATGAAGCATCTCGGCCTGTCCAAACCCCTGTGGCGCTATGACGATCATAGCGAGCATCGCGATCGAGAGCGACTGGTGGCATCGATGCGGGAGCGCGCAGTGGCGCTGGTCAGCGATGCGGGCACGCCGCTGGTGTCCGATCCGGGCTATCGCCTGGTCAACGACTGCCGGGCAGAGGGGATACCGGTGACGGTGATACCAGGCGCCTGCGCGGTGATCGCCGGATTGACGCTGTCCGGCCTGCCAAACGATCGCTTCCTGTTCGCCGGGTTTTTACCCAGTAAGGACAAGGCCCGGCGCGATGCACTGGCGGAGGTAGCGGACATCGATGCGACGATCATCTTCTACGAGACCGCGCCGCGCCTTATCAAATCGCTGATCGCCATCGGCGAGGTCTTGCCCGAGCGCGAGATCGCCGTAGCGCGAGAGCTTACCAAGCTGCACGAGGAATTGCGCCGGGGGCTCCCCCACGGTCTCGTCGCGTGGTTCGAAAAGCACCCCCCCAAAGGCGAGATCGTGCTGCTGATCGGCCCTCCGGTCGAGATGCATTCCAGCCAAGCCGATATCGAAGCCCTTTTGTGGGAAGCGCTCGATACGCTCAAGCCATCACAGGCGGCGGCTCAAGTCGCCAAGGCGACGGGAGAGGACCGCAAGGCGCTATATGCCCGCGCGCTGGAAATGCGTCGCGAGTGAAGCGACAGCTGGCCGAAAAGAGCGGCCGCGAAGGCGAGACGCGCGCCGCCCTTTGGTTGCGTGCCAAGGGCTGGAGCATCCTCGGCACCCGCGTCAAAACGCCGCGTGGAGAGATTGATATCGTGGCGAAGCGGGGCGGTCTTGTCGCCTTCGTCGAAGTGAAGTGGCGCAAGCGCAAGGCCGATCTCGATACCGCCATTGACGAAAGGCGCCTCGCCCGCGTCGCCGCTGCTGTCGAATGCGTCGCGCATGACTATGCGCCAGACGGCGAGGATATTCGTGTCGATGTGATCCTGCTTGCACCCGGCGCCCTGCCGCGCCACATCGTCAACGCCTGGCAGCCCTAAAAGCGCGAACTGCGCTGCACCCCGCTTTACCGAACGAGAAGGCAAGCTATGTCCCTACGTGTCGCCGTCCAGATGGACCCGCTGGAATCGATCAAGATTGCGGGCGATAGCTCGTTTGCCCTGATGGAAGCGGCGCAGGCGCGCGGACACACGCTCTATCACTACGATGTCGGCTCGCTGGCCTGGGAAAGCGATGGGAGCCCGCGCGGCAGGATCACTGCCATCGCCTCTCCCGTCCGCGTACAGCGCGTTGAAGGCGACCATTTCACGGCCGAAGAACCGCGCCGCATCGATCTTGCGCGGGACGTGGATGTCGTTCTGATGCGGCAGGATCCGCCCTTCGATCTCGGCTATATCAGTGCCGCCTTCCTGTTGGACCGGTTGCGGGGCGAGACACTGGTTGTGAACGATCCGCGCGAGGTGGTGAACGCGCCCGAAAAGATGTTTGTGCTCGATTATGCGCGCTTCATGCCGCCGACTTTGATCGCGCGCAGCCTCGATGCAGTGCGCGCCTTTCAGCAAGAGCATGGCGCCGTGGTTGTGAAGCCGCTGCACGGAAACGGCGGGAAGGCGATCTTCAAGATCGACGCTGATGGCGGCAATCTCTCCGCGCTCTTCGAAGTCTTCAACCGTACCTGGCCGGAAGCCCACATGGTCCAGCCCTTCCTCCCCGAAGTGAGCGAGGGCGACAAGCGGATCGTGCTGGTCGACGGGGAGTTTACCGGCGCGATCAATCGCAAACCGGGGGAAGGGGAGTTCCGCTCCAACCTCGCCCAGGGTGGTTATGCCGAAGCGGCCACGCTGACCGAGCGTGAAGAGGAAATCTGCGCCGCCATGGGCCCGGAACTGAAGAAACGCGGCCTCGTCTTCGTGGGCATCGACGTGATTGGCGGCAAATGGCTGACGGAAATCAACGTCACCAGCCCGACCGGCATCGTCGCGATCGACAAATTCAACGGCACGGATACGGCGGGGCGCATCTGGGACGCGATCGACCGGCGATTGGGCGCCTGATCGTCTGAACCAATCGCCAGCCCGTCCGTTGCACGAGCCATGGACCATATCATCGTCTCCATCGTCGAGCGGCTCGGCCTGTTCGGGATCGCGCTGCTCATGGCGCTGGAGAACATCTTTCCTCCCATTCCATCGGAAGCGATCATGGGATCCGCCGCGCTTGCGATCGAGCGGGGGACTTTCACCTTCTGGGAGATCCTCGCCGTCGGCACGGCGGGAACGCTGGCGGGCAATTACGTCTGGTTCTTGATCGGCGACAAATGGGGCTACGAACGGCTCGGCCCCTTCATCGATCGCTGGGGCCGTTGGCTGACGCTGGAATGGGAAGACGTGGAGGCGGCCTCGCACTTCTTCCGCAAGCATGGACATTGGGTGGTCTTCATCCTGCGCGCCACGCCGGTGATGCGCACGATGATCAGCCTGCCTGCGGGCCTTGCCCACATGAACGCCTTTAAATTCTGCATCTTCACGGCGGCAGGAGCAGCACTTTGGAATGCGATCCTGATTGGCGGAACTCAGTGGCTCGCGCGGACATTCGGCGAAAGCGGATGGGTCGTCAGCGGCGTGGTGATCGCCACCATTGTGCTTTCGGTGATCGGCTATGTCTGGCGGCTGATGACCTGGAAACCGCGCGCCAAGCGCTAATCGCGTTTTGGAGTAGTGCGCTCACGCGGATGAGCGTTGCGGTAAGCATCCAGCATCGTTGCTGCATCGACCTTGGTATAGATTTGCGTCGAACCAAGGCTCGCATGGCCGAGTAGCTCCTGAAGGCTTCGAAGGTCCGCGCCTGCGCCGAGCAGATGGCTGGCAAAGCTATGGCGCAAGGCATGCGGCGTGGCGGTCGCCGGCAGGCCCAGCGCGATCCGTGCCCGCGCGACCGCTTTTTGCACCATGCCCTGTGACAGAGGCCCGCCCTTAGCGCCGCGGAACAGCCGATCCCCCGGTTCGATGCGATAGGGCTGGAGCCGGGCATATTCGGTGACCGCATCGGCTACGATCGGAAGGATGGGGACGACACGCTGCTTGTCGCCCTTGCCGGTGACCGTCTGGCGCTCCCCTAGCGGCAGATCGTCCAACCGGAGCGACAGCGCCTCGGCGATGCGGAGCCCGGCGCCGTAAAGCAGCAGCAGCACCGCCCGGTCGCGCGCGCCGATCCAGTCGAGTGCGGCCTGGTCCTGAACCGTATCGGCAAGGCCCACGGCATCGTCGGGCGTGACCGGGCGTGGTAGGCCCTTCTTGAGGCGCGGCCCGCGCAGGCGCGGCGCACGGTCCGCCTCAAGCCCCAGCTGCGTGCGCGCGAAGCCGAGGAAGCTCTTGAGAGCTGACAGCTCGCGCGCCGCCGACGCGTTGGAAAGCCCGTCCTGCCGCCTCTCGGCAAGGTGGGTTCTGAGGCGCGCGGCATCGATATCGGCGAGCGCTTCGAAATCGTCGCTTGCGGTCGCTTCGATCAGCCGCCGCGCTGCCGCACAATAGGCGCGCACCGTATGTTCGGATCGGCGCCGCCCCTCGACCAAATGCGTTCGCCAGGCCTCGAGAATATCGGCTTTGCTCACGCGGTGACAAGATCCGCGACCACCAGATCGGCGAGCAGCGCGTCGAGCAAAGGCATTCCCGCCGGTGTCACCGTGACGCGCGAACCGTCCTGCCGCACCAGACCGAGCCGCTGGTGAAGCGCTAGCTTGTCATGATCGACCAGGTCTTCGGGCGCGTAGCCGAACCGCACAGACAGATTTTCGAGATCGACGCCTTCTGCAAGCCGCAGCCCCATCAACAGCGCCTCGCTCGCCTGCTCGGGCCTGTCGAGCGCGCGTTCGTCCTGCAAGCCGTGTCCTTGCCGCGCAACCGCGGCCAGGTAATTTTCCGGCTTCCTGTGTCGCAGAGTCGCCACTCCGCCCCGCCGCCCATGTGCGCCCGGTCCGATCCCGGCATAATCGCGATACCGCCAATAGGTGAGATTGTGGCGGCTCTCTTCGCCCGACCGGGCGTGGTTGCTGATCTCGTAGGCGGGGAGACCGGCGGCGACGGCCATCTCCTGCGTCACTCCAAAGAGATCGGCGGCGCGCTCGTCGTCCAGAGGCGCGAAGACCTGGCGGCGGACATCGGTGGCGAAGCGAGTCTGCGGTTCGATGGTCAGCTGATAGAGCGAGAGATGCCCGGTTCCGAATTCGAGGGCGCGCGCCAGCTCTTCGCGCCATTGTTTCTCGCTCTGATCGGGACGGGCATAGATCAGATCGAAGCTCACCCGATCGAAATGGCGCTGCGCAGTGGCGAGCGCATCCATGGCCTCGCCCGCATCGTGGAGCCGGCCGAGAAAACGCAGCACCTCGTTATCGAGCGCCTGCACACCGAGGGAAGCGCGATTGACGCCTGCCGCCGCAAGCGACGCGAATTTTGCTGTCTCGACCGAAGACGGATTGGCTTCGAGCGTGATCTCGATTCCGGGCGCGAAACCCCACAGGCCTTCGGCTTCGGCTAGCAGGCGGGCGACCAGCGCAGGCGGCATGAGGCTTGGCGTGCCGCCGCCGAAGAAAATGCTGTCGAGCGCTTCGCCCGAGGCTTTTTCCGCTTCGAACCGCATGTCGGCCAGCAAAGCGTCCTCCCAGGCAGCCGTGTCGACGCCGCTGCGGACGTGGCTGTTGAAATCGCAATACGGGCATTTCGCCAGGCAGAAGGGCCAATGGATATAAAGCGCTCGCGCCATCGAATTCTGTCAAAGCCTTTCAGCGAATCTTAATCTGCACCGCGCGACATGGGGGCCATGGGACGGGTAGGGATTGGCGCTGCTTTAGCCAGCGCGTTCGCACTTACTATTGCCACGGCAGCGCCGCTCTTCGCAAGCGAGCGCGCGCCCGCTTCGCGCGGCGAGCAAATTCGCGACGCGAATTACTCGGTCCGCCAGACTTCGGACATAGCTTCGCGTATTCTTGCGCTGCACAATGCCGAGCGTCGCCGCCTGCGCGTTCCGGACCTTGCGTGGAACCCGCATCTCGAACGCGAAGCGGCGGAATGGGCTGAATATCTGAGCCGCCGGGGAGTGCTCGAACACGCGGACGATCGCACGCGCAACGGAGCGGGCGAGAATTTGTGGATGGGCACGTCCGGCGGTTGGGACGTTGACGGCATGGTCGACATGTTCCTCGACGAACGCCGATATTACCGGCATGCGACCTTTCCGGACGTGTCGCGAACCGGGAATTGGGCCGACGTCGGCCACTATACCCAGATCGTGTGGCGGGACACGCGCGAAGTCGGCTGCGCGGTAGCAACGGCGCGGGGGAACGATGTGCTGGTCTGCCGCTATTATCCCGCCGGCAACGTCATGGGCCGCCGCGCGCACTGACCGGATCGCTAGCCGCCGAATTGCTCCGCCACCAGCTTGGCGAAGGCATCGGCGCGGTGGCTGATGGCGTGTTTTTTGTCTGGTGCAATCTCTGCAAAGGTCTGCTCGCGACCCTCGGGCACGAAGACCGGATCGTAACCGAAGCCCAGTTCCCCGCGCGGGGGCCAGGTGAGCGATCCCGGCGCCAGCCCTTCATAGACCGCGTGGTCGCCATCGGGCCAGGCGACGGCAAGCACGCAGTGAAACGCCGCGCTGCGATCGACATCGGTCCCGCGCTCGCGTAGCATCCCCTCGACCTTGCCCATCGCCATGAACCAGTCACGCCCCGGTTCGCCTTCGAACCACTGCCGCTCTGCCCAGTCGGCGGTGTAGACCCCCGGCCGCCCGTCAAGCGCATCGACCGACAATCCGCTATCGTCGGCCAAGGCCGCCATGCCCGAAGCCTCCGCCGCAGCGCGCGCCTTTATCAGCGCGTTTTCGACGAAGGTCGTCCCCGTTTCAGCAGGCTCGGGCAGGCCAAGCGATCCGGCGGAAAGACACTTCACGCCATAAGGTTCGAGCAGCGCGCCGATCTCTTTCAGCTTGCCGGCATTGTGCGTGGCGATGACGAGGCTGCCCGAACCGAGACGCCGGGTCATGCGCGCACCGCCTCCTCCTGCGCCGCGAAGATACGGTCGCAGCCGATGCGGGCGAGACGCAGCAGGCGCAGCAGGCCTTCCTCGTCGAACGGCGCGCCTTCCGCCGTCGCCTGCGCTTCGGCGATCTTCCCGCCTTCGATCAGGACGAAGTTCGCGTCCGCCTCGGCATTGGAATCTTCAGGGTAATCGAGGTCGAGGACCGGCGTGTCCTTATAGATCCCGCACGAAATCGCGGCGATCTTGGCATTGATCGGGTCTTCCCTGATCAGCCCCTGCTTCATCAGCCCATCGATCGCGAGCCTGAGCGCCACCCAGGCACCCGAAATCGACGCCGTGCGCGTCCCGCCATCGGCCTGCAACACGTCGCAATCGACCGTGATCTGCCGCTCGCCTAGCTTTTTCAGGTCGACCACGCTGCGCAAGGATCGCCCGATCAGGCGCTGGATTTCCTGCGTTCGGCCACCGAGCTTGCCCTTAACCGCTTCGCGCATGCTCCGCGTGTGGGTCGAGCGGGGAAGCATAGAATATTCCGCCGTCACCCAGCCTTCGCCCTTGCCACGCAACCACGGCGGCGTGCGATCCTCGATGCTGGCATTGCACAGCACCTTGGTCTCGCCGAAGCTTATCAGGCACGACCCTTCGGCGTGTTTGGTGAAGCCGGTCTCGATGTTGATGGCGCGCATTTCGTCGGGCGCACGTCCTGAAGGTCGCATGGAAATCTCCGAATGGGGTAGTCTTGCAGGCGGCGTTACCCGCTTGGGGCTTGAGGCCGCAAGGGGATGGGTTAGATTAGATGCATGCCCACGCCCCCCATCACCGAAATGACCGACCGCGCACGCGCCATCTTCCGGCTCGTGGTCGAGGGGTATCTGGAGAGCGGGCAGCCGGTGGGCTCGAAAACGCTGGCGGGGGGATCGGGCCTCAATCTCTCGCCCGCTTCGATCCGGTCGGTACTGGCGGAGCTGGAACAGCGCGGCCTGCTCGCCGCTCCGCATACCAGCGCCGGACGGATGCCAACCGATAGCGGGCTGCGCCTGTTCGTCGATGCGATGATGCAGGTGGCAGAACCGACCGACCACGAACGCGCCGCGATCCGCCAGCGTATCGAAGAGCCGGGCCCGATCGAACAGGCGCTGGAGGAAACCAGCGCGCTTCTTTCGGACCTGACCGGGGCGGCGGGCATGGTGATGGTGCCACGGCGCGAACACCGCCTGGCGCAGATATCCCTGACGGCGATCGATGCGAACCGCGTTCTGGCCGTGCTGGTGGGGGAGGACGGGCATGTCGAAAACCGCATCGTCCCCCTGTCGGCTCAGGCGCTGGGAACCTCGCTCGAACAGGCGAGCAATTATCTCACCCGCCGCGCCGCCGGACGCACTCTGGCCGAAGCCGCCGCAATCATGGATGCCGAGATCGCAGGCGGGCGCAGCGCGCTCGACGAGGCGAGCCGCGATCTGGTGCGCCGGGGGCTCGCCACCTGGTCGGAAGATGGGGCGAAACGCCCGGTCCTGATCGTGCGCGGGCAGGCAAACCTGCTGGACGAGAGCGCGTTGGGCGATATCGAGCGGGTGCGCTCCCTGCTCGAAGATCTCGAAAGCAAGCAATCGGTCGCCGCGCTGCTCGAAGAAGCGCGCGAGGCGCAGGCCACGCGCATATTTATCGGCAGCGAAAACCGTCTGTTCTCGCTCTCAGGCTCCTCCGTCATCGCGGCGCCCTATCGCGACCGTGAGGGGCGCATCGTCGGTGTGCTGGGGGTGATCGGGCCGACGCGGTTGAATTACGCGCGCGTGGTCCCCATGGTGGATTTCACCGCCCGCCAGCTGGGCAAACGCATCTGACAATATGGGTATTTCCGCGTGATCGACGAGAACGAAAAAACACCGCGCGACGAAGCGGTCGACAAGGAATTGGATGGCGTGCCGGAGCAGTTCCGGGACGATAGCGAAGATGAGGACGACGAGGTCGAGGAATCGCTGGACGAGGCGCTGGCAGCGCTGCGCGGCGATCTGGAGACGGCGAAGCAGGACGTTCTCTATGCCAAGGCGGAAACGCAGAATGTGCGCCGCCGGCTCGAAAAGGACGTGCAAGACGCACGCAACTACGCTGCAACCGGTTTTGCGCGCGATATCCTGAGCGTGTCGGACAATCTGGCCCGCGCGGTTCAGTCCGTGCCGGAAGCCCTGCGCGAGGACGAGAAGCTGAAGGGCTTCATCGCCGGGATCGAAGCGACCCAGCGCGAATTGGACAAGGTCTTCGGCCAGCACGGCATCACCCGCATCGCCTCGACCGGCATGCCGCTCGATCCCAACCAGCATCAGGCGATGATGGAGATCCCGAGCGATGATCACGAGCCGGGAACGATCGTGCAGGAAATGCAGGCCGGTTACATGATCAAGGATCGCCTGCTCCGCCCGGCCATGGTCGGCGTGGCGAAGAAGCCCGACTGATCCTGCACATTGAGGGAGATACGATGAGGACTGCCATTCTAGGAGCGGCGGTCCTCGTCGCCATGCCAATTGCCGTTCCGGTCGCGGCGCAGGATACCCGCGCGCAGGCCAGTGTCGAGGCGAGCGCCGATGCGCAGCTCGAAGCTTTGACCGATGCATATTATCGCTATCGACTCGATCAATCCGGCCGTGTCGAGCAGGCTGATGGCAGCACAGCACGCGGAACGGCGCTTCCTTCCGTGACTGCCGAGGCGCAGCTGGCCCGCGCCCGTCAGGCAGAGAGTTTCCTTAGCCAGCTCGATGCGCTCGATACCGCGCAGTTTTCGCCCGAAGCCCGGATCGATGCGGCGGTTCTGCGGCATCTTCTCGAAACCGAAATCGGCGATGCGCGCTTTCGCGAATGGGAAATGCCGTTCGACAGCGACAGCAATTTCTGGGGCTATCTCGCCGAACGTGGCCCTCTCGGCAGCGTCGAGGAGTATGAGCGCTATCTCGCCTGGCTCGAAAGCATCCCGCGTTATTTTTCGGAACAGGAGACCAATGCCCGAGCAGGCCTCGCGCGCGGATTTTCCGTTCCCCGCGTGACGCTGGAAGGGCGCGACGCGTCGCTGCAAGCCTACGTGGTCGACGATCCCGAGGACAGCCCGTTCTGGGATGCGTTCGAGCAGATTCCGGCGCGTTTTTCGTCGGCGGATCGCGAGCGCTTGCAGGCTACCGCGCGCGAGGTGATAAACACCCAGGTAACGCCTGCCTATGCCGGTTTCCTGAGTTTTTTCCGCGAAGACTATCTCCCTCAAACCCGCACCACGCTGGCGGCGGAAGAGATGCCGGACGGGCCAGCTTACTACCAGCAACAGATCGCGGAATACACCACGCTCGACCTGACGGCGGAGCAGATCCATCGGATCGGCCTCGACGAAGTGGCGCGGATCACCGCTGAAATGGAAGCGGTCAAGCAGGAGGCCGGGTTCGACGGCACTCTGCCCGAATTCGTGACCTTTCTGCGCACCGATCCGCAATTCGTCGCCCGCACGCCGGACGAGCTGATGGGCGTCTCCGCCTATGCGGCCAAGCGCGTCGATGGCGTGATCGAGGATTATTTCGGCTTCCTGCCGCGCCATCGTTTCACCATCCGCCCGGTCGATCCCGCGATCGCGCCGTTCTACACGGCCGGGCGGGGCGGGCTCGATGCGTGCCAGATGAACACGTACGACCTCCCTTCGCGCCCGCTCTACAATATCCCCGCGCTGACGCTGCACGAGTGCATTCCCGGCCACAGCTTCCAGGCGGCGGTGGCGCTGGAGCGCGAAGCCGCTCCGCAATTCCGCAGGCAGACCTATTTCTCCGGCTTCGGCGAGGGCTGGGGGCTTTACGTCGAATATCTCGGCGAAGAGATGGGCATCTACCGCACGCCCTATGAGCGGTTCGGACGGTTGAGTTACGAAATGTGGCGCGCCGCGCGGCTCGTGATCGACACCGGCATCCACCATTACGGATGGAGCCGCGAGCGGGCGATGGAGTATCTCGCCAGTCGCACCGCTCTGTCGCAGCACGAGGTCGGGACCGAGATCGACCGCTATATCAGCTGGCCGGGCCAGGCCCTGTCCTACAAACTGGGCGAGCTGACGATCCGCCGGGTTCGCGCCGAAGCGGAAGAAGCGCTGGGCGATCGGTTCGACATCCGCAAGTTTCACGATGTCGTCCTCGCGCTCGGATCGGTGCCGCTGCCGATGCTGGAAGCGCGCATCGACGCGTTCATCGCCGATGGCGGTCAGGGCCTGCCGAACGTCACTTACGATTGAGCGTCATCGGCGATTGAGTGTCATCAGCGCGTGAAGGTGATCGGCGCGGGAACGGGCGATGCCGATAAGCGTAAGTCCTTCCGAAGCTTTCAGGATTCAGGAGAGACCGACATGAACGCCAAGATGATTCTCGCCCCCGCGCTGGCCCTTTCGACGATGAGCCTTGGCGCGTGCGCCGAAAACTATTCCGCCGAAGGCGGCCTGGGCGGCGCGGCGATCGGTGCCGGGATCGCAGCCGTGACCGGCGGCGACATCACGCGTTATGCACTGGCGGGTGCGGCTGCGGGCGCTCTGGCAGGCTATTTCGTCGACAAGAACGACAATTGCGACGGGTACGATCGCGACGGATATCTCGACGAAGATTGCTTCGGCACGCAAGGCTATCCGGTCGATCCGCGCTACTGATCGCGGCGATAACTGAAAAACGGCTCGCGTCCCGACCGGGGAGCGAGCCGTTTTCGCGTCCGGCCTAGCCGCGCGTAGTCGCGCCCGGAAACCGCACCAGCATGTCGTAGGCCGACACGTCCGGCGCCCCGGCCAGCTTCACGCCGTTTCTGAGCCAGAAGGCGTGCTTCACGATTTCGGCCTGCTGTTCGATCCCGTACCGCTTAAGAGGCCAGCCCGGTTTGAGGCTGTAATCGTAACGCGCCCACGGCATGCGATGCGTGACAAGATACCAGTTACCCAGAGTCTGGGTCTGCCAGACATGCGTGAGTTCGTGGATCAGCAGCCCCTGCCGGATCACGCTTTCCCGTGCGAAATCGTCGCAATAGGAATCGCCGCGCGGGTGGAAATGGATGTGGCCGCGCGGTGCCATGGTTGTCTTGCGGGGCTGGAAGAACGCCCATTTGCGGCGCTTCAGCGTCACTCGACCGTAATCTATCGCGCTACCGAAAACGGAGCGGGCGATCCGCACCTCGCCGGAGGTTAGCGCGCGCTCTCCCCCCGCGGGGCAGGGGGGCGGCGCTTCGGCGTCCAGATCGATGGGATGCGCCAGCGCCGCCTCCGCGTGTCCTAGCGCTCTTCGCCCGCCGCCTGGATCGGGGCTTCGAATGTGTGATTGCGCCCGCCCGCAGCCGTCAGAGTCACTTCGGCGGTGCCGCCTTCGGCAAGGTCGGGGCCGAGTTCGTAAACCATGACATGCTTGCCGCCCGGCTCGAACACGGCGCTGTCGCCCGGTTGCAGCATCAGCGGCGGCATTTCGCCCATGGTCATTTCGAAATCGTATTCCATCATGTCGTGCAGCTGCGCGCTGCCCGATCCTTCCACGCTGGCGCTGCGCAGGGCGATGTTCTTGTCGCCATCGTTCTTGACGGTGAAATAGACCGCCGCCGGATTGCCCGCGACAGGCGGCAGCATCATGCGCGCATCGGTGATGGTAAGCCCTGCGATCGTATTCGGATCGCTCGCTTCGGCGGGGGCCTCCGCTTCGGAACACGCGGCCAGCGCCAGCGGCGCGCCCGCGAGCAGCAGAGCGGCGAAAACGGTCTTCTTCATATCGATATCCCTCTCGTCTCGATCGCGATCTGCCTAGCGCGCGGCGTCCCTTGTGCCAAGATTTCGCGCACCTATATCCCCCTCCATCACCCGAGCCGCCAAAGGGTTTCGCCTCTTGGGAAGCCGACGGAGCGGTGTCCAACAACCGTTTTCTTAAATGGGGAAAGCATGAGCAAAGTAATCGGTATCGACCTCGGCACGACCAATTCCTGTGTCGCCGTCATGGATGGCGGAAAGCCCAAGGTCGTCGAAAATTCCGAAGGCGCGCGTACCACGCCCTCGATCGTCGCCTTCACCAAGGATGGCGAGCGCCTGATCGGCCAGCCTGCCAAGCGCCAGGCCGTCACCAATCCCGACAACACCCTGTTCGCGATCAAGCGCCTGATCGGCCGCCGGTTCGACGATCCGCTGACAAAGAAGGACATGGATCTCGTCCCCTATGACATCGTCAAGGGCAAGAATGGCGACGCGTGGGTCGAAGCGGGCGGCGAGGATTATTCCCCCAGCCAGGTTTCCGCCTTCATCCTTCAGAAGATGAAGGAAACTGCCGAAAGCTATCTCGGCGAAACCGTGACGCAGGCCGTGATCACCGTGCCCGCATACTTCAACGACGCCCAACGTCAGGCGACCAAGGATGCCGGCCAGATCGCCGGCCTCGAAGTGCTGCGCATCATCAACGAGCCGACTGCGGCCGCGCTTGCCTATGGCATGGACAAGGAAGACGGCAAGACCATCGCCGTGTACGACCTTGGCGGCGGCACGTTCGACGTCTCGATCCTCGAGATCGGCGACGGCGTGTTCGAAGTGAAGTCCACCAATGGCGACACTTTCCTGGGTGGTGAGGATTTCGATACCGCGATCGTCGAATATCTCGCCGACCAGTTCAAGAAGAAGGAAAACATGGACCTGCGGAGCGACAAGCTCGCGCTGCAGCGCCTCAAGGAAGCCGCGGAAAAGGCCAAGATCGAGCTGAGCTCGGCCCAGACCACCGAGGTGAACCTGCCCTTCATCACCGCGCGCATGGAAGGTGGCTCGTCCACTCCTCTGCACCTCGTCGAAACGATCAGCCGCTCCGACCTCGAAAAGATGGTCGGCGACCTGATCCAGCGTACGCTCGAACCCTGCAAGAAGGCGCTGGCCGATGCGGGCGTTTCGAAGGACGAGATCGACGAAGTCATCATGGTCGGCGGGATGACCCGCATGCCCAAGGTGCGCGAAGTCGTGGAAAAGTTCTTCGATTCCAAGCCGCATACCGGTGTGAACCCTGACGAAGTCGTGGCCATGGGTGCTGCCATTCAGGCAGGTGTTCTTCAGGGCGACGTCAAGGACGTACTGCTGCTCGACGTGACGCCGCTTTCGCTCGGCATCGAAACGCTGGGCGGCATCATGACCAAGATGATCGACCGCAACACCACGATCCCGACCAAGAAGACCCAGACCTATTCCACCGCCGAAGACAATCAGAACGCGGTGACCATCCGGGTCTTTCAGGGCGAGCGCGAAATGGCGAGCGACAACAAGATGCTCGGCCAGTTCGACCTCGTCGGCATCCCCGCCGCACCGCGCGGTGTGCCGCAGATCGAGGTGACGTTCGACATCGACGCCAACGGCATCGTCAACGTCAGTGCCAAGGATAAGGGCACCGGCAAGGAACAGCAGATCCGCATCCAGGCATCGGGCGGTCTGTCCGACAGCGACATCGACCAGATGGTGCAGGACGCGGAAAAGTTCGCCGAAGAGGACAAGAAGCGCCGCGAAAGCGCCGAAGCCCGCAACCAGGCCGACAGCCTCGTCCACGCGACCGAAAAGCAGCTCGAAGAGCATGGCGACAAGATCGACGCATCACTGAAGAGCGACGTCGAAACCAAGATCGCTGCGCTCAAGACCGCGCTTGAAGGCGACGATGTGTCCGAGATCGAGGTCAAGGCCAAGGATCTGACCGAAGCCGCCATGAAGATGGGCCAGTCGATCTACGAAGCCGAGCAGGCCAATGCCTCTGCTGGCGACGCGGATGCCGCTTCGGCCGACACTGCGGAGAAGGACGACGACGTGGTCGACGCCGAATTCTCCGAAGTGGACGAAGACAGCAAGGCCTGATCGGTCTCATGAACTACGATCCGCCACCGGTGCACACCCGCACCGGTGGCGGTTGATTTTTCGGGCGGGGGAAACATGTCAGCCACCGAAATCGACTTTTACGAACTTCTCGGCGTCTCGCGCGATGCGGATGGGGCGGTGATCAAATCCGCCTATCGCAAGCTCGCGATGAAGCATCACCCGGATCGCAATCCGGGCTGCAGCGAGAGCGAGGCCAAATTCAAGGCGATCAGCGTCGCCTACGATTGTCTCAAGGATCCGCAGAAACGCGCGGCCTACGATCGCTATGGCCATGCCGCCTTCCAGCAGGGCGGTGGCGGCCATCCCGGCGCGGATTTCGGCGATATCGGCGATATCTTCGAAACCATCTTCGGCCAGGCCTTCGGCGGCGGCGGACGCAGCCAGGCACGGCGCGGCGCGGATCTGCGCTACGACATGCAGATCAGCCTGGAAGACGCCTTCCACGGTAAAGACACGCAGATCGAGATCGAGGTCTCGCAATCCTGCGACGATTGCCATGGCACCGGCGCGCGTCCCGGTACGCGGGCGCGGACCTGCAATCTGTGTTCGGGCATGGGGAAGGTGCGCGCCAAGCAGGGTTTCTTCGTCGTGGAGCGCCCCTGTCCCAATTGCCACGGCCAGGGCGAAGTCATCGCCGATCCTTGCCGCAGTTGCGGCGGAGAAGGCCGGATCGACCTGCCGCAGAAGCTCGACGTGGAAATTCCGCCCGGCGTCGATACCGGCACGCGCATCCGACTGTCCGGCAAGGGCGAGGCGGGTCCGCGGGGCGCGCCTCCGGGCGACCTCTACATCTTTCTCCACATTCAGCCGCACGCGATCTTCGAACGCGAGGGGACGACACTCGTCACCCGCGCGCCGATCAGCTTCACCAAGGCCGCGCTCGGCGGCGAGATCGAGATCGCCGATCTGGCGGGCAAGCCGGTGACGCTTTCGATCCCGGCAGGCATCCAGTCGGGCCGGCAATTGCGCCAGCGCGGGGCTGGTATGCCCGTCCTTCAGGGGCGCGGGCGCGGCGATCTGGTGGTCGAATTGCTGGTCGAAACGCCGACCAAGCTAACCAAGGAGCAGCGATCCCTGCTGGAACAGTTCCGCGACACCGAGACCGGAGACGAATGCCCCGAAAGCCGGGGCTTCTTCGACAAGATCAAGGAAGCGCTGGGCGGTTAGAATTTAGGGCAATCGCGTTCGCACCTCGCTGCGCAATTGCTCGAGCAGCATCGTCGAACACCGCCCCGCCTCGCTTTCCTCGTCGAGGATTGCGAGGAAGGCATCACGCTTGAACGCGTCGCGGGCGGTGCGCGGCAATGTCTCGTCGAGAGTGGAACAGACGATGTCGATCATCCGCTCCGCCCCGTGTAACCGGCCCCACAGATAGTCGTTTTCGCGATAGGCGCGGCTGAAAAAGGCGCCGAAATTGAAGAATTCGGTGCCGCGCAGGGTCGCCTGTGTGCCGCCTTCGCGGATCGCTGTGGCGTCCTCGGGTGAGATGCGATCGACCTTGACCGGATCGAACTCGGTCAGATCCTGATTGCGCAGCAGCGGCAGCGTGGCGATGTCGTAATAGGGAAAGCCCAGATAGGTCAGTAGCATCCGGCGCTTCAAATTACTCGGCATGGCCTGCAGCGCATCGGCCAGCATTTCCTCGGCGCGGTCGTCGATCTGGGGCAAGAGCCGCTTTTCCTCCAGCATGTCGAGCACCGTGCCGGGATCGGAGAGGACATCCTCGCTCGCCGCGGCGAATTCCTCGCCCAGCCCGTCGCCGTTCTCGCGCTCGAAATAGAGCGCTAGGATCGCGTAGATTGCTTCGCGGGCCTGCTCCAGCGCATCGTCTTCTATTTCCGGATCGGCCTCCCAGTCGCGGGCCAGTCTGCGCGCGAGAAGCCGCAGACGGCGGATGCGGAAACCGATATCGTGCGCGCGGAAGAAGGCGATCGCTTCGGCATGCGCGCCGCCGCCGGGGGCGGACAGCGAATCGAGCCCACGCCGCGACAATTCCTCGCGCAAAGCCGCTTCGATCGGCTCGGCATCGGGCAGGCCCAGCTTGCTGGTGTTTTCATGCACCAGCTTCGCCAGACGCCCGACGATCGCCGCCGTCTTCGCCTGCGCATAGGCCTGAAAGGTGTAGCCCGCCGTCACCGCAGCCGCCTGTTGCGCGCGCTGGCGCCACGCCTGAAGACGCTTGGGAGTCGGCCGGTCGAAGAATAGCGTCCGCCCGAACAGCGTCTCCACCGCACCTTCCACTTCCGGGCGCAGGCGCGTGATGATCAGGCGCAGCCGCATCGCTTCGCGACTTTGCGCCTCCAGCGATTCCAGATTGTCGCGGATCGGCTGTTCGCGAGGGATAGTGCTGAGCGATCCGAAGATGGCTGCGAAAAAGCCGACCTCGCGATCGATCTGCCGATCGGGATTGGCAGCCGATCCGGTCCGGTCGGGTCGGGGATCGACATAGACGAACCGGCGATCGACCTCACGCTGGGCCGGGCGGCCTTGGAGGGCAGCTATGGCGCCTTCGAACGGCTTGTTGACCAGCACCGATCCGTCGATGAGCGAGACGCCGTCCACCGTATCGCTGCGCGTATGCACCGGCATGATCCGGTCGAGAAATGCGCTGCGTTCCGGCCAGGACCGACCGGTCCGCTCCGCCAGCGTGTCGATTTCCCACAGGCGCAGCGGCGGGAAGGCCCCGGGAAAGCTGGCCGTGGCACGTGCCGCAAGGACCAGCTCGATCGTGTTGGCCAGACCTCGGCCTTCCTGCGCGGGGGTCTTTGCGCGAAAGGCGATCGGCATCCGATGCTCGCTTTCCTGCACGACCGGCGGCGAATTCAACCGCAGCAGCGACAGATGCCCGTGAAAATCGGTCGCCGTCACGAACAGGTCGAGCGGATGGCCGGCGGGCAGCAGGGGCGGTTCGAGCGGCGCGTCTTCCATTGCGGCGAAAGCGGTTTCGAGCAGGTTGGAAAAGCCGCTGCCGCTGAAAGGCGGCTCGAACCAGCGCCCGCGGATCAGGCGGGATACCTTGGTGCGGACTTCCTCGCGCGTTTCGGGCGCGACGCTTTCGCTGACGGCATTGCCCGGCCGGTTGAGCACCCAGCTGGCAAGCGGCTGCGCCCACACTTTCGCAAACCGCCACAGCGGGCGCGCATCGGGATCGGTCAGCTTGTCGACGTCGGCATTTTCGAGCCAGAGATCGGTGAGCGGGTCCAGCGACTGGCCGGAATGCACCGCCTGAGCCAGAAAGATCGCATTGATGCCGCCCGCGCTCGCCCCGGTCAGGATATCGGGAAGGACGCGCAGCTTCAGGCCAGCATGGTCGGAAATATGATCCAGAAGGCGGCGATAGACTCGCGCGCTGCCGCCCGCACCGGGCCGGGCCGCATCGGCATCGCGGCTCGCGCGGGCGAGATGCCACAGCTCCTTGGTGACGCCGTGCATATAGACCGCCAGGCTCACCCCGCCATAGCAGACCAGCGCAATCCTGAGTTCCTTCTGACGCATCGCTAGCTGCTGTGCCGTGCAGAAGCCGGTTTGGCAATTGCGTTCCACCTATGTTCCGGGTAACGCGCGCCCATGGCGAAACCCAAGAAACGCTTCATCTGCCAGGCCTGTAGCAGCGTCCACCATCGCTGGCAGGGGCAATGCCCCGATTGCGCGGAATGGAACACGCTGAACGAGGAAGCGCCTGCGACGGTGTTCTCCCAAAAGCACGATTTGTCGAGCGGGGGGCGGGCGGTCGAGTTCGTCGCGCTCGACAAGCCGGGCGAAGTGCCGGTTCGGCAATCGACGGGGCTCGCCGAGTTCGACCGTGCGTTGGGCGGCGGGCTGGTGCCGGGATCGGCGATTCTGATGGGCGGCGATCCGGGGATCGGGAAATCGACGCTGCTGTTGCAGGCTGCCGCCGCCAACGCGCGCGCTGGGCGACAATGCGTTTACGTCAGTGGAGAGGAAGCGACCGCGCAGGTGCGCATGCGCGCCACTCGCCTCGGGCTGGCGGATGCTCCGGTGAAACTGGCTTCCACCACGAGCGTGCGGGATATCCTGACCACGCTGGGCGGCATGGAGGCACCCGGCCTGCTTGTGATCGATTCCATCCAGACCATGCATTCCGACACGATCGAAGGCGCGCCCGGCACGGTCAGCCAGGTGCGCGGCTGTGCGTTCGAACTGATCCGATATGCCAAGGAAAACGGTGTCGCCCTGGTCCTCGTGGGCCATGTCACCAAGGATGGCAGCATTGCTGGCCCGCGTGTTCTCGAACACATGGTCGACGTGGTGATGAGCTTCGAAGGCGAGCGCAGCCATCAATATCGCATCCTGCGCGCGCTGAAGAACCGTTTCGGCGCAGTGGACGAGATCGGCGTGTTCTCGATGGCGCAGGAGGGGCTGGAAGAGGTCGAGAATCCCTCCATGCTGTTCCTGTCGGGGCGACAGGAGCAGTTGGCGGGCAGCGCGGTGTTCCCCGCGATCGAGGGGACGCGGCCCGTTCTGGTCGAGATTCAGGCGCTGATCGTCCGGCTGCAATCGGGCGCCACACCCCGCCGCGCGGTGGTGGGATGGGACAATGGCCGCATGGCGATGCTGCTGGCCGTACTGGAAGCGCGTTGTGGGCTGAATTTCAGTTCAGCGGAAGTCTATCTTAACGTGGCGGGCGGCTATCGCCTGTCCGATCCGGCGGCCGACCTCGCCGTGGCGGCGGCTTTGGTCAGCGCGCTGGCCGACAAACCGCTGCCACAACGCAGCGTCTGGCTCGGTGAGGTCTCGCTCGCGGGTGAAATTCGTCCGGTCGCGCATGGCGCCCTTCGCCTGCGCGAAGCTGCCAAACTGGGCTTCGAGCGGGGCTACGGCCCGTCGGAGTTGGACGGCGGTTCGTCGAAATTGAAATATGGCGGGCTCACGCAATTGGCCAATCTCGTTGACCGGATCATGGGCGGGGCATAATCCGGCCCAGATATGACGGGTTTCGATTTTCTTTTGCTCGGTATTGTCGGGATAGCCGCGATCGGTGGGTTCCAGCGCGGCTTCCTGCAGGAAATCCTGTCGCTGGCCGCATGGATCCTGGCGATTTTCGCGATCAAGTATCTGCACGTGCCGCTGACCGCCGCGCTGCGCGATTATATCGGCGGCGATATCGCGACCGCCGTGCTGGCCTTCGCGCTGCTGCTGCTGATCCCCTATGCCGCGATGAAGGTCATCGCCAACAATGTCGGCAAGGCGTCGCGCCATTCGGTGCTGGGTCCGATCGACCGTGTGCTGGGCTTCGGGTTCGGCGCGTTGAAGGGCGCGGTGATCGCAGTGATCGGGTTCACGCTGCTGGTTTTGGGGTACGATACGGTCTGGGGCTATGCCGGACGGCCCGACTGGATCGCCAACGCCCGAAGCTACGAATTCGTCGATGCGAGCTCGCGCAGCCTCGCGACAATGGTGGCGGAACGGCGCAAGCGACTTGCCGCAGGGAATGAAGCGAACGAGACGCCCGCACCATGAACCGTTCGGCGAGTGCGTCGCTCTATTCCCCCGCGATTTTGGCCCTTGCGGTGGAGCTAGCCGATTATCCGATCGAGAAGGAAAGCGCTGTCCGGGCCGAAGCGCGGTCGCGGACCTGCGGCAGCGTCGTCGATCTGAGCGTTTCGCTGGACGACCAACGGCAGATCGCCACGCTGGGCCTGCGCGTGTCGGCCTGCGCGGTCGGCCAAGCTGCTGCGGCGATCTTCGCGAAGGGCGCCATTGGATGCAGCGCGCAGGGCATCGCACAGACCCGTCGCGAGATCGCCCGATGGCTGGCAGGCGAAAGCGACCGCCCGGACTGGCCGCGCCTCGAAATGCTAGATCCCGCAGTGCCGCATCCGGGCCGTCACGAAGCCATCCTGCTCCCGTGGAAGGCTGCCGAGGAGGCGCTTTTCAACGCTGCCGACGCGCGGTAAGCCTCCCGTCATGCCGCCGGACGAAGCGCGCAGGGGGAGGGACAGCATGGCCACGCAAATCGGTTCCACGGAAAGCGGCGCGCCGACGCCTCCCATGCAGCGCGAGCCGACCGAGAAGGAAATCCGCCTCGTCATCGCGGCGAGCAGCGCGGGCACCATCTTCGAATGGTACGATTTCTTCATCTACGGCACGCTTGCGGCCCTGATCGGCGCGGCCTTCTTTCCGAGCGATAACGAGACGCTGCAATTGCTGCTGGTCTGGGCGGGATTTGCAGTCGGTTTCGGTTTCCGGCCCTTGGGCGCGATCCTATTCGGATATCTCGGCGACCGGCTCGGCCGAAAATATACGTTTCTCGTCACCGTCACTCTGATGGGCGTCGCGACCGCCGGAGTCGGACTGATCCCCAGCGCGGCGACAATCGGGATTGCCGCGCCGATCATCGTCATCCTGTTCCGCATCCTGCAGGGCCTTGCGCTCGGCGGAGAATATGGCGGGGCGGCAATCTACGTCGCCGAGCATGCGCCGCCCGAAAAGCGCGGCTTCTACACCAGCTTCATCCAGGCCAGCGTGGTCGGTGGCTTCGTCCTGTCGATCATCGTCGTGATCGCGTGCCGCGCTCTGATCCCGGCGGACGAGTTCGCGGCATGGGGTTGGCGCCTGCCCTTCCTACTCTCGATCGTCCTGCTCGGCATATCGCTGTGGATGCGTCTGAAACTGTCGGAGAGCCCGGTATTCCAGGCGATGAAGGCTGCGGGCGAGACGAGTTCGAACCCGTTCAAGGAAAGCCTGACCTATCCCGGCAATCCCAAGCGCATCTTCGTGGCGCTGTTCGGGATCACCGGCGTGCTGACGACCATCTGGTACACCGCCTTCTTTTCCGGCCTCAGTTTCTTGCGCGGTCCCATGCGAGTTGAGGAGAGCGCGGTCGAATGGATGCTGCTCGCCGCTGGAGCCATTTCTATGGGGTTCTACATCGTGGTCGGCAAATGGTCCGACCGGGTGGGGCGCAAGAAGCCGATCGTCATCGGGGCGCTCGCTTCGCTGTTTCTGCTGTTCCCGGTGTTCTGGGGCATCGGGGCGCTCGCGAACCCTGCGCTGAACGACAGCGCACGGGCCGCGCCCGTCGCAGTGAGTGGCGCGGCCTGCACCTACGATCCCTTCGCCGAGGTACAGGGCAGCCAATGCGGACGCGTCTTGCAGGATTTGACCTCGCTCGGTGTTCCCTACAATATTGGTGGGAGCGATAGCGACTTGGGGATCGGCGAAGCGAGCTTCGACTATTCCGCCCTCTCCGAAGGCGATCGCCGGGCGACGATCCAGGTCTGGCTCGAATCGCAGGGGTATGATTTCGAGCGTCAGACTCCTCCGCTGGCGAACATCCTCGGCATTGTCGGCCTTTTGCTGGTGCTCGGCATGCTCTCCGCGCTGACGTACGGATCGGTCGCGGCGCTGCTTACCGAGATGTTCCCGGCGCGCATCCGCTACAGTTCGATGTCGATCCCCTATCACATCGGGGCGGGCTATCTCGGCGGCTTCCTGCCGCTGATCGCGAGCTATATCGTGGCGATGACCGGGAACGCCTATTCGGGCCTGTGGTACACATGGGGCGTGGTCGCGTTCGGATTGTTGGTCGCGTGGTGGGGCCTGCCGAGCGGGCCGCCCCAGGATTTCGAAGAAGCGGATTTTAAAGATACTAATGCCTGACCTGCCGCCGCCCACCCTGCGGCTCACCATCGATACCGATGCGCTGGCGCGAAATTGGCGCAGTCTCAATGCGCTGAGCGGCCCGGCACGCGCGGGCGCGGCGGTGAAGGCGGATTGTTACGGGCTCGGCGTCGACACCTGCGTCCCCGTCCTGCGCGATGCGGGCGCGCGGAATTTCTTCGTCGCGCATTGGGGCGAGGTCCCTCCGGTCCTGCGCCATGTGCCGCCCGAACAGGTCGCGGTGCTGCACGGCGTCGTCACAAGCGAGGAGGCCGAATATGCGCGCGCGAGCGGCGTGCTGCCGGTGATCGACAGTGTTAGACAGGCGGAAATCTGGCTTTCGGCAGGGGGCGGACCGTGCCACCTGATGGTGGATACCGGCATCAACCGCCTCGGCATCCGGCCCGACGAGGCGGAAAGCGAGACGATCCGCAAATTAGAGGTGGAGGCGATACTCTCCCACCTTGCCTGCGCCGACGAGGACAGCGCGATGAATGCGCGGCAGCGTGACGCATTCGAAAGCGTGCGCCAGCGCATTCCGCACAAGATCGCGAGCCTTGCCAACAGCGCCGGGATCGCTCTCGGGTCGGACTATCGCTACGATGTCACTCGCCCCGGCCTCGCGCTTTATGGCGGGGTGCCGCGTCGCGAACTCGCAGACACCATCCGCCCGGTCGCCGGGATCGAAGCGCGGCTGATCGCCGTTCGCGATCTCGAAGAGGGGGAGACGGTTGGCTACAACGCGCTGTTCGAAGCGCCCCGTGCCATGCAAATCGGGATCGTCTCGCTCGGCTATGCGGATGGAATCCTGCGCGCCTGGGCTGAAGCGGCACTCGCGCATGAGGGCAGGCGGCTTCCGATACTGGGGCGTATTTCGATGGATATGATCGCGATAGATCTGACCGAAACGCCCGAGCTCGAAGAAGGAGACTGGGTCACCCTGCCTTACGATCTGCCGCAGGCGGCGAAGCAGACCGGCCTCTCCCAGTACGAACTGCTGACGCTGCTCGGCGATCGCTTCGAGCGGAAATCCAGCTTGACGTAGGCGTCATATTGCATCGCAACTTGTGCGGCTGCTAAGTCGATTGGACGTAGCTCTGAAGGATCGCAACGAAATGGCCAAGAACCGCAAGGAAGGCGATCCGATCGTCGTCAAGAAATACGCCAATCGTCGGCTCTACAATACCGACACGTCGAGCTACATCACGCTTGACGATCTGGCGACGATGGTGCGCGACAACACCGACTTCAAGGTCGTCGATGCGAAAACGGGCGAGGATATCACGCACGCCATCCTGACCCAGATCATCGTCGATCAGGAAGCGTCTGGCGGCGAACAGATGCTGCCCGTCAGCTTCCTGCGCGATCTCATTTCGATGTACGGCAATTCGATGCAGTCGATGATGCCGAGCTATCTCGAAGCGAGCATGGCCAGCTTCCGCAAGAACCGCGAACAGTTGCAGGAAGCCTTTCAGAAGGGGATCGCCGCAAACCCCTTCGCCAAGCTGGCCGAAACCAATCTGAAGATGATGCAGGGTGCGGCGCAGGCCTGGATCCCGGGAAGCCAAGCCAAGGCGCCGTCCCAGGGACCGGCCACTCAGACCGACGAACTCGCCGAAATGCGCGCCCAGATGGCAGCGATGCAGAAGAAACTGGACGAGATGGACCGCTAGGGCAGGGCGCGCGCCGCTCCGTCTCGACACTCGCCTCTCTCCCCGGCTAAGGGCGCGATCCCGACTCTTTTCGAAGGACGCTTACCCTTGGCCCAGATCCGCCACGCACTGACCACCAAACGCGCCGACGACTTCGCCGCCTGGTATCAGGAGGTGATCGGCGCCGCCGACATGGCCGAGGAATCGGGCGTGCGCGGCTGCATGGTCATCAAGCCGTGGGGCTACGGCATCTGGGAGCGGTTGCAGCGCCTGCTCGACGACCGGATCAAGGAAACGGGGCACGACAATGCCTATTTCCCCCTGTTCATCCCGCTTGCCAATTTCGAGCGCGAGGCGGAGCATGTCGACGGTTTCGCCAAGGAGATGGCGGTCGTCACGCATCACCGCCTGATTGCCGGGCCCGATGGCGGGCTGATCCCGGATCCCGAAGCCAAGCTCGAAGAACCACTCGTCGTTCGCCCAACAAGCGAAACGATCATCGGCGATGCCATGGCGCGCTGGGTCCAGAGCTGGCGCGACCTGCCCCTGAAGCTCAACCAATGGGCCAATGTCGTGCGCTGGGAAATGCGCACCCGGATGTTCCTGCGCACGGCCGAATTTCTCTGGCAGGAGGGCCACACCGCGCACGAGACCGAGGCGGAGGCGAAAGAGCACACCCTGCGCATGCTCGAAGTCTATCGCCAATGCGCCGAAGAGGATCTAGCGCTTCCCGTGATTGTGGGCGAGAAGCCGGAGAACGAACGTT
>NZ_LWFF01000112.1 GCF_001635685.1 Erythrobacter sp. HI0063
CGGCGCTCGCGCGCCACGGCCAGCGCCTGATCGTGCGCGGCGAGCGCCGCAGCGGCACCCTGCATCGCGGCGCGCGCAGCTTCGTTGCGGTCGCGTGCGGCATCGCGCTTGTCCCGCCCGGCGGATGGATCGGGCAGGGCGCTGCGCTTGGCCTCCGCTTCGGCAAGATCGACGCGTGCGCTGTCGAGCCGCTCCTCGTGTTCGGATGCTGCGGCGTCCAATTCGGCAAGGCGCGCCGTCACCCGCTCGCGCGCCGCTTCGGCCTGGTCGAGCGCGCGCAGGGCCTGCCGTTCGGCGTCGGAGGCGGCGGCGGATTGACGTTCGGCGGCGACCAGATCGCGCTGCAACTGCGCCAGCTCATCGCGCGTGGCGGCCTCGCGCGTTTCCGCTTCCCTGGCCGTTTCGCGCAAGGGCGGGAGCGCCGCGTCGAGCTCGGCCAGGCGATTCTC
>NZ_LWFF01000113.1 GCF_001635685.1 Erythrobacter sp. HI0063
TGCGAACGTGCCGTGCATCCCCTGCCGGTTCATGCGCGCCAGCCGCTCAGCCGTCACGTAACCGCTCAGGCGTTCGGGGTCTCCCTTGAGATAGTCGGGCGCAGCGAGGCCATAGCCGCTACGCAACACCGAAAGGCCAGCATCGCCCGCGCCGGTATCGAGCGGTGCTACGGTTCGACCCCATGACTGGCCCGCGACAGGCCCGAGCGAGACAGGGCCACGGCCTAGCGTGTCCTGAAGCTGTTCCTGCGCCTGCCTGCCGATCGGCACCGTCGAGCCATCGCGCAGATAACCCGGTTGGCTCAGTTCGGGAGCATCGACGCCGAGCATTCGCACGCGCGTGTCGCCATCGCGAACCGTGTCCCCATCGGTCGCAACAGGATCATCGAGAATGAACCCTTCGGGCGGCGGCGGCACCGTCACCGTAGGCTTGCGCTTCTTTGTTCCGAACAGCCCTCGTTCGGGCGG
>NZ_LWFF01000114.1 GCF_001635685.1 Erythrobacter sp. HI0063
AGTCTGCATCCCATGCTTTCCAGCGTCAGGCAGTCTTCGGCCGTTTCGATTCCTTCGGCGATGCATTCCAGATCAAGCGTTTCGCACAGGCCCATGATCGCGGTCACGATCTTTTTGACGCCCGGCTCGTCCAGCTTGCACACGAAGCTGCGATCGATCTTGATCTTGTCGATGGGGAGCCGGCTTAGATAGCTCAGGCTCGAATAGCCGGTGCCGAAATCGTCGAGCGCGATCGAGATCCCCATTCCCTGCAGACGGTGGATATGGGCAATCGCAGTATCGTATTCGCGCATCAGTGCGGTTTCCGTAATCTCAAACGTGATGCGATCGGGAGCGACACCATGACGTTCGATGGCCGCAATCAGCCCATCGATAGTGCTCGACCTCCCGATGTCGAAGGTCGAAAGATTGAATGACAGGCCGACGTCTTCGGGCAGCTTCCCCATGC
>NZ_LWFF01000115.1 GCF_001635685.1 Erythrobacter sp. HI0063
GACACGCATAAGCTAGTGAAGGCCGACGCGACCACGCTTGTGGATCTGTCGAAGAAGACGGCGCTCATTGACGAGGAAGGCGAACGCAGCAACGGCATCTTGTTCAACTCGCACACCTTCCGCGACGGCAAGTACGCGGAAAAGGCCCACCGCGTGCTGGAACATCTAAAGGCGGACGAGCGCACCCTGCTCACCGAGGTGCAGGACAAGCTGTCACGCAGCGGCGCGATGTACGAAGCCGAGGTCGAGAGGATGCTTGGGTCGGACCTTTACAAGCGGCTGGTCAGTGTTGGCCTGTTCGACCGAATGGAGGTTAGCAACAGTACCGAGTCTGTTGGCTACATCGCGTCGCCGAACGACTTCCAGAAATACGGACGCCCGTTCGAAGAGGACCCCATTGATGACGCGAAAGCGCTTATCGCTTCGTTGACCTATGGTCAGACGCGCAGCAACTCCGTGCGAGGTCGGATTACGATGCCCGAAGCATTGATCCGCACCCTCGTTCGCGGTGACGAGCTCGCCGCTGGGGCTGGCGGCATCCGCGCGAT
>NZ_LWFF01000117.1 GCF_001635685.1 Erythrobacter sp. HI0063
CGCCGGTCGAAGTCATCCCGCTGCGTCCGGTGCCGCCGGGCGGCGCGGCCTATATCATGGAGATTCCCGGCAAGGATCTGCTCGGTCAGCGCCAGACGGTGAACCGCAATCTGACCGATGACGAGCGCACCTGGCATTTTCGTTCCGCCTGGAACGTGGCCGCGCTGAATTGCCTCGGCCCGCGCTACGAGCCGATCCTGCAAGGCTACAGCGCCTATCTCCAGAACAATGAGCGCGATCTAAGGCGCGTAAACGAGCGTATCGATGCCGAATATCGCAAGGAATTTCGCGATCGGCGTGAAGCGATCATGGCGCGCGAGACGCAGATGACTTCGGTCTACAACTTCTTCGCATTGCCGCCTGCCCGTGCAAGTTTCTGCCAGACGGCGCTCGACATCTCGAACCGCGCTTTGGCGACGACCGACATGGACGCAGCCGGCTTTGCGGCGGCGAATTTCGCTCTGTTCGAGCAGCCCTTCGACACGTTCTTCACGGAATACGAAACCTATCAGCGCGAATCGGCGGCATGGGACGCGCAGTACGGTGAGCGCTACGGCCAGTCCCAGCCGGGCTATGTCGCGGTGCAGGAGGCTCGCGCAGCCCGGGCGCCGGTGATCACGCTCGACGGTGTGGGGGCGACGCTCTCCACGCCGGCAGCCGAACAGACCCGCGTGATCGATCCGGATACGGGCGCGCCCATTCCGGTCGTGCCGGTCGACGAGACGCGCACCTCGCAGCCGATCGTGCAGCCGATCCCCAGCGATGCGGGCGAGGACGATACCCCGCAAGGCACGGTGCAGAGTACGGGCACCGCGAATTAGGCTTTGCAGCCTGCGCGCCTTTCGCTAAGGCGCGCCTTCCGCCGGGCGGCAAGTCAAGTGTCGCCCGGCGCATGACCTGGAACGGGGCCGTAGCTCAGTTGGGAGAGCGCGTCGTTCGCAATGACGAGGTCAGCGGTTCGATCCCGCTCGGCTCCACCAGGTTTTTCGATTTCATCGATAAACCTGGAATCTTAGTTCCCGTTCACGCCTCCGCGTGAACGTCCTCGGTGCTGTTACTCCCTTCGGTCGGGCACCTGCGGGGCGGCCGCTTGGCCTTGCGGTCGGCTGGTCGCCGACCGTTTTGGGTAGTCCTTGCGACGGGGCCAGCGTCACTCTACTGCCAGTTTACTGCAAAGTTGCGGAGCACGGTCGCATGGCGACCGCAAGCGCGACCGCGCGCCCGCAGGGCCGTAAGGCCCGAGGAAAGCCAAGCGCACGGATGTGCGCGCCGGCGACTGAGGCCAAACAAAAATGCACTTTCTAGATCAGGCAAAGATATTCATCCGCTCGGGCGCAGGCGGGCCCGGCGCGGTCTCGTTCCGGCGAGAGAAGTACGTCGAATATGGCGGCCCCGACGGCGGCAATGGCGGCAAGGGCGGGGATGTGATCTTCGAAGCGGTCGCCGGCCTCAACACGCTGATCGACTTCCGCTATTCCCAGCATTTCAAAGCGCCGCGCGGCGCGCATGGCATGGGCAAGGACCGCACGGGGGCCGGTGCGCCCGATCTGGTCATTCCGGTCCCGGTGGGCACGCAGGTGCTGAGCGAGGATAAGGAAGAGGTTCTCGCCGATTTCACCGAGGTCGGCCAGCGGGTGGTCTTCCTCGAAGGCGGCATGGGCGGTCGCGGCAATGCCAGCTACAAAACCAGCACCAATCGCGCCCCGCGCCAGCACCAGCCGGGCATTCCGGGCCAGGAGATGTGGGTGTGGCTGCGGCTCAAGCTGCTTGCCGATGTCGGCATGCTCGGCCTGCCGAATGCGGGCAAATCCACCTTCATCAATCAGGTTTCGAACGCCAACGCCAAGGTCGGCCATTACGCCTTCACGACTTTAGTGCCCAAATTGGGCGTGGTACGCCACAAGGGCCGCGAATTCGTGCTGGCCGATATTCCCGGCCTGATCGCGGGCGCGGCGGAAGGAGCAGGGATCGGCGACCGGTTCCTGGGCCATATCGAGCGCTGCCGGGTGCTGATCCATCTGGTCGACATCGCGGGCGACGATCCGGCGGAAGCGATGCGAACGGTGAACGCGGAACTGGAAGCCTATGGCGAGGATCTGGCCGACAAGCCGCAGCTCATCGCGCTCAACAAGGTCGATCTGGCCGACAAGGAACTGGGCGAGGGCTTCGCTGCCGAATTGCGCGAAGCGGGCGCGGACCGGGTCTTCGTGGTTTCCGGCGCCAGCGGCGAGGGGATCGAGGAACTGCTCGACGCTGTACTCGCTTTTCTGCCCGACCGCACCTCGACCGAGACCAAGGGAAGCGAGGTGGAGGACGCCGAGGACGAAGGGGCGAACGAATGGTCGCCTCTGTGATCGGCTACTGAGACACGGATCGCGGGATTTCATGCAGTGATGGCGATCGAGACTCTCGCTCAATTGCGTCAGGCGCGGCGCATCGTGATCAAGATCGGTTCGGCCCTATTGGTCGAGCGGGGCGAGCCGCGCGCCGCATGGCTCGCCGGGCTGGCCGACGAAATCGCCCAATTGCGCCAGACCAGCGAAGTGATTGTCGTATCTTCGGGTGCGATTGCGCTGGGTGCGGCCCGCTTGGGGCTGGCCAAGGGCGGAAGGGCCAGTCTGGCCGATGCGCAGGCTTCGGCTTCCGTCGGGCAGGTGGCGCTGGCGCGGTTATGGGCCGATGCCTTGGAATCGCACGGAATCACGGCGGCGCAGATGCTGGTGACTTTGGGCGATCTGGAGGACCGACGCCGTTATCTGAACGCTGCCGCCACGCTGTCGCGCCTGCTCGACATGAGCGTGGTGCCGGTGGTGAACGAGAACGACAGCGTTGCCACGGAAGAAATCCGCTTCGGCGACAACGACCGGCTGGCCGCGCGCGTTGCGCAGGCGGCGGGCGCGGAAGCGGTGGTGTTGCTGTCCGATGTGGACGGTCTCTACGACCGCGATCCGCGCGAACCCGGCGCTGTCCTGGTCGACCGGGTCGAGGGTGTCAGCCCTGCGGTCTTCGCGATGGCGGGGGAAGGATCGTCCTCCGGACTCGGCAGCGGCGGGATGAAGGCGAAATTGCAGGCCGCTCGCATCGCCGAACGGGCAGGCATCGCGCTCGCCATCGTCAACGGCACGCATGATCGCCCGCTGGCCCGCGCGCTGGATGGAGGGATAGGAACACTGTTCGTGGCGCAGGGCGCGGAGGGCGCGCGCAAGGCATGGCTCTCGGGCCGCCTGGCACCCGCTGGCGTGCTCACCGTCGATGAAGGCTGCGTCACTGCCCTACAGGGCGGGGCGAGCCTGCTGGCAGCGGGGCTCACCGAGGTCGAAGGCGAATTCCATCGCGGCGATCTTGTGGCGATTTTCGGCCCGAAAGGAGAACGGTTGGGGCAGGGGCTGGTCGAATATACCAGCACCGAATGCCGCGCGATCCTGGGTCTTCGCGAAGACGGGCAGGCCGACAAACTCGGCTACGCACCGCGCGCCGCCGTGGTCCATCGCGATCATATGGTGCGCGAGTGACGATCGCTCTTACCGGAGCGACCGGATTCGTCGGGCAGGCGGTGCTCGATGCGGCGGCGGGTGGTGGTGCGATCCGCGCGCTGACCCGGCGTCCGCAGTCTGAGCGATCGGGTGTCGATTGGATCGAAGGGACGCTATCCGATCGCCCCTCGCTCGCCTCTCTGGTCGAGGGGGCGGAGGCGGTGATCCACGTCGCGGGCCTCACCAATGCGCCCGATCCGGCGGATTTTCACGCGGCCAATGTCGAAGGCACGCAGAACCTTTTGCGCGCCTGCCAGGATGCGGGCGTACGGCGCTTCGTCTTCGTGTCCTCGCTCTCGGCGCGGGAACCCGGACTGTCGCGCTATGGCGCCTCGAAGGCCGAAGCAGAGAAATGGGTCGGAGCGAGCGGATTGGACTGGACGATCGTGCGCCCGCCCGCCGTCTACGGCCCGCGCGATAACGACATGCTCGAACTTTTCCGCGCCGCGCGCTTCGGCGTGGTGCCTGTGCCGCCGAGGGGCCACACGTCGATCATCCATGTCGAGGATCTAGCCCGGTGTTTGCTCGCGCTGGGGGCACAAGACGGAAGCGGACACATCTTCGAACCCGACGATGGAAGGCCGGGCGGCTACGAACATGCCGAACTCGCCAAGCTGATCGGCCGCGCCGTTGGGAAACGCGTCATCGCACCGCATCTACCCGCGCCGCTCCTGCGCCTCGCGGCCAAGGCCGACAGGGCGCTGCGCGGCGACAGAGCGAAGTTGACCCCCGACCGGGCAGGCTACATGGCGCACCCGGACTGGGTCTGCGATCCGGCGCACGCGGTCCCGACAAGCTTCTGGACGCCACGCATCGAGGGGCCGCAAGGCCTCAAGCAAACCGCTGATTGGTATCGCACGGAGGGCTGGCTCTGAGCCTGCTCACAATACCTTAAAGGAACGGCTCCTCGCCCGGCTGGTGGATGCCGCATTCGACCTTGTCCCAGCCCGACCAGCGGCCAGCGCGCGGGTCTTCGCCTTCTGAGACCTGGCGCGTGCAGGGGGAGCAGCCGATCGAGGGGAAGCCGCGTTCCACCAGCGGGTGGCGGGGCAGGTCGTGTTCCTCGAAATAGGCGGCGATCCGGTCCGCGTCCCAATCGATCAGCGGATTGATCTTGAGCCGCCCCTGCGCGTCCGACGTGTCGATTTCGAAGCGCGGCAGATTGGCACGGGTCGCGGACTGGAACGCCTTGCGCCCGGTAAAGCTCGCATCGTAACGGGCAAGCGCGCGTTCGAGCGGGCGCACCTTGCGCAGATCGCAGCAGCCGTCGGGATCGTAGGACCATCTGAGGCCGGTCTCGTCGCGCGCCTGCAACTCTTCCAGATCGGGGTAGAGATTGACGAGATTGAGGCCGAACCGCTCTGCCAATTCGTCGCGATAGGCCAGCGTTTCGGGAAAATGCTTGCCGGTATCGAGGAACAGCACCGGCACGCTTGCATCGATCTTTGAGACGAGATGCAGCAGCGCCGCGCTTTCCGCGCCGAAGCTCGACACCATGGCGACATCGCCCGCCAGAGAGCCTTCGAGCACTGCGCGCAGCCAGTCCTCGGTTTCCGACCCGCGAAACATCCGGTTCAACCGGATCGCGTCCTGATCGGTGAAGCGGGGCCGCGTGTCGAGCCGGTCGATGGCGCGCATCTCGCTCATGCGTGCCTCTTGCTCCAGATCGGCGTGCGTGCGTCGGCAGCGCTCTGATAGACTTCGGGCCAGCGCGCGAAGGCGGCCTCCACATCCTGCGGGTCGAGCGGCGCGTCGGGATCGAAGGCGTCGAAGCCGCAGCGGCGCATATAGGCAAGCTGGTCCACCAGCACATCGCCCACCGCGCGCAATTCGCCGTCATAGCCCGCTTCGCGCAGGATTCGGGCGGAGGAATAACCGCGCCCGTCGCCGAAGGCGGGGAAATTGACTTCGACGAGGTCGAGGCGTTCGAGATGCGGGATCAGATCGCGCGCATCGTCGCCCGGCTCGACGCGGACGGCGGCGGCGTTCGACTGGTCGAGGAAGGCGTCCACCGTGACGGCGGCGTGCGCGACGGGAGCATCGTCGCGATAACGGAGCATGTTCTCCGATTCCGGCCCGGTATCGGGTCCGCGTCCTTCGGCGGGGGGAGTCTGATCAGCCATAAAGCGCCTCCTTGAACGGGCCCATTCCGATGCGGCGATAAGTGTCGAGGAAGCGTTCCTCGCCCTCGCGTTCGCGTTCGTAGACGCCGGTGACGGTTTCCACCGCGTCCACGATCCCGTCCTCGTCGAAGCCGGGGCCGGTGATCTTGGCGAGGCTCACATCCTCCGCCTCGCTGCCGCCGAGCGACAGCTGGTAGTTCTCGACGCCCTTACGATCGACGCCGAGAATGCCGATATGGCCCGCATGGTGGTGGCCGCAGGCGTTGATGCAGCCCGAAATCTTCAGCTTCAGCTGGCCCAGCGTGGCGGTCTTCTTCGTTTCGGCGAAGCGCTGCGCGATCTTCTGCGCGACCGGAATCGAGCGCGCATTGGCAAGGCTGCAATAATCGAGCCCCGGGCAGGCGATGATATCCTCGATCGTGTCGAGATTGGGACTGCCAAGCCCGGCTTCGTCGAGCGCGGTCCACAGGGCGTGAAGATCGGCCTTTCTGACATGCGGCAGGACCACGTTCTGCGTGTGCATGACCCGCAATTCGTCGAAACTGTAACGCTCGCCGAGATCGGCCATCACGCGCATCTGCTCCGCCGTGGCATCGCCCGGAATGCCGCCGACCGGCTTCAGGCTTATGACGGCGGAAACGTAGCCCGCCTGCTTGTGCGGGATCGTGTTGCGATCGACCCAGAGGGCGAAATCGGGATCGGAGCGGTCGATGTCCTCTTTGGCGCCGGTCTCAAAGTCGGGATCGGCGAAGAAGGTCCGGATGCGCTCCAGCTCGGCGAAGGGCGGTTCCACGCCGGAATCGAGCAGGTGCTGGAATTCTTCCTCGACCTGGCGGGTATACTCCTCCGCGCCCAGTTCATGGACGAGGATCTTGATCCGCGCCTTGTACTTGTTGTCGCGCCGGCCGTAGCGATTGTAGACGCGCAAGCACGCCTCGGCGTAGGTTACCAGCCGGTCCAGCGGCACGAAGTCGCGGATGCAGGGTGCGATCATGGGCGTGCGGCCCATGCCGCCGCCGACATAGAAGGCCGCGCCCAATTCACCCGCTTCGTTGCGGACGATGTTGATCCCGATATCGTGCAGCCGCATCGCCGCGCGGTCCTGCTCGCTGGCGATCACCGCGATTTTGAACTTGCGCGGAAGATAGCTGAATTCGGGATGGAAGCTCGACCATTGGCGCAGCAGCTCGGCATAGGGGCGCGGATCGACCACTTCGTCCGCCGCGGCGCCCGCGAAATGATCGGAGCTGATGTTGCGGATGCAGTTCCCGCTGGTCTGGATGGCATGCATTTCGATTTTGGCGAGATCGGCCAGGATATCGCCAGCATCTTCCAGCTTGATCCAGTTGTACTGGATGTTCTGGCGCGTGGTGAAGTGGCCATATCCGCGGTCGTATTTCTCCGCGACATCGGCCAGCACGCGCATCTGCGCACCCGACAGCGTGCCGTAGGGAATGGCGACGCGCAGCATATAGGCGTGCAATTGCAGATAGAGCCCGTTCATCAGCCTTAGCGGCTTGAACTGGTCTTCGGACAAGGTGCCTTCGAGACGGCGGCGTGCCTGATCGCGGAATTCCTCCACGCGGGCATCGACCATCTGTTGGTCGTATTGGTCGTAACGGTACATCAGATCACCCACTTGCCGATTTCGGGATCGGCCGGTTTGAGGGTCAGGTCGGGCCGCACGGTCGGGCCAAGCGCGCGGACGCGGTCTTTGATATGGGCCGGGCGCGGGCTGCCTTCGTGCAACTCGGCATCGATGGCGTAGGGGACGTTGACGCGGCGCGCGGCTTCTTCGCGGCTCGCGATCTCGTCTTCCTGGCCGGTGACGTCGACCGCATCCTCGACATGGATCGACCAGTCGCTGCCGGTCCACCAGGTCACTGCGCCGGTTTTCAGGTCGTTGCCGGTAAGAAGCTTCATCGGACGAACTCCTCCACACAGGCGGCGACGTTGATATCGTCGCGCGCCGTCACTTCGCCGATCACGATCAGCGCCGGGCTCACCACCCGCTCGCGCTCCACCATGTCGGGCAGGCCCGCCAGCGGGCCGCGCAACACGCGCATATCGGGCCGGGCGCCGTTTTCGATCACTGCCACGGGCATGTGAGGGGAGAGGCCGTCGGCCATCAGCTTTTCCGCGATCTGGGGGGCGGTCTTGATGCCCATATAGATGACGAGCGTACGGCCCTTGCCCGCAAGGCCAGCCCAGTCCTGCTCCGCCAGGCCCTTGCACTGGCCCGCCACGAAGCTGACGATGCTGGACGCGTCGCGATGCGTCAGGGCGATGCCGGCTGCCGCCGCCGCGCCATTCGCCGCGCTTACGCCGGGGACGATTTCGACCCGAACGCCCGCAGCCTGCGCGGCTTCCATCTCCTCGCCCCCACGCCCGAAGACGAAGGGATCGCCACCCTTGAGGCGCACGACATCGCGGCCCTTGCGGGCTTCGCGTATGAGCAGGGCGTTGATATCGTCTTGGGGAAGCGTGTGATGCGCGCGCCGTTTGGCGACCGAGACCAGCCGCGCATCGGACCGCGCGAGCGCCAGGATCGATGCGTCCACCAGACCGTCATGCACGATCAGGTCGGCGCTTTCGATCAGGCGCGCGGCGCGCAGCGTCAGCAGGTCGGCATCGCCGGGGCCTGCGCCCACGAGATGGATTGTTCCGGTTTCTACCATGCGGGAAAGATGCGCGTGGCGGGCCGTGTGCGCCAATCAGAATGGATGCGCCGCCGCACAGCAAAGCTTTTGAAATCAGCGCTACATCGCGGGGTAGCTAGTCTTTCGGCGGCTTGGCGGCCTCGGTATCCTCTCTCGCGAGGCCGTTTTCGTCGGCCTTGCGCTCCGCCAGCGCATCGACAAGCCGTTCGAACTGCTTGTTGCCGCGCAGGTTGAGATCGCGCTGCGGGAACGGGATTTCGATGTCGTGTTCCTTGAACAGCCACCACAACCGCTTCAGCACCGCGCTGCGCACATTGCCGACCCCGTCTTCGGGATCCTGTATCCAGCAATGGATCACGAAATTGACCGAGCTGTCGCCATATTCGCTCATCCACACAGTCGGCGGCGGGGCCTTGAGCACGCGCGGAGCGTCGACGGCGGCTTCGAGCATCAGCTTTTCGGCCAGCTCCATGTCGGCCTCGTAACTGACGCCGACATAGACCTGCATGCGCACGTTCTTGCTGGAATAGGACCAGTTTTCGACCTGATTGACCATCAGGTTCTCGTTCGGGATCAGATATTCGCGCTGGTCCCGCGTCGTCACGGAAACGGCGCGCACGCCGATCTTCCTGATCTGGCCGAAGCTTTCCTGGCCCGCCATGTCGGTGACGGCGATCACGTCGCCCGGCTTGATCGACTTGTCCATCAGCAAGATGATCCCGGCGATGAGGTTACCGAAGGTCTTCTGAAGCCCGAAACCGATCGCGAGGCCGAACGCGCCCGAGAACACCGCCAGCGCAGTCAGATCGATGCCCAGAAGATCGATCCCGATGAAGAACGCGCCTGCCCAGACGACGATGGAAAGGATCTTCTGGCCCAGCAATTGCTGCGTATCGTCCAGCTTGGTTACGCGCCGCAGTACGCGCTGGAGCATCTTGCTGAGCAGCCAGGCGGCGGTAATGACCGCCACGATGATCAGCAGGACGACGAGGACGTCCCACAGCGAAAGGCGGAAATTGCCGACGCTGATCGCCAGCGAATCCACCGCATCGAGAAAGCCGCCGACCGTATCGCTCTGCGACGAGACCGCTTCGCGCAGGCCCTCGGCAGCGGCGACGCTGGTCTCGACCTCGCGCGCCGGCGGGGCGAGATCCCAGGCCTGTTCGATGGCCGGCGTGGCGGATGCAGTCGGGGTGGGCGGTGTCGGGGCGGTCATCTATGATCCATGGCGGCAAACGCCTGCGTGAGGTCGGCGATCAGGTCGCGCGGGTCTTCGAGACCGATCGATAGGCGAATGGCGCAATCCTCGCCAGCCTCCCATTCGGGGCGCGGCCACGCCATCCTCTCGCGGATCGGCGCTATATCGACGGGGAGCGCGAGGCTTTCGAACCCGCCCCAGCTATAGCCGATCCCGAACAGGTCGAGAGCGTCGATCAGGCGGCAGCGCGCGGCATCGTCGCGATCCTTGAGGACGAAGCTGAACAACCCGCATCCGCCGGTGAAATCGCGGTGCCACAGCTCATGGCCGGGTGCGCCGGGCAGCATCGGGCACAGCACATGGGCGACTTCGCTGCGATCGCGCAGGAATTCGGCCACGGCGAGCGCGCTGGCGCTCGTCCGCTCGAGCCGCAATTGCATCGTGCGCAGGCCTCTCAAGGCAAGCGCGGCATCGTCGGGCGAGACCACCTGGCCCAGGGCCTGCGCGGTCGAACGGAGCTTCTTGTACCACCGCTCGCCGGCCGTGGCGCTGCCCATCATCAGGTCGGAATGGCCGCCGACATGCTTGGTCAGCGCCTGCACGCTGATATCGCAGCCCCGCTCCAGCGCGGGAAAGCCCAGCGCGGTCGCCCAGGTGTTATCGATCAGGCTGACGGCACCCCGGTCGCGCGCGATCCGCGTCAGTTCCGGTATGTCGCAGACTTCCATGCTGAGACTGCCGGGATTTTCCAGCCACACCGCGCGTGTCCGTTCGCAGAACAGGGATTCGTAAGCGGCGATATCGAGCGGATCGAAGAAGCGCGCTTCCACGCCGAGGCGCTTGAACAGGCCCGTCGCCATGGAGCGGCTGGGATCGTAGGCATTGTCCGTCACGAGCAGGACATCGCCCGGGCGACAGACCGCCATCAGCGCGCCCGCGATCGCGGCGACCCCGCTGGGATAGAGCACGGTCCCATGCGCGCCCGGCTCCAGTTCGGTGAGCGCATCGGACAGCGCCCATTGGGTCGGCGATCCGCGCCGTCCGTAGAAGAATTGCCCGTCCTCGTTCGTCCGCGGCCCTTCGCGAAGCGCGGCGCAATCGGCGTAGAGATGCGTGCTGGCGCGATAGACCGGCGGATTGACCACGTGCGGATCGGGGCTGCGACCCGAAACGGCAAGCGTGGTGGCGGTCTTCACAGATCGGGGCGGGTTTCGCATCGTGCCCTTCGACAGAAACGCCGCCCACAAATCAAGAGGGACCGATCAGGAAGCCGTGCCCAATTCCTTGGGCGTATCCGCATCTGTGCCCCATTCGGCCCAGCTTCCATCGTAAAGCGCTGTATCGTCGCGCCCGATCAGATGCAGCGCGAACAACACCACCGAAGCGGTCATCCCGCTGCCGCAACTGGCCACGATCGGGCGATCCGGTTCGATCCCGGCCTTCTTCACCGCTTCGCGCAGTTCGGGGATCGGGCGATAGGTGCCGTCCTCGCGGAACAGGTCGCGGAAGAACAGATTGCGCGCGCCGGGAATGTGACCGCCCGGAAGATCGTGGACCGTGTCGATACTAGCCCCGGTGAAGCGATCCGCATCGCGCGCGTCGACCACCTGCTCCGCCCCACTGTCGAGATTGGCGAGCATGTCCTTCTTCGTCCGCACGATGGCACGTTCGGGGCGAGCTTCGTAAACGACCTCTTCCGGCGCAACGGAACCGCTTTCGACGGGGCGGCCCTCCGAATGCCATTTCGCCCATCCTCCGTCGAGGACCGCCACGCGGTCATGGCCGAAGAGGTGGAGGATGAACCAGGCGCGCGCGGCGCTCTTTATCGCAGAATCGTCGTACAGGACGATGCGGCTGTCCGTCCCGACGCCCAGCGCGCCGAGTTGGTCGGCCAGCTGCTCGCGCCGGGGCAGGGCGCCCGGCACCGCACTGGCGGTGTCGGTCAGGCTGGCGAGATCGAGAAAGCGCGCGCCGGGAATATGCGCTTTTTCGAAATCGCTCCTGGGATCGCGCTCGACATCGGGCAGGTGTTTGGTCGCATCCAGCACCACCAGATCCTCTTCGCCCCAATGCGCGGCCAGCCAATCGGTCGATACGAGCGAATCCACGGCAAACTCCTATTTCGGTGCGGGGCGATCCAGCACGCGCTGGGCGAGCGGTTCCCACGATCGCAGCCCCTCGTCCAAGCGGAAGGGCTGCAACCGGCTCGAACCGTTGCCCGCCGCCTGGCCGACCGCGAAGGTCCGCGCGAAAGGCGCCGCATCGGCCGCAGTCGCCCGCAGCCGCATGAGGGGCACGAGCAGGGCCGTATTGCCTTGCCGGATCACGTCGGCCTGAGCGAGAGGGAGCTGCACGCTCCCTTCGAAGCGGGCGGACTGGCCGGTGGCGAGCCGTCCGAACACCTGTCGCGGGGTCAGCGGTCTGTTCTCGTCCAGCACCTGCTCGTCGACCGGGCGCGATCCGCTGGCGGAGGCGAGATCGGCTTCGAGCACGACTTCGCTCAGTGCCCGGGCGCCGCGATTGAGAATGGTGATGCGGTAATACAGCGTCGCCGCCATGACGCTGCGCGACAGGCGCAGCGGTTCGAAGCGGACGCTGAACGGCGTGCCATTCGCCGCGTCGGTCATGGGGGGCAGCGGCGCGGCGGCGGCGGTAGCTGCGGCGGCCGGAGCAGCAGCTGGCGTCGGCGTCGGGGCGGGCACCGGAGCCGCAGCGGGCTCGGCTGGCGGCTGGGGCGTCGGCTGGGGCGTCGGTGCGGGCTGCGGTCGAGCATCATCGCGCCGCACGCGGGGCGGTTCGATCGTGGGCACGGCCGTGTTCGCGCGCCGCCGCGTCCAGGCAAAGACTGCTGCGGCCGCTGCCAGCGCGATCAGGGCGGCGATCCACCACCACGAATCGCCTTCATCTTCGGTCGTCTCCACCGGCGCGGCTTCGACCGGTGAGGGCGTCGGTGTGCTCGATATCGCCGGGCTCGTTGCGGTCGATAACGGAGTGGTCGGCGCGTCGTCCAGCGCGGGCGGCAGGTCGGGGCTCGGAATCGGCGTCGGCGCTGGCGGCGCGACCGGAGCCGGGCTGGGCACTGCGCTCGGGCGCGGGGTCGGAACGCGCGACGGCGCTGGTGCTGGCGCGCGCGTCGGCGTCGGTGTGAAATCGGGCAGGCGAAGCGTCGGCCTGGGCGATGGCTGGGGAGCGGGCGTCCGGGTGGGCGCGGGCGTC
>NZ_LWFF01000118.1 GCF_001635685.1 Erythrobacter sp. HI0063
ATCCTGTTTGCTCCCCACGCTTTCGCACCTCAGCGTCAATAACTGTCCAGTGAGTCGCCTTCGCCACTGGTGTTCTTCCGAATATCTACGAATTTCACCTCTACACTCGGAATTCCACTCACCTCTCCAGTATTCTAGCCATCCAGTTTCAAGGGCAGTTCCGGGGTTGAGCCCCGGGATTTCACCCCTGACTTGAAAAGCCGCCTACGTGCGCTTTACGCCCAGTAATTCCGAACAACGCTAGCTCCCTCCGTATTACCGCGGCTGCTGGCACGGAGTTAGCCGGA
>NZ_LWFF01000119.1 GCF_001635685.1 Erythrobacter sp. HI0063
GATGAATCCTACCAGAGCGTCTAGGTTTCGTGGACAAAGGGTATCCAGAGTTTGACTGAGGCGAGCGCGACGAAGCCGAGATAGGATTCCTTGGTTTTGTCGTAGCGGGTCGCAACGCGTCGCCAGTTCTTGAGTTTATTGAACAGTCGCTCGATCAGGTTGCGCCACTTGTATTTCGCGCGATCATGCGCGGCGGGATTACGCCGGCCCGCCTTGGCCGGGATCACCGCCTCGACGCCCGCCGCCTCAATCTCTTCGCGGATCGCATCGGCATCGTATCCCCGATCAGCCAGGAAGGCCTCGATCCGGTCAGTTATCATGCGGAACAGCGGTGCGAAGCCCTGCACATCGTGCGCTTGCCCCGGTGTCAGCACGAAGCCGAGGGGCAAGCCTCTGGCATCGCACCTTGCGTGGAGCTTGGTGGTGAAGCCGCCGCGCGATCGGCCAAGCGCCTCGGTTTGCTGAGTCCCCTTTTTATGCCGACGGCACAATGATGTGCCCGGACCACGGTGCTATCGATCATGTCGGCGGCTGTGTCGCGCCCCGCCAGTTCCGCCAGCGTCTCCAGCATGGCATCGAACACGCCGGTCGTAACCCATCGTCGATAGCGCCGGAAAACGCTGTTCCACTTGCCATACTCATCCGGCAGGTGACGCCACTGCGCTCCGGTCCGCGCGATCCACATCATGCCTTCGAAATAGGGGCGGTTGTCCTGCGCCGGACGGCAGCCACGACCCCGCTCAGGTGGCAGCAGCGGCCCGATCACTTCCCACTCTTCGTCCGTAACGCCAATCCGCTCGCCCAAGGCTGCCTCCAAAAGCCAGCCTTGAATCAAGGTCCGAGTCCACAGTCAAGCTTTGTCCACGAAACCTAGCTTGCTTGGAACGACGGGTCG
>NZ_LWFF01000120.1 GCF_001635685.1 Erythrobacter sp. HI0063
TTAAATATTTGGGGTATCCGGAATTTCTGGTTGATAAAATGCCAAAGATGTAAAGAAGAAAATCTTTCTCAGCGGATTATCTGATTGATCCTCTTCAGCCTACTCTACTGCCAATTTTCTGTTTCCACCTTCGCCTGAGTCTTCATAGCGATGCTGACTAGGGAGGACAGCGAGAGCTGGGCAAGCGTCAAAGCGGTTCTGGTTCATGCGCAATCCGAACACCTGCACAACATTCCTCTTGTAAGAAACCGATCAAATTCTCTAGGTGCCCATACTCGGGTATACAGACAATCGTGCGGCTATGTTTCTCCTGCCGGATCAGCCCTACCTTGGCCATGCGCGCAAGGTGATGTGATAGCGTCGAAGCAGGAATACCCAGCCCCTTCTGGATATCTCCGACCGAAGCCCCATCATGGCCAGCTTTGACCAGAAAGCGGAACACGGACAGTCGGTGACTATTCCCTAGCTCAGCTAAGCTGGCTGCAACCTTTTCGTGATCCATAGCACGCCCCAATAATTCGATGTTTCTAGAATTATAGTTGACAGGTCGGATAAACGCAAGTAGGCCGCGTACATCATTTCGACAATACTAGAAATATAGGAGTAATATTGAATGTCATCTCAACTCCAAGACGCTCTAGGCATGTTCGCCTTTCTCGCTATCGAGCTATCGGTTTTATTCATTGGCATTAGCTTGCTGGTCGGAGTTCTTCAACGTCACATCCCACCATCCAAGGTGGAAGCGTTACTGACTTCCAGTGGGAAGCGAGGCTATTTTCTTGCTGCTGGTTTAGGAGCTATAACGCCCTTCTGTAGTTGCTCGACTATCCCCATGTTGAAAGGGTTGATTCGGGCACGGGCCGGTTTTGGGCCGATGATGGTGTTTCTTTTCTCATCTCCGTTGCTGAATCCTATCGTCGTCGGCCTGCTGGTTGCCACGTTTGGATGGACACTTACTGCTATCTATGTGCTCGCCGCTTTGGTGGTCGCGGTAGGTGCCGGATGGCTGCTTCACACGCTTGGCTTCGAGCGTTATGTGCGCCGGACGGCGACACAAGAGAGCAGTGGATGTAGTTCATCAGCAAGCCCGTGCAGTGCTACATCGACCGCATCGAGTTGCGGCACCAACAGCTGCGACACCACTCCGAAGACGGCTTCTTGCGGGGCTGATAGGAAGACAACAGTCTCTACGTCTAGCGAATGCTGTGACAGTCAACCCACTGTCACGGTTAAGAAAGAAGGGAAGTACAGTGGTGTGTGGCGGGAAGCTTGGTCGGACTTTATCGATGTGTTGCCTTACCTGCTCATCGGTATTGCGATTGGCAGCGTGATCTATGGTTTCATGCCCACTGACTTATTGGAGCAGTATGCAGGCCCAGATAATCCCTTTGCCATTCCAGTTGCCGCTGTCATCGGCGTGCCGTTGTATATTCGCGCTGAAGCCGTCATACCTCTGGCAGCGGCTCTGATGGCCAAAGGCGTGGGTGCCGGGACGGTGCTAGCGTTGATCATCGGCAGTGCCGGAGCCAGCCTGACTGAGCTCATTCTGTTGCGCTCTTTGTTCACGCTGAAGCTTTTAGCGGCGTTTTTAGCAGTCATTTTTGCTATGGCGATGATTGCCGGTTACGCCACCTACCTGTTTTTCTGATCAAGGCGGGAGATGATTAATTCGTTAAGCCTTCCTGGGTACCAGTTGGTGGATTCTGATGAGCAGAATGAAGACATACATTTTCGGCTTGAAGCACCTACACCAGTAGCCTGCGAGGGGTGCGGCGTGCAGGGTGAGTTCGTACGGTTCGGCAAGCGTGACGTTCCCTATCGTGATCTGCCCATCCACGGCAAGCGGGTCACTCTCTGGGTGGTCCGCCGCCGATACACCTGCCGGGCCTGCAAGACAACATTCAGGCCCCAGCTACCAGAGATGGTGGACGGATTCCGTATGACACTGCGGCTGCATGAGTACGTGGAGAAGGAATCCTTCAACCACCCCTACACCTTTGTGGCGGCACAGACCGGCCTGGACGAGAAGACGGTGCGCGACATCTTCAACGCCCGCGCCGAGTTCCTGGGGCGCTGGCACCGCTTCGAGACGCCCCGCATCCTGGGCATTGACGAGCTATACCTGAACAAGCGCTACCGCTGCATTCTGACCAACATTGAGGAGCGAACCCTGCTCGACCTGCTGGCCACCCGCCGCCAGGACGTGGTGACCAACTACCTGATGAAGCTGAAAGACCGGCAGAAGGTCGAGATCGTCAGCATGGACATGTGGAACCCCTACCGGGCAGCGGTCAAGGCTGTGCTGCCCCAGGCCCGTATCGTGGTCGATAAGTTCCATGTGGTGCGCATGGCCAACGATGCCCTAGAGAGAGTGCGCAAGGGCCTCAGAAAGGAGCTGAAACCGTCCCAGAGCCGGACTCTCAAGGGAGACCGGAAAATCCTGCTGAAACGCGCTCACGAAGTCTCAGACCGGGAGCGCCTCATCATGGAGACCTGGACAGGCGCGTTCCCGCAACTGCTGGCCGCCTACGAGCACAAGGAGCGCTTCTACGGCATCTGGGACGCCACCACACGGCTCCAGGCAGAAGCCGCCCTGGACGAGTGGATAGCCACCATCCCGAAGGGCCAAAAGGAAGTCTGGAGCGATCTGGTCAGGGCAGTGGGAAACTGGCGCGAAGAGACCATGACCTACTTCGAGACGGACATGCCCGTCACCAACGCTTACACGGAGTCCATCAACCGACTGGCCAAGGACAAGAACCGTGAAGGGCGCGGTTACTCCTTCGAGGTGATGCGGGCACGAATGCTCTACACCACGAAGCACAAGAAGAAGGCACCGACTGCGAAGGTCTCTCCTTTCTACAAGAAAACCATCGGTTACGGACTGCCGGACTTCGCAGAGGAACTCAACTACGGAGTCGATCTATCAACCATCTGAGGGTGGTATCAGATTGATGGGGTGAAGGTGCCCCATCAACCATTAAATCCGTATACCCTAGTTTTGAACATGGTATTT
>NZ_LWFF01000121.1:0-2500 GCF_001635685.1 Erythrobacter sp. HI0063
GAGTGGAATTCCGAGTGTAGAGGTGAAATTCGTAGATATTCGGAAGAACACCAGTGGCGAAGGCGACTCACTGGACAGTTATTGACGCTGAGGTGCGAAAGCGTGGGGAGCAAACAGGATTAGATACCCTGGTAGTCCACGCCGTAAACGATGATAACTAGCTGCTTGGGCTCATGGAGCTTGGGTGGCGCAGCTAACGCATTAAGTTATCCGCCTGGGGAGTACGGTCGCAAGATTAAAACTCAAAGGAATTGACGGGGGCCTGCACAAGCGGTGGAGCATGTGGTTTAATTCGAAGCAACGCGCAGAACCTTACCAGCCTTTGACATCCTAGGACGGTTTCTGGAGACAGATTCCTTCCCTTCGGGGACCTAGTGACAGGTGCTGCATGGCTGTCGTCAGCTCGTGTCGTGAGATGTTGGGTTAAGTCCCGCAACGAGCGCAACCCTCGTCCTTAGTTGCCATCATTTAGTTGGGCACTTTAAGGAAACTGCCGGTGATAAGCCGGAGGAAGGTGGGGATGACGTCAAGTCCTCATGGCCCTTACAGGCTGGGCTACACACGTGCTACAATGGCATCTACAGTGGGCAGCTATCACGCGAGTGTGAGCTAATCTCCAAAAGATGTCTCAGTTCGGATTGTTCTCTGCAACTCGAGAGCATGAAGGCGGAATCGCTAGTAATCGCGGATCAGCATGCCGCGGTGAATACGTTCCCAGGCCTTGTACACACCGCCCGTCACACCATGGGAGTTGGATTCACCCGAAGGTGGTGCGCTAACCTGCTTGCAGGAGGCAGCCAACCACGGTGGGTTCAGCGACTGGGGTGAAGTCGTAACAAGGTAGCCGTAGGGGAACCTGCGGCTGGATCACCTCCTTTCTAAGGATTTGGTCGAAAGCGCCAGCGCTAGCCGCTGGAAGTGCTTCGGCCGCTCCAAAGAACACTGCCGTCGTCCTCATGTCCTTTCATCACTGGAGATTGCCTAGCGCGGGCTTGCCTCGCGTTCGGCATGACGCCTGAGCCGGCTCACGCCCCTCGCGGCTTTATTGCCGCTGATGGCGGTGTAGGTCCGTAGCTCAGTTGGTTAGAGCGCACCCCTGATAAGGGTGAGGTCGGTGGTTCAAATCCACTCGGACCTACCATAGATTTGGTTGGGGGCCTTAGCTCAGCTGGGAGAGCACCTGCTTTGCAAGCAGGGGGTCATCGGTTCGATCCCGATAGGCTCCACCAAGCTTACACTTCTCCAGGATGAAACGAAAAGCTATCCGGTCTTTACCGGTAGCGGGCGGATCTGCCGCTCGCGTCTTTGACATTGTGAATGGGTTTTTAAATCGATGCCGTGGCGCATGGATTGTATTGAACGGTTTCGGCCGAGCGTGCGATCGATGCATCACAATCAAGATCAATCAAACGATTATCTGGCTGAGATAATTCCTCCGCATCTATAACAGCGCAGTCTTTATGCAGGGCTGTCGTTGATGGTGTGGATTCTCAAGCGTGAGGTAAGAGCATTTGGTGGATGCCTTGGCATGTGCAGGCGATGAAGGACGTGGCACGCTGCGATAAGCGTCGGGGAGTTGTGAGCAAACTTTGATCCGGCGATTTCCGAATGGGGAAACCCACCTTCACCATTTCTCTCATCATCCCTTCGGGGATGGCGAGTGAGGTGGATAAGGTATCACCGAACTGAATATATAGGTTTGGTGAAGCGAACCCGGGGAACTGAAACATCTCAGTACCCGGAGGAAAAGACATCAACAGAGATTCCCGTAGTAGTGGCGAGCGAACCGGGACCAGGCCAGTGCTTCTTCGTCAGTTAACCGAACACTTTGGAAAGAGTGGCCATAGCGGGTGACAGCCCCGTAGGTGAAAACGACCGAAGAAGACTCGAGTAGGGCGGGACACGTGAAATCCTGTCTGAACATGGGGGGACCACCCTCCAAGCCTAAATACTCGCACATGACCGATAGCGAACACAGTACCGTGAGGGAAAGGTGAAAAGCACCCCGATTAGGGGAGTGAAACAGTACCTGAAACCGAATGCTTACAAGCAGTTGGAGCTCCATAGGGAGTGACAGCGTACCTCTTGCATAATGGGTCAGTGACTTAATCTACCATGCAAGCTTAAGCCGTTAGGTGTAGGCGCAGCGAAAGCGAGTCTGAATAGGGCGACTGAGTATGATGGATTAGACCCGAACCCCGGCGATCTAGGCATGGCCAGGTTGAAGGTGCGGTAACACGCACTGGAGGACCGAACCGGTGAATGTTGAAAAATTCTCGGATGAGCTGTGTTTAGGGGTGAAAGGCCAATCAAGCCGGGAAATAGCTGGTTCTCCGCGAAATCTATTGAGGTAGAGCGTCAGATGTATGCCGATGGGGGTAGAGCACTGGATGGGCTAGGGCTGCGCGAGCGGTACCAAACCTAACCAAACTCCGAATACCATCGAGTCTTGTCTGGCAGACAGACGGCGGGTGCTAAGGTCCGTCGTCAAAAGGGAAAC
>NZ_LWFF01000122.1 GCF_001635685.1 Erythrobacter sp. HI0063
TGAGCGGGCGTAGCTCAGGGGTAGAGCACAACCTTGCCAAGGTTGGGGTCGGGCGTTCGAATCGCCTCGCCCGCTCCATTTTTCTTAAGAATATTGATCCACTTAAGCGGATCGCAATCATGCGAATTCCGCTTCCCCGCCTTGTCGGTCACTTCGGGGAAGCATGGGGGAAGCAGAAATCGGAGTTTCGTAGCGCATTCTGGCGTCTGCATTGCGACATTGTGAACCTCATGATTCCAAGGCGCAAGGGTCGGATTAGGGTATGTTCAGCTTGCAGTGTGAAGGTTGAACGTGTGCAATCCGATTGCCCAATTAGCACGCCATTTGAAACGGCGGGTGAGGGGCCGGGAGTAGTCGGTCCGCTATTAGACGAGCTCTCTGCGGAAGCGGACATCGCCGCTGCGTACGGTGTGCTTCGTCAATAGGGACTGCGAGCCTCTAACCAGGTTATATTTGTGAACTGCTCTCTGCGGCGGATTTCCGGGAGTTCCCGGCGAAAAGGCATGGCCTTTCGGCCATGAGAGGGGGTGGTGTTTCGAACCCTTGTTCCGACGATGTTCCAAGATGGGGACCAAATAGCCATCACCATTATCCATACTCCAGTTCATGCGTACGCAAGCTAAAGGGGCGGTCGGTGGTGACAATTGACCGATGCGACTGCGGCTAGAAAAGTCCGCAGTAACCCGGGGAGCGTGGCTGCGAGTGCCCGGTTTGATTTGCCGCCTAGATCGAAGCGTGGTCGAGGACAGATAGGGAGCCCTCATTCATTTCGAAAACGCGGTCGGCTTGCTCAATCGTCTCCTGCCTGTGCGCGATTACTATCCTTGTAATCTCAAGTTTCTTGATCGCGTCATTGATCTTGCGCTCATGCAAAGTGTCCAAGCTGGATGTTCCTTCGTCCAGCAACAATAAACTGGGCTTTTGATAAAGCGCCCGCGCAAGCAAGAGCCTCTGTCTCTGTCCACCAGACAAGTTTGAGCCCCTTTCAGTGATAAAGGTTTCATAACGCATTGGCATGCGATCAATGTCTTCTGCGATGGCCGCAACTTCAGCAGCCTCGCGAATGCGATCAAGGTCCACACTGGACTCGAATAAAGCGATATTCTCGGCGATCGAACCAGAGAATAAAACGTCGTCCTGCAAGACGGCAGCAATTTTCTCGTGATATCTCTGATAGCCAAATTCTCGAATGGGCGTTCCATCTATTGCGACAGCACCAGAAGTGGGCTCCAGAAGACCCAACATGATTTTCGCGAGCGTGGATTTACCGCAACCCGAAGGACCTTTGATGGCCACGTGCTCGCCCGCAGCGATCGAGAGTGAAACTGAGTTGAGAACAAGCGGATCGGCATCTGAGAACCGAAAATCGACATCGGTAAGCTTTATCTCACCCCGAA
>NZ_LWFF01000123.1 GCF_001635685.1 Erythrobacter sp. HI0063
GGACCCATTCCCCAGTAGTGGAGGAAGTAAAACATCGGTTCACCGCCGATCATGTGGTTATGCAATGCTACGATATGGATATCCCGCTCGCGCAGTGCGCGGAGCACGGGCTGGACTTCGTCCTCGGTCATGATGAAGTCACCATCCACGGCGGCAAGGTCGTTGGTGCCCGAGAACGCCGCCCAGGTCGTAAGCCCCATCGAACCACCGATCTCAACGCCGTGCATGCGGCCTTGGCGAGCGAAGGTGTATTTCACGACACCATCGGCGATGCTTGGCTCGGTGCCCAAGATTTCGCTCAGCGCCAGGGCTTCGATCGTGCCGTTTGCATCCGGCGTCATGCCACCGAAACTGCGCTGCGGCGTCGGCGAGGCGGCGCGCACTTCCTTGATGGCATCCCAGACGGCTTTTACACCCGCTGCCAACTTGGCGGTTTCCCCATGCCCGCCGATATGCATAAAATAGACCGGCGGATCGTCGAATATGAAGTGATTGTGCAGCGCGGTGACGGTCAACCCGTTGGCGAGGGCAGCGTCCATCGCGGCTGTTATCTCATCCTCGAATACGACCGTGTCGCCCATGACCATCACTCCGCCATCGACGGGTTTGAAGGCAGCCCATGAGCCGAGACCTGCCGGGGGATCGAGGCGCATGCCGTCGACCATCACCGGCACGTCGGCGCGCGTCCAACCGATGCGTGCGACCCCATCGTCGGTCATGGTGACCTCCGAGTGCGATGCCTCGAAAATCAGTGCCTCGAGATTGCCGAGATTATCCTGCGCGTGAAGAGCCGCCGACATCGCTGATAGCGATAGAGCCAAGCCGCCGACGAACAATGTTCTGCGTAATTGCTTCATCTTAGTTCTCCTTGGATGTGATTTCAGGTGCCAGCCATCATTGCGAGGTAATACAGCGACCCAATGAGTGCGCTCACGAAGAGAACGAGCAACATCCCGATCTTGAAGCGCAGCATGGCGATCAGGGCCGCAGCGGCAATGACGACGGAGGCGACGTCGATCGTGGCGAAGTCCGGCACGAGCAGGCGTGCGCCGTAACCTCGAACCTCGTCAAGCCGTGCGAAGGCAACGTGCAGTGCAAACCAGATGGCAAGGTTTAGGATCACACCGACGACTGCTGCCGTCACCGCCGAAAGCGCCGCTGTCAGAAGCTTCACGCCGCGCAGTTTTTCGATAAATGGCGCACCAAGGAAAATCCATAGGAAGCACGGCACGAACGTGACCCACGTGACGATGACCGAAGCCGCGATGCCCGAAGCCACCGGGCCTAACATGTCTGCTTCGCGATATCCCCCCATGAACCCCACGAATTGGACGACCTGGATCAGTGGACCCGGCGTGGTCTCCGCCATGCCCAACCCATCGAGCATTTCACCGGGGGCAAGCCAGCCATGCGTCTGCACGGCTTCCTGCGCCATATAGGCCAGCACGGCATACGCGCCCCCGAATGTCACGACCGCGAGCTTGGAGAAGAAAACCGCCAGTTCCGTGAACACGTGATTTGGGCCAACAAGAAGGATCAGCGCAATTATGGGAGCTGCCCAGATGCTGCCCCAGATCAAGGCCGTGCGGACTGCTCCGCGCCATGTAGGCTGCGCTTTCGCCATACCGCCTGTATGAAGCACGGCTTCCGGCTCGCTCTCCCCGTCCTCGGTCGTTTCACGGGCGCGAATGACCAGAAAGCGTGCAGGATCGAAATGCCCTCCAAGAAAACCGACCAGCGCGGCGGCCGCGATAATCAGCGGGAAAGGTGCATCGAATGCGAATATCGCCACGAAGGCTGCGGCGGCAATCAGATACATGGGCCAAGTTTTCAATGCCCTTTTCCCGATGCGCAGCAGGGCCTCGATGACTATGGCGAGCACCGCCGCCTTAATGCCGAAGAAAATCGCCTGGACGAAGCTGGCCTCCTGAAAACTGGCATAGAGCACGCTAAGCGCCATAATGCTGAGGAAGCCGGGAAGGACGAACAGGCATCCTGCGACGAGGCCACCGCGAACGCCGTGGAGCAACCAGCCAATATAGGTGGCAAGCTGCATGGCTTCCGGTCCGGGCAGGAGCATGCAGTAATTGAGCGCATGCAGGAACCGGTTC
>NZ_LWFF01000124.1 GCF_001635685.1 Erythrobacter sp. HI0063
CTAGCCATCCAGTTTCAAGGGCAGTTCCGGGGTTGAGCCCCGGGATTTCACCCCTGACTTGAAAAGCCGCCTACGTGCGCTTTACGCCCAGTAATTCCGAACAACGCTAGCTCCCTCCGTATTACCGCGGCTGCTGGCACGGAGTTAGCCGGAGCTTATTCTCCAGGTACTGTCATTATCATCCCTGGTAAAAGAGCTTTACAACCCTAAGGCCTTCATCACTCACGCGGCATTGCTGGATCAGGCTTTCGCCCATTGTCCAATATTCCCCACTGCTGCCTCCCGTAGGAGTCTGGGCCGTGTCTCAGTCCCAGTGTGGCTGATCATCCTCTCAGACCAGCTATGGATCGTCGACTTGGTAGGCCATTACCCCACCAACTATCTAATCCAACGCGGGCCCATCCAAAGGCGATAAATCTTTGGTCCGAAGACATTATCCGGTATTAGCAGTCATTTCTAACTGTTATTCCGAACCTAAGGGCAGGTTCCCACGCGTTACGCACCCGTGCGCCACTAGACCCGAAGGTCTCGTTCGACTTGCATGTGTTAGGCATGCCGCCAGCGTTCGTTCTGAGCCAGGATCAAACTCTCAAGTTTGTGTCACTTACCTGTAAGGTACGGCGGTTAAGCCGCTAACCGAACAAGCAAGAGCTTCAAGGAGCCGATACCTGCACTGTCAAACGTAATGGATACGAATGAACATGCATCATCACATCCAATGCGTGGAGCACTGGAAGGATGTGGCAATCGGCTTGGTTACTGGTATCCGGAGCCTTAAAATCCCCGGACCAGGCGCCGTCGCCCACATGTCCCTTCATCAAAAA
>NZ_LWFF01000125.1 GCF_001635685.1 Erythrobacter sp. HI0063
CGCATATTCTCCCGCAAAACCAACCACCTGCAGCCCGACCGACGGCGCTGCTTTTATCTCGCGATCTTATTTGGCTTCGTTTTTGAGCAAGTATTCGCCATCGTCGTTTCCTCTCTTTAGCACTATTGGACCAAATATTCGACGCTCTCGTGCGCAGGTCTGCGAAGTCGCGTTCAAGGTCTGATACGCCGCGCAATCTTCCGTGCTCATCGCGGCCGGTATCGCTCTGCATTGAGGCGGTACTTTGGTACGCGCGGCACATGTCGCTATCGGAGTTACGGGGCATCGTCACAGGCAATCAAGCGTGGTCAGTCTGCACTGCCACAGGCGAGATATCGTGCTTCCCGTTGTCCTGGTCTGTATCATTCCTTCTGCCGCCTCAGCGGACCTCCATATGTCGTCGAGCCGTCAGCCGGCTGCGGTTGGCGTGTTCGTCATCATGAGCGCGCCAGGCTCAGCCGCTGCATCTTCGCTGCGTAGGCGCTGTCGGTCTCGTGCGCTTCGGCGTCGGGATCGCCGACATAGAACGTGTCGTCGCGCCACATCGCGTGCATCACGATGGCAAGCTTGCGGGCGACCGCGACGCGCGCCTTGGCGTGGCACTTGGTCTTCGCGAGCTTCAGCCCCCATGTCTTGATCGTGTCGCGGCCCTTGAACCTTGTGAGCATCGCCGA
>NZ_LWFF01000126.1 GCF_001635685.1 Erythrobacter sp. HI0063
AACTGGTAAGCACCAATACGCGAGCGGCGCTCTTCCCGGTGGCCTTTGCGGTCATCCATATAAATTCATCTCTGCTGATCTCCCCTCGCAGAAGACGACGATGCATCTCATAGACCACCGCCGCGATTGATAGCGCGGTCAACCCTGGGATGTATTCCCAAATGGCGTCGTTCTGTTCAGCAGATATAAGCTGATCAACGAGTTCCTCGGTATCGGCTGTGAGTTCTGCGTTCGCGAAGCCGGAATCTTGAAGTCCCATTCGCTCGGCAAGTTCTGATGTTATGATGATTTCACCATCAGGGTGTTGCTCCAACCATTCTTCAACGTAAGCTTCAGAACTGGTCGCTTTCAATTGTGCGACCCATTCTGTGCCGCTGGCATGATCTGAGAAGACAACATCATACCCTGGGTGATTAATTGCTTCGAACTGTGCGGCAAAGATCGTATCGCCGTCAGAGTTTTCCAGTGCGACGAAGCGCATCTCGTGAAGAACACCTTTGGTATTGCTCACCACCCCACTCAGTTGCGCCTCATCCATTTCGGCGAGCCAACGGCCTAACTCTTCCTCTGTATCACCAGCGGCGGGATGCGCTCGACGAAGGGCAGCAAGCACTGCCTCATCTACCTCGTTCAAGGAAACTGTGCCCTGTAAGGATAGCTTGGAAGCGACCGCTAAAATCGCTGCGTCCACGAGCGGGACTTTGACTTCCCTTACCT
>NZ_LWFF01000127.1 GCF_001635685.1 Erythrobacter sp. HI0063
AACGGTCTGCATCGGGGAGCTCCTCATGCTCGGCCGCTGCACAACTGCCTCGGCTTCACATGAGGTTCTAGGCGACCGGCCGTGAGGCGAGCCTGAATTTCGCTGTCAGCCAAAGTTCAGCTAAAACGCGATGTTTCTGAACGATCGGGGAGGAAGGGCCGAACCCTCCCTCCTCGACATCACTCAGTTCGCCGGGGGCACTTCGAGACCGGTGTGATAGGCGAGGAAGGCGAGAATATCGCCATATTCGTCGATCACCTTGTCGGTCGGCTTGCCCGAACCGTGGCCCGCGCGGGTTTCGATACGGATCAGATGCGGTTCGTCGCCAGCGTCGGCGGCCTGCAGGGCAGCGGTGTATTTGAAACTGTGCCCCGGCACCACGCGGTCGTCCGTATCGGCGGTCGTCACGAGCATCGCCGGATAATCCACGCCGGAACGGATGTTGTGATAGGGCGAATAGGCACGCAGCACGGCGAAATCGTCCTCGCGATCGGGATAGCCGTAATCGTCGACCCAGTACCGGCCCGCCGTCCAGCGATCGAAGCGCAGCATGTCCATCACGCCGACCGCCGCATTGGCGGCGTCGACCAGATCGGGACGCTGATTGGTCACCGCGCCGACGAGCAGTCCGCCATTGGAACCACCCTGGATCGCGAGCCCCTCGGGCGTCGTATACCCCTCCGCCTTCAGATACTCACCCGCCGCAATGAAGTCGTCGAACACGTTTTGCTTGTTGGCGAGACGTCCGGCATCGTGCCATTCCTTGCCGTATTCACCCCCGCCACGGATATTGGCGAGCGCGAAAGTGCCGCCCGCCTTCAGCCATGCAAGGCGCGTGGCGGCGAAGCTCGGCGTCAGCGAGATATTGAACCCGCCATAGCCGTAAAGCAGCGTCGGCGCGGGGCCGGTCGAGTCCTTGCCCCGCACGATGAACATCGGGACGCGCGTTCCATCCTTTGAGGAATAGAACACCTGCTCCACCCGGTAATCGTCGGGCGAGAAGGCGACTTCGGGCTCGGCGAAGACCTGAGTCTCACCGCTGTCCACGTCGAGGCGATAGATCGCGCCGGGCTGATTGAAGCTGGTGAAGCTGTAGAAGGTTTCGCTGTCGCCCGGCTCCCCGCCAAAGCCTGCGATCGAGCCGATGCCCGGCAGGTCGAGTTCGCCGGTGCGGTTGCCGTCGAGGTCGTAATAGACCGCGCGGCTGCTCGCATCCTGCATGAATTCGACCACCAGGCGATCGCCGATGATGGACGCGCCGGAGATGGGATTGTCCCCTTGCGGGATCACTTCTTCCCACGTCAGCGTGGGCTCGGTCAGATCGGCGCGCACGATCCGATAGCGCGGCGCGTCCTTGTTGGTCATGAAATAGACCGTGTCGCCCGTCGATGCGATCGGGCTCCATTCGTTTTCGAACCCGGTCACGATATCGCGCGTCTGCCAGCTGCCGTCGCTGCGGTTCGCAAGGTCGATCACGCGCAATTCGTTGCGATTGTCGGTCCCGGTGGAGGAATAGATGAAGGCCCAGCGCCCGTCATCGGTCACGCCCAGGCCGTGGCCCTGTTCCTTGAACTGCGGCGTTTCGTAAACCAGCTCGTCCTCGCTCTGAGGCGTGCCGAGGCGATGGAAATAGACTTTCTGATTGTAATTGAGCGACTGGAAATCCTGGCCTTCTTCCGTTTCGGGGAAGCGCGAATAGAAGAAGCCGTCATCGCCGAGCCAGGAAATGCCGGTGAACTTGGCCCAGCGGATCTCGTCGCTCATTTCCTCGCCGGTCGCCACATCGAGAACCTTGATGGTGCGCCAGTCGCTGCCGCCATCCTGAATGGCATAGGCGAGATAATCGCCCGATTTGGACGGCGCAGTATCCGCGAGCGCGGTGGCATTGTCCGCCGACCACTCGTTGGGATCGATCAGCAGGCGCCCTTCGCCATTCCACCCGTCGCGCACGAAATATTGCGACTGGTTCATGAGGCCCGAATTGTAGCTGTAGAAATAGCGGTCCCCCGCCTTGGTCGGGATGCCGAAGCGTTCGTAATCGATCAGCTTGGCAAGCTCGGCCTTGAACCAGTCCGTTCCCGGAAGCTGTTCGAGATAGGCATCGGTGACGACGTTCTGCGCCTCGACCCAGTTCGCCACTTCGCTATCGCCGCGCACGTCGTTTTCCAGCCAGCGATAGGGATCGGCGATCTGCTGGCCGAAAATGGTCTCGACCGTGTCGGTGGCACGGGTTTCGGGATAGTCGGACATGGTCTGGGCAACTCCGGGCGTCGCGGCGAGCGCGACCATGGCAGCACCGGCCATAGCGGCGGCAGTGATACGGTTCATGCGGGTGGATCCTCTCCGTGAAAAAATCGTGTCTTCAATGTAGGTCGCGGGCGGTCGCGTTCAACATCAATCCAGCGCCGCCAGCACGTCGCGCGTAAAGGCGGCGGCGAGAAGGGAGCGGATCATGTCCGCTCTTGTGCCAGAGCCCACCCAAAAGAAAAGGGCCGGAAGGTTTCCCCTCCGACCCTTCGATCTTGCGATGCGAAAAGCGCTTACGCGTCTTCGTATTCTTCCTCGTCATTCATGACGGGGCCGCTATCCTGGCCCTTGGCGTCGACGTCGCGGTCGACGAATTCGATGATCGCCATCTGAGCCGCGTCGCTGCCGCGATAGCCGGCCTTGATAACGCGCGTATAGCCGCCATCACGATCGGCAAAGCGCTCGGCCAGAACGTCGAACAGCTTCTTGAGCTGGGTCTCGTCGCCGAGACGGCTCATGGCGAGGCGACGATTGGACAGGCCGCCGCGCTTGGCGAGCGTGATCAGCTTTTCGATATAGGGGCGCAGTTCCTTCGCCTTGGGGGCAGTGGTCAGGATCTGCTCGTGCTTGATCAGCGCAGCCGACATGTTGCGGAACAGGGCGGTGCGGTGGCCCGACTTGCGGCCGAGCTTACGCTGGCGAATACCGTGACGCATACTTCATTCCTTCGTTCGTTAGAGGCCCGTTCTAGGTAGCCCATAGCTGGCGGCGCTCAGGGTGCGCCGCCGGAACCCGTTCAGCCCAGAAGTTCCTGTTCGAGCTTCTTGGCCATTTCCTCGATATTCTCCGGCGGCCATCCGGGGATGTCCATGCCGAGGCGCAGGCCCATGCTGGACAGCACTTCCTTGATTTCGTTCAAGGACTTGCGGCCGAAGTTCGGAGTGCGCAGCATCTCGGCTTCGGTCTTCTGGACCAGATCGCCGATATAGATGATGTTGTCGTTCTTGAGGCAGTTGGCCGAACGCACGCTGAGTTCCAGCTCGTCCACCTTCTTGAGAAGGTAGCGATTGAGCTGGTTGGTGTCGCTTTCCTGCGGCTCAGCGGCCTGGCCGATCATCGCGGAGGACGGCTGCGGAATGCCTTCCTCGAAGTGGACGAACAGCGTGAGCTGGTCCTGCAGGATGCGCGCGGCATAGGCCACCGCGTCTTCCGGCGTGACGGTGCCATCGGTTTCGACGGTCAGCGAGAGCTTGTCGTAATCGAGTTCCTGCCCGACGCGGGCGTTCTCGACCTTGTAGCTCACCTGGCGAACCGGCGAATACAGGCTGTCGACCGGGATCAGGCCGATCGGCGCATCGGCCGGACGGTTGGCGACGGCGGGCGAATAGCCCTTACCGGCGTCCGCAGTCAGTTCCATGTTCAGCGTCGCGCCTTCGTCGAGATGACACAGGACCAGGTCCTTGTTCATCACTTCGATGTCGCCCGAAACGGCGATGTCGCCCGCCTTGACCTCGCCCGGGCCGGTGGCGGAAAGCTGCAGGCGCTTAAGGCCTTCGCCTTCCATCTTCAGCGCGATCTGCTTCACGTTGAGGACGATGTCGGTGACATCCTCGCGCACACCGGCGAGCGAGGAGAATTCGTGCAGCACGTTCTCGATTCTGATCGAGGTGATCGCCGCGCCCTGGAGCGAGGAGAGCAGCACGCGGCGCAGCGCGTTGCCGAGCGTGAGGCCGAAGCCCCGCTCGAGCGGTTCGGCGACGAAGGTGGCCTTGCGCTTCTTGTCGCTGCCTTCCTTGACCTCGAGAGTGTTGGGTTTTTTCAGTTCCTGCCAGTTCTTGTTATTGACGGACATGGATATCCCCTGGTTCGAATACGGACGGGACCGGCGCTCTGGGCAGAGAGCGTCCGGTCCGTGAATGTGGTGTCGGCGGCCCTAACGAGAAAGGGCCGCCAGGCAGGCACGGATCAGACGCGACGGCGCTTGGAAGGCCGCACACCGTTGTGCGGGATCGGCGTGACGTCGCGGATCGAAGTGATCGTGAAGCCCACCGCAGCAAGACCGCGCAGCGCGCTCTCGCGGCCCGAACCCGGGCCCTTCACTTCGACTTCCAGCGTGCGGACGCCGTGTTCGGCGGCCTTCTTGCCGGCATCGTCGGCGGCGACCTGGGCCGCATAGGGAGTCGATTTGCGGCTGCCCTTGAAGCCCATCATCCCCGCGCTGGACCAGCTGATCGCATTGCCCTGAGCGTCGGTGATGGTGATCATCGTGTTGTTGAAGCTGGCGTTGATGTGCGCGACGCCGCTCGTGATATTCTTCTTGTCGCGCCGCCTGATCCGGCCGGGTTCGCGTGCCATGGTCTTGGTATCCTTATATCAAACTCAAGAAGGGAAAAGCGTATCGGGAAAACCCGACGCTTACTTCTTCTTGCCGGCGATCGGCTTGGCCTTACCCTTGCGGGTGCGGGCGTTGGTGTGGGTACGCTGGCCGCGCACGGGCAGGCCCGCACGATGGCGCAGACCGCGATAGGAACGCAGGTCCATCAGGCGCTTGATGTTCATCGCGGTTTCGCGGCGAAGGTCGCCTTCGACCCGATGTTCCTCGTCGATCGTCTCGCGGATACGCAGCACTTCCTCGTCGGTGAGGTCCTGCACACGGCGCGAATGGTCGATGCCGAGCTTGTCGGCGATCTCGACGGCCGTGGTCCGGCCGATACCGTGGATATAGGTGAGCGCGATGATCACGCGCTTGTTGGTGGGGATGTTCACCCCGGCAATACGAGCCACTTACTTCTCCATGCTCCACAGGGACTTACGACCGTCGGGCCAACCCTATCTCATCGCTCAATACATTCGCCTGACGGACGGCGCAAAGGCCGAAAGTCCGGATGCAGCACCTTTTTTACAAGGCCGCCACGCGCCGGACCGATCCGTAATTGTCGAATGAACCGCGCGCTTAGGGCGATTCGCCCACGGCGTCAACCGCCAGCCTCGCGCAACACCGCGCGACCGCCATATGGGCGGCACGGGCGTGTGTTCAAGCTGTCTATAGCGCCGGGATCGAGGCGCGTCAAAATCCGCGCCGCGAGCGATCACATAACGCCGAAGGCCAGCATCGCCGAGGCGACCTTTTCGAAGGCGGCGATATTGGCGCCGCGTGCGTAATCGACCTTGCCGTCTTCGCCTTCGCCATGTTCGGCGCATTTATCGTGGATTTCCGCCATCAGATCGGTGAGTTGGCTGTCGAGCTTCTCGTGGTTCCAGCTCACGCGCTCGGCGTTCTGGCTCATTTCGAGACCCGAGACCGCGACCCCGCCCGCATTCGCCGCCTTGGCGGGAGCGAACAGAATGCCCGCGTCGCGAATGGCGCACGATGCCGCGTGGGTCGTGGGCATGTTCGCCCCTTCGACCACCGCCATGACGTCGTTCTTCACGAGCGCCTTCGCATCATCCTCTTCGATCTCGTTCTGCGTGGCGCAGGGCATGGCGATGTCGCAATCGACATGCCAAGGCCGCGCTCCGTCGCCGTGATATTCGGCGTCCGGATATTCCTCGACATACTCCTTGATCCGCCCGCGCCGCTCCTGCTTCAGCGCCATGACCCAGTCGAGCTTGTCCTGATCGATCCCGTCAGGATCGTGGATGAAGCCGTCCGAGTCCGACAAGGTCAGGACCTTCGCCTCGCAATCGATCAGCTTCTGCGCGGCGTGCAGAGCGACATTGCCGGCGCCCGAAAGAACCACCGACTTGCCCTCGATGGAATGGCCCGCATGGTCCAGCATCCGGCGCAGGAAATAAACCGCGCCGAACCCCGTCGCCTCGGGCCGCAATTCCGATCCGCCCCATTCCAGCCCCTTGCCCGTGATCGCGCCTTCCCAACGGTTCACGATGCGCTTGTACTGACCGAACAGGAAGCCGATCTCGCGCGATCCGACGCCGATATCGCCTGCGGGCACGTCGGTATGCGGTCCGATATGGCGATAGAGTTCCGTCATGAAGCTCTGGCAAAAGCGCATGATCTCCGCGTCCGACTTGCCCTTGGGATCGAAGCTGGATCCACCCTTCCCTCCGCCCAGCGGCAGTCCGGTTAGCGCGTTCTTGAACGTCTGTTCGAAGGCGAGGAATTTTAGGACGCTTTCGGTCACGCCCGGATGGAAGCGCAGACCCCCCTTGTAGGGGCCGATCGAGTTGTTGTTCTGGACGCGCCACCCGCGCTCGACGCGAACACGACGGTCGTCGTCTTCCCAGCAGACGCGAAAACTGACCACGCGATCGGGCTCGGTCAGACGGCGCAGGATCTGCGCGTCCAGATATTCGGGCTTGTCCACGACGAAATCGAAGACATCGCGCGCCACTTCGCCAACGGCCTGGACGAATTCGTCCTGCCCCGGATTGCGATCGCGCAATTCATCCATGAAGCTTTCGAAATCCGATGCTGCGTCGGATCGCTCGGTATTCGGCATGATTCAATCCCTCCGGTCTCGGGGACTAAATCCATGCTGGCCGCGCATCGTTCCCCCCGAACCGCCCGCTGGTAGGCGGCTTCAATCCTCGTCGGTGAGGGATTCGAATTCTTCGTCGAAAGTAGGCGCTTCAGAATCGTCGGCAGTCGCCTCTTGCGGAGCGGACGTTTCGGACGGCACCGACCGCGTGTCGTCACCCAGAGGGCCAAGATGCGCTTGCAGTCCCGTGAGCTGCTGGCTCATCACCTGGTCGACCGCGGCGGCGATCGCCGGTATCTCGAAGCGCATCGGGCCACCAACATTGTATTCCCACAGCACGCGCGTACCGCCGGGTATTTCCTTCAACGTGATGGTGAGTACGCCTTCCGCCGGTTCGCCCTGAAGCGGGCCGAGGCCACCGCGCAGGCGCAGCACTTTGAGCGGAAATGCCTGGACCACAATGGCATGGCGCGCACTGCCGTTCATCGCCGATGCGTCGCCCGCATCGTCACCGGGAATCGTTTCGCAGAAGCATCCGCCCGCTTGCGGCGTCAGCGTCAGATTGCCGGCGTCGCCCGACCAGGTGTGCTCGTCGGTCCACCACTCGCCCGGCTTGGTCAGCGCCAGCCAGACCGTCATCGGCGGCGCCGCGATCTGCGCGGTGTCGCGCGTGACGAAGCCGTTGGGTGAGGTCGAAACCACTTCGGCCCGCGCCGAAACGCTCGTCATCGCAGCCAGCAGCCCAGCCATGGCAAAAGCGGTAATCGGTCGCATCGTGATCATTCCCCCGTTTGTCGCTCGTCATAACCCGGCGACCCGAGGGTGGAAAGACGCCGTATTCAGCCCAGGATCGAATCGATCGCGTGGGTGACGTCCTCGATGCTGGCCATCCCGTCGACACGACTAACGATCCCGCGCGCCTCGTAGCCCGGAAGGATCGGTGCGGTTTCCGAACGATAGACCTGCATGCGATGACGCACGGTTTCCTCGTTATCGTCGGGACGGCGCTTGAATTCGGTGCTGCCGCACTTGTCGCACACACCTTCGGTCTTGGGCTGGTTGAACGTGTCGTGATAGCCCGCGCCGCACTCGGCACAGGTGAACCGACCGGTGATACGCTCGACCAGGGCATCCTCGTCGACGCCCAGTTCGATCACATGGTCGAGCTTGCGCCCATGCCGTTCGAGGATTTCATCGAGCATGCGCGCCTGCGCTTCGGTGCGCGGATAGCCGTCGAAGATCGCGCCGGTCTCGCTGCCCATCGCGGTCAGTTCCGCATCGATCAACTCGCTGACGATATCGTCCGAAACGAGCTCGCCCTTGTCCATGATCGCCTTGGCCTTGATGCCCACCGGTGTTCCGGCGCTGACCGCCCCGCGCAACATGTCTCCGGTCGAGAGCTGGCGCATGCCGTGATGCTCGACCAGGCGATGCGCCTGCGTGCCTTTGCCCGCGCCCGGAGGGCCAAGAAGGATGATGTCCATCGTTCGAAAGTCCCCTTTGCCCGAAATCCTTATCTTCGGGCGCGTAGCCTAGCGCATCCGGCCTTTCAACTTGGCCTTTTTGATGAGGTCGCCATACTGGTGGGCCAGCAGGTGCGACTGGATCTGGCTGATCGTATCGACCGTGACGTTCACGACGATCAGCAGGCTGGTCCCGCCAAGGAACAGCGGAATGCCCGTCTGCGCGATCATGTATTCCGGAATGACGCAGACCAGCGCGAGGTAGATCGCCCCCACCACGGTGATGCGCGTCAACACGTAGTCGAGATATTGCTCGGTGCGCTTACCCGGACGGATACCGGGAATGAAGCCGCCGTTCTTTTTCAGATTCTCCGCCGTTTCCTCGGGATTGAATACCACCGCGGTGTAGAAGAAGCAGAAGAAGACGATCCCCGCCGCATACAGCGTCATATAGATCGGCTGTCCGTGCTGGAGATATTGCAGCAGGGTCTGCAGCCAGGCGCCCGTCGTGCTGTTCGTATCGAGCGAATTGCCCGCGAACTGCGTGATGGTGAGCGGCAGCAGCAGCAACGAACTGGCGAAGATCGGCGGAATGACGCCCGCCGTGTTGAGCTTCAGCGGCAAATGGCTGCGATCGGCCTGCATCATGCCGCGCTGGGTCGCGCGCTTGGGATACTGGATCAGCAAGCGCCGCTGCGCCCGCTCCACGAAGCTGATCACCAGAATCAGAATCACGATCATGGCGATGAAGCCGACAATGATTACCGGCGAGATCGAACCGGTGCGCCCGCCTTCGAACAGGTTTGCGGCGAAGCTCGGGAATTGTGCGACGATTCCCGCCATGATGATCAGGGAAACGCCGTTGCCGATGCCGCGACTGGTGATCTGTTCGCCCAGCCAGAGCAGGAACATCGTCCCGCCGACGAGGCTGATCACCGCACCGATCCGGAACATGTAGCCGGGATCGACCACCGCCTGGATACCGCTCTGCGCGCCGTAGCTTTCGAGGCCCGCGGCCAGGAACCAACCTTGCACCGTGCACAACAGCACCGTGCCGTAGCGGGTGTACTGATTCAGCTTCTGGCGGCCGGTCGTGCCTTCCTTCTTCAGCGCGGCAAGCGAAGGATGCAGCGCCGCAGCGAGCTGGATCACGATCGAGGCGGTGATGTACGGCATCACGCCCAAGGCGATCAGGCTCATCCGTTCGAGGCTGCCGCCGGTGAACATGTTGAACATGTCGAGGATGCCGCCGCGCGCCGTATCGGCGAGCGATTGCAACACCAGCGGGTTCACACCCGGCAGCGGAACGAAGCTCAGAAAGCGGAAGACGACCAGGGCACCGATGGTGAACCAGATTCGCTGGCGCAGTTCGGTTGCCTTGGAGAAATTGGCGAGGCTTAGATTGCTCGCGATATTATCGGCGCGTGATGCCATCTCGAAAAGTCGATCCTAGCTTGGTGCCGGCCCCTCCCGGCGATGGAGGGGTAGATAGGGTGGGGTTCGCCCAATGTCGAACCCCCGCCCCATGATTTTCCCGCTTACTTGGCCTTCTTGGCCTTGTTCGCTTCGGTACGGGCAGCCTTCTTCTCGTGCTCGGGCTGCGCTGCGGCGATCACTTCGACCTTGCCGCCGGCCTTTTCGACCGCTTCGATCGCGCCCTTGGACGCACCGGCAACCTTGAAAGTGACCTTGGCAGTCAGTTCGCCCTTGCCGAGCAGACGCACGCCATCCTTGCCGCCACGGGCGAGGCCGGCGGCCTTCAGCGTTTCGTGATCGAGCGTGGTCTTGGCGTCGAGCTTGCCCGCGTCGATGAACTTCTGGACCATGCCCAGGTTCACTTCGGCGAAATCCTTGCCGAACGGATTGTTGAAGCCGCGCTTAGGCAGACGCATGTGAAGCGGCATCTGGCCGCCTTCGAAGCCCTTGATGGCGACGCCCGAACGGCTCTTCTGACCCTTCTGGCCACGGCCGCCGGTCTTGCCCTTGCCCGAGCCGATGCCACGGCCGACGCGCATGCGCTCTTTACGGGCGCCGGGATTGTCGCGAATTTCATTCAGTTTCATAGTGCACTCGCTTTCGCTTTCTAGGCCCCCTGAAGGGGTGCGCGCTGTTGGAAGGGGCGGCCCCTATCCAAAACCGAAGCGATTGTCACCCCCTGTCTGCGAGTTTGCGAATTCCGTCGCGATGCATGGTTAACCGTTCCCCAATGTCTCGGATGTAGGGCGCAAAGCGAAGCGCGACGGTGATCGGGATATAGAATGCTCAATTTCAGTCTACCCGCTGCGAATCTGCGGATCGAGCGTTCCGGCAGGCTGTCGCTGGCATCGGGTCATGCGTGGCGGCTGGGCGTGTGCATTCTTATTGCGCTCGGCCTTCGCATGGCCACCTTCGGCAATCCCAATCTCTTCGTCGACGAGGCCTTCTATTTCGCCGCCGGGATAGAGATGACGCAGGGCGCCCTACCCTTCGTCGACATATGGGACCGCAAGCCGTTCGGGCATTTCGCCCTTTACTGGGCGATGGCCGCGATCTCCTACGATCCGATCGTCTACCAGATCGTTGCGGCAATCTTCGCCGGCTTCACAGCTTCCGTGATCTGGGAAATGGCTAGAAGGGAATTCGGCTCGCGCGCAGGCTGCACAGCTGCGATTCTCTATCTGTGCGCGCTTCCCATGTTCGGGGGATATGGCGGGCAAAGCCCCGTCTTCTACAATGCTTTGGTGGCGACGGCGGCCTGGATCGTCCAACGCCATTCCGATAAATCGAGCGAAGCCGGCTCGGCAGCCTATCTGGTCCTCGCCATGGGCCTTGGCGGCCTGGCCCTTACCATCAAACAGACGGCCGTATTCGAAGTCGCCGCGTTCGGACTGTGGGCCAGCTGGAAGCTATTCAGAGAGTCGGGAAGCGCACAGCGCACGGTAAAATGGATGGCTGTCTGGATCGCGATCGGCGCTGCGCCGACTCTCGCCATCGCAGGCTTTTACGCGGCGTCAGGCCAATGGAGCGAATTCTGGCAGGCGATGGTCCTCTCCAATCTCTCGAAATCATACGAGGCGTCGAACTCTCTCTTCGGAGCGGCGATTATGGGGATTCTTATCACCCCGCTTATCGCTCTGGCTTTCTTGGGGATGCGCCAAGCACCATCTTCCGACATGAAATCATTCATTCTGGTCTGGCTGGCGGCGGCGGTACTGGGGCTGCTCGCAGTGCCGAACTTCCATCTCCATTACGCGCTCCCGCTTCTGGTGCCGCTATCGCTCGCATCGGCGCCGATCCTTGCGCGGCCGGTCGCGGGATCGATCGGGCTGGTTCTTGTGCTGACGATCAGCTTTGCCATCCACTCTCCGCTCGATTTCGACCGTACGGAGCGCACGAGCGTGGCGATGGACCGTCTGGTCGACGCGATCCGGAAGCATGACGATGGCCGATCCATGGTGATCTTCGACGGTCCGCCGATGCTCTATCATCTGGCAGGCCATCATTTGCCGACCCCCCTCGCCTTCCCGCCCCATCTCAGCCACGGAGCGGAGCGCAATGTCAGTCATCTCGATACCGAACAGGAAGTCCGACGCCTGTTGGCACAGCGTCCCGGCGTGATCGTCGACGTGGCCGATTTCAAGCATAGGCCGCCCAACGCGGAGACGGTCGCGCTTATCAACGCTTACACCAAAGCGAATTGCCGCCTGGTCGAACGTCGGATCGTGCAGGACCGAACGGTCGATTTCACGGTGCAGATCCATGGAGACTGCGCCGCCTGATCAAGCGTGCGTGGCGTTGAGCGCATTCTCTACAGACAAACGAAAACGGCGAAGAAGCCGCCAAGCTTCTCCGCCGCCATCGAATGTGTAGCAACCGAACAGGCAATCGCCTGAACTCGGGCGCGTGTCAGTCCACGATCGTGACCAGATGCGGAACCTTGGCAATTGCACCGCGCACCTCGGGGGTGTCCTGACGCGTCACGGTCTTGTGCATCTTGTTGAGGCCAAGGCCGATCAGAATCTTGCGCTGGCTTTCGGGCCGACGCATCGGCGAACCGATCTGCTTGATGGTGATGGTCTTCTTGTCTGCCATCTGACTTACTCCGCCATGGCCGCGGCGTCGGCTTGCGCCTCGGCCTCGGTCGATCCGCCACGACCAAGCAGGTCGGCGACCTTCTTGCCGCGACGCTGCGCCACCGACTTCGGCGACGTCTGGTCCTGCAGGGCATCGAAGGTTGCGCGGATCATGTTGTAGGGATTGGACGTGCCGACCGACTTGGTCACCACGTCGGCAACGCCAAGGCTTTCGAAGACAGCACGCATCGGACCACCGGCGATGATACCGGTACCGGCGGGCGCCGTACGGACGGTGACCTTGCCCGCACCGAAACGGCCATTGCCATCATGGTGCAGCGTGCGGCCATCCTTGAGCGGAACGCGGATCATGTGCTTGCGCGCAGCGGCAGTCGCCTTGCTGATCGCTTCCGGCACTTCACGGGCCTTGCCCTTGCCGAAGCCGACGCGGCCCGAACCGTCGCCGACCACGACCAGTGCGGCGAAGCCGAAACGCTTACCACCCTTCACGGTCTTGGAGACGCGGTTGATGTGGACCAGCTTCTCGATGATGCCGTCGTCTTCTTCCTCGCGACGTCCACCGCGACGATCGTCGCGACCACGGCCACGGCCACGGCCGCCACCATCGCGTCCGCCACGGTCATTACCGCCGCGGCCACCACGCTGACGCGGCTGACCTTCGGCACCCTGAGCCGGCGACTGGTTGTCGGCAGCTTCAGACGGCGTATCGGCCACTGCGGGCTTTTCATTGGTCACGGCATGCTCGGTCTCGGCAGTCGCGACACCGGCATCGGCCTTGGCTTTCGCGACTTCGGGAGTCTCCGCCACGGCGGGAGCCGAATTGTCTTCGGGGGTCTTGTTCTCGTCGGCCATAATCAGAACTCCAGCCCGCCTTCGCGGGCGGCATCGGCCAGCGCCTTGACGCGGCCATGGAACAGGAAGCCACCGCGATCGAACACGACGGTGGTCACGCCGGCCTTCTTGGCGGCTGCGGCGATGTCCTTGCCGACCTGCTGCGCGGCATCGACGTTGGCACCCGAGCCCGAAGCGCCCAGCGTGGAAGCTGCGGCGACGGTCTTGCCGGCGGCATCGTCGATGATCTGCGCATAGATATGCTTGCCGGTGCGATGCACCGACAGACGCGGCTTGCCACCGGAGCGGCTGCGAAGCGCCGTGCGAACACGGCGGCGGCGGCGTTCGAAGAGGGAAAGCTTGGCCATCTTACTTCTTCTTCCCTTCCTTGCGGAAGATATACTCGCCCTGGTACTTGATACCCTTGCCCTTATAGGGTTCGGGCTTGCGCCAGCGGCGGATTTCTGCGGCGAACTGGCCGACCTTCTGCTTGTCGATACCCGACACGATCACCGTCGTCTGGTCCGGGGTCTGCACGTCGAGGCCTTCAGGCACATCGAGATCGACGTCATGCGAATAGCCGAGCTGAAGCTTCAGCTTCTTGCCCTGCGTGGACGCACGATAACCGACACCGGAAATCTGCAGCGTCTTGGAAAAACCTTCCGTGACGCCTTCGACCAGGTTCGACACCATGGTGCGCTGCATACCCCAGAAGGCGCGGGCCTTCTGCGTGTCGTTGGCAGGCTGAACCGAGATGCCCTCATCTTCGACCTTGTAGTCGATGAGGTCGGACAGACCCATGGTGAGAGTGCCCTTGGGCCCCTTCACCGACAGCGTCTTGCCATCGATATTGGCGGTGACCCCGCTGGGGATCGCCACCGGACGTTTGCCGATGCGGCTCATCAGAACACCTCCGCCAGCACTTCGCCGCCGACGTTTTCGCTGCGCGCTTCGTTGTCAGAAAGCACGCCGCGCGGCGTCGAGACGATGGTGATACCGAGGCCGTTGCGCACGTTCGGGAGTTCTTTCGAACCCGAATAGACGCGGCGGCCCGGCTTGGAGACGCGAGCGACGTGCTTGATCGCAGGTTCGCCCTCGAAATACTTCAGTTCGATCCGCAGCGCCTTGTGCTTGCCGCTGTCGTCTTCGCTGTAGCCACGGATGTAGCCTTCACGCTGGAGCACTTCCAGGACGTTCGCGCGCAGCTTGCTCGCGGGCGAGAGGACGCTGTCCTTCTTCGCCTGCTGGCCGTTGCGGATGCGGGTGAGCATGTCACCCAGGGGATCGGTCAATGCCATGGTCTAGATCCTCACCAGCTCGACTTGGTCAGGCCGGGGATCAGGCCCTTATTGCCCAGATCCCGCAGCTCGATGCGGTTGATGCCGAACTTGCGGTAATAGCCGCGCGGGCGGCCGGTGGTGGAGCAGCGGTTGCGCACACGCGTGGGATTCGCGTTACGCGGCAATTCCGCCATCTTCAGGCGCGCCATCAGCCGATCGCTTTCGTCGGCCGACTTGTCGTCCGCGATTGCCTTCAGCTTCTCGTACTTGGCAGCGTACTGCTTGACGAGCTTCTTGCGCTTCTCGTTCTTATTGATCGAACTCAGTTTCGCCATTGGACTTAAGTTCCTCTCTTAGCGGCTCACGCCGCTTCCTTCTCTTGCGACGCACCCTCGGCCTGCTCGGCCGGGAACGGAAAACCGAACAGACGCAGCAGCTCGCGCGCTTCGTCGTCGGTCTTCGCCGTGGTGGTCACGATGATATCCATGCCACGGACCTTTTCGATCCGGTCGTAGCTGATCTCGGGGAACACGATCTGTTCCTTCATGCCCATCGCATAATTGCCGCGCCCGTCGAAGCTCTTCGGATTGACGCCGCGGAAGTCGCGGATGCGGGGCATTGCGATGGTGACCAGACGGTCCATGAATTCGTACATGCGATCGCGGCGCAGGGTAACCTTCGCACCGATCGGCATGCCTTCGCGCAGCTTGAACTGGGCGATCGACTTCTTGGCCTTGGTGATGACCGGCTTCTGACCGGCGATCAGCGCCATTTCCTCGGCGGCCGTCTGAACTTTCTTCTTGTCCTGGCTCGCTTCGCCCACGCCCATGTTGAGCGTGACCTTTTCGATCCGAGGCACTTCGAGGCGGTTCTTGTAACCGAACTTCTCGGTCATCGCCTTGACGATTTCGTCCTCGTACTTCTTCTTGAAGCGCGGCGTGTAGCTATCAGCCATCGATTGTCTCCCCGGACTTCACGGCGACGCGCACCTTCCTGCCGTCCTTCTCTTCGAAACGGACGCGAGTGGGCTTGCCGTCCTTCGGATCGGCCAGCGCGACCTTGGAGATATGCATCGGAGCCGGAAAACGGTCGATGCCACCCTGCGGGTTCTGCTGGTTCGGCTTGCGGTGACGGGTTGCGACGTTCACGCCTTCGACGACGATCTTGCCATCCTTGGGCATGACCTTCTCGACCGTGCCCGTCTGGCCCTTGTCCTTGCCGGACAGGACGACGACGGTGTCACCCTTCTTGATCTTGGCGGCGGCCATTACAGCACCTCCGGAGCGAGCGAGATGATCTTCATGAACCCGCGGCCGCGCAGTTCGCGCACCACCGGGCCGAAGATACGGGTGCCGATCGGCTCTTCGCTCTTGTTCACGAGCACGGCGGCATTGCTGTCGAAGCGGATCACGCTGCCGTCGGGACGGCGCACGTCCTTTTTCGTACGCACGATGACGGCGCGATGAACATCGCCCTTCTTCACCTTCGCGCGCGGCTGAGCTTCCTTCACGGAAACCACGATCACGTCCCCGACACTCGCGGTGCGGCGCTTCGAGCCGCCCAGTACCTTGATGCACTGGACGCGCTTGGCGCCGCTATTGTCCGCGACGTCGAGATTGGATTGCATCTGGATCATCGATCCGGTTCCTTCTCTTGGCTTGCCGGGACAGGTGCCCGGCAGTTCCGATTACGTCAGTTTCCTGCGGCTTCGACTTCTAGGTCGGCCTCGACAGCCTGCGTGCCGCCCGCCGTCACCCGGTCCTTGACCTGCCAGGTCTTGGTCTTCGAGATAGGCTTGGTCTCTTCGATGCGCACGACGTCGCCGAGCGTGTACTCGTTCTGCTCGTCATGGGCGTGATACTTCTTCGAACGGCGGATGATCTTCCCGTACAGCGGGTGCTTCACCTTACGCTCGACGAGCACGGTCACGGTCTTGTCGGTCTTGTCCGAGGTAACCGTGCCGATCAGGATACGCTTTGGCATAATCTGTTCCTTAAGCCTTGGCAGCCGCGGTGCGGGCGCGCTCGCCCTGCAGCGTCTTGATCGTAGCGATCGAACGGCGCACTTCGCGGATGCGGGCCGGCTTTTCCAGCTGGTTGGTCGCCGCCTGGAAACGCAGGTTGAACTGCTCGCGCTTGAGCGAGGTCAGCTCTTCGGCGAGCTGATCGTCCGACTTCTGGCGGAGGTCTTCGGTCTTGCTCATGCTTCGCCTCCCAGATGCGAGGTGTCGCCGAGGCGGGCAACGACCTTGGTCTTCACGGGCAGCTTCATCGCAGCACGCTCGAACGCTTCGGCGGCGAGCGGACCCGCAACGCCATCGAGTTCGAACAGGATGCGACCCGGCTTCACGCGGGCTGCCCAGTATTCGATCGACCCCTTGCCCTTACCCTGACGGACTTCGGCGGGCTTCTTCGAAACCGGCACGTCCGGGAAGACGCGGATCCAGAGACGACCCTGACGCTTGATGTGACGCGTGATCGCGCGGCGAGCCGCTTCGATCTGACGCGCGGTGATCCGCTCGGGCTCCAGCGCCTTCAGGCCGTACGACCCAAAATTCAGCACGGTGCCGCCCTTGGCGTTACCGTGAATACGGCCCTTGAACGC
>NZ_LWFF01000128.1 GCF_001635685.1 Erythrobacter sp. HI0063
CAAGGCCAACTCGCCAACGTCTTTTTTAAGAAGACGCATGGTGAAACGACCCCGGCTTTGCTCGGTCGTCTCGACAACTTGCCGCGCCTCCAGCTCTCTGTAATCCTCGCCGATCGCGCGGATGCCGCCAGCCCCAGCGGCGAGCTCGTCACCGCGAACGAGGGTGCGGATCAATGCTTCGGGCATCGTAATCCGACCTCGCACGGAGTTGCTGCGCGTCTGACCATAGGTCAACGAAGCGATAAGCGCTTTCGCGTCATCAATGGGGTCCTCTTCGAACGGGCGTCCGTATTTCTGGAAGTCGTTCGGCGACGCGATGTAGCCAACAGACTCGGTACTGTTGCTAACCTCCATTCGGTCGAACAGGCCAACACTGACCAGCCGCTTGTAAAGGTCCGACCCAAGCATCCTCTCGACCTCGGCTTCGTACATCGCGCCGCTGCGTGACAGCTTGTCCTGCACCTCGGTGAGCAGGGTGCGCTCGTCCGCCTTTAGATGTTCCAGCACGCGGTGGGCCTTTTCCGCGTACTTGCCGTCGCGGAAGGTGTGCGAGTTGAACAAGATGCCGTTGCTGCGTTCGCCTTCCTCGTCAATGAGCGCCGTCTTCTTCGACAGATCCACAAGCGTGGTCGCGTCGGCCTTCACTAGCTTATGCGTGTCGGAGATGTACTCCTCGGCTTCGGCGCGCTTCATAGGTTTACCAGACACGCGTTCGGACAGGTCGATGATTGCCTGCTCGTCTGAGCTGGGACGCTGATCGTCAAAAATCTCGACTGTCGCCTCTAGCACCGCCTGTGTCGTGGCGCCCAGCACCGCAACGGACCCGTCGCCTGCAACGTCGACGCGGCCCGCATCCCTCAGAATCTGCAGCCCATCACGTCGTGCCGACTTGTCGATGCCGTTCAACTGACACGCGTTTTCTACAATCTGCCTCGAGATTGTGAATGTGC
>NZ_LWFF01000129.1 GCF_001635685.1 Erythrobacter sp. HI0063
GGTGGAAAGAAGCGTGTCATCCACATCAACTTCCAATTCCCGGACGAACTCGTCGATGGCGATGACGGCCCCTACATGCTGAAACATGCCTGCGATTTCGTCGAGGCAATTTTTGGCGATGAGGCGATCTTCGCCAATCGACTGGACCGCGATGAGAAAGGCCGGAAGAATGTCGACGTCTTCGTGGCGCCGAAATACCTTAAGTCCACCTCGAAAGGATCCCACGTCTGGGTTTCCACGAGCCGTGACCTAAAGGAACTGGCGGAGGCGTACCGTCCATATAAGGACAAGGATGGAAAACCCATCACCACGCCCAAGGTGTGTGGGCAGGCTCTACAAGATGCCCTTCACGAGTATTTTCTGCACGTGATGGACCTTCCCGGCGTTGAGCGCGGGTCACCCAAACGCACGCGCGGTTCCGATTGGAAGCACGCCGAACAGCTTCGTTTGGATGAACTGGCCGAAGCCCAGGCGAGAGCCGATGCCCTGATCCGTGATCTGCAGAAACAGCACGAAGAGAACGCCAAGGGCCGTAAGGAACTCGAAGTAGAAAAGGAGCAAGTTCGGCACGCCAATGAAAATGCGGTCCGCGACAGGGCATCAGCTGCGGCCGAACTGGTAAGCGCCCAAGAAGCTGCTCGTCACATCAGAAGCCGCGCTGAGAAAGAGCGCGAGCGTGAAGATCAAGCAGCGCGAAAGGTCCGCGCGGATCTGCACGAGACGCAGATGCAACTGGTGAGTTCTGCTGTGAAAGCGAATGCTGAAGCAATAGCGGCAAGAAAGGCCGCCGAACAGATCCTAAAGCAGGCGGCGGAGCAATTGGGGAATGCGCC
>NZ_LWFF01000130.1 GCF_001635685.1 Erythrobacter sp. HI0063
TGCCTATCAGCTCACGCCGGATCGTCCGGACTGTTCGCGCCGCGCACCGCGCACGAACATGTTCGTGCGCGGTGCGCGGCGCGAACAGTCCGGACGATCCGGCGTGAGCTGATAGGCAAGGGAAGGCATGGATCTTGCGGTTCTCCAACCTGTTTTCTGCCACATCATCTTCAAACTAAGTCTTCTAGGCCCTAAGTAATCCTACGTAATTTTTCCGCATGAGCACACGAAGTACCCGCGCACGCGAAAAGGCCCGCCGCCCTTTCGAGCGACGAGCCCCTTCGCCAATCGGGTGACCGATTATCTTAACGAAGCAGCGAGAGAACGTTCTGCTGGCTCTGATTGGCCTGTGCGAGCATGGCACCCGAAGCCTGGCTCAGGATCTGGGCCTTAGCGAGAGCGGTCGTCTCAGCCGAGTAGTCCGTATCTTCGATCCGCGAACGGGCGTCGGACAGGTTGGTGATGTTGCTGGAAAGGTTGTTCACCGCCGATTCCAACTGGTTCTGCGATGCACCGAGGTTGGCGCGGGTCGTCGAGATCACCTTGATGGCATCGTCGAACAGGGCAAGTTCGCTACCGTCGCCGGCTAGATCTGTCACATCGACACCAAAAGTGCCGGTAGCAGCGATGAATGCTGCGTTATTAGCTAAGCCTGCGCCAAGATTTATTTCGACCGTATCGCTTGCATTTGCGCCAGCCTGAATAGTGATTTTGTTCTCTACAGCAGGGTCTAGGGTCCCTGGCGTAGCTGCCGATTCACCACCGGCGAACAGCTTACTACCGTTGNATTCGGTATTGTTCAGAACGCTTTGGATTTGCGTATTCAAAGCATCCATTTCGGCCGCAAGGTTTGTTTTGTCATCAGCGGAATAAGTCCCATTGGAAGCCTGGACGGTAAGTTCGCGCTGGCGCTGCAACATGTTCGTGACTTCATTGAGCGCACCTTCGGCGGTCTGCGCCAACGAGATACCGTCATTGGCGTTGCGGATGCCCTGGTTCATGCCGCGGACCTGCGAGGTCATGCTGGTCGCGATGGCGAGGCCGGCGGCGTCGTCCTTGGCGGAGTTGATGCGCTTGCCGGTCGACAGGCGCTCCATCGC
>NZ_LWFF01000131.1 GCF_001635685.1 Erythrobacter sp. HI0063
AACGGTGTCGATACTGCTTTGCACCCGGTTGTCGCCTGCGTCGCCATAGGTAACACCGGAGTAAAGCAAATCGTAGCGCGCCTTCGGCTCCTCGAAGACCAGCCGCTCCAGCGCCGCATCAAGCGCCATGGAGGCAAGCGCAGCGGATAAGAAGGCGCCCCGCAGCGCTGGCTCCCGGTGCTGTGGGCGGGTGGCGGCGCGCTCGGCGAAAAACCGGAACGACGCTATGGCCCTGTTGAACGCGGGGTATGGCGCCAAGCTCACCACCGCGGATTTGGCCGCGGCGATCTGCTTGAGCCAGTCGCCATCTTGCTTGTGACCTGCGTAGGACTGGATGCTAGACGACAGCTCTTCGAGGCTTAGACGTTCCCTCAAAATTTCGTCGCCACCTGACCAGTGGCGAAGGTAGGCGGCCGTCAGCAATGCGACTTTCTGCTGATGCGCGAAGCGCGTCACCTTCGCATTGGTGTCAGTCGTGGCGACCACCGCCCGGTCACAGTTCAAGGCCAACTGCATACCGCGCGCCCACATTATACGCTCGAACGCCTTCGGTGACTTCTTGTCCTTGACGTCGACAAGCGCCCTTGTTCGCACGCCACCGCCCTGTCGGCCGTACAGCCAGACGTCGACATCCGTGACTTCCTCCTCCTCGAACTGGATCGATACGCTACGGATGGCGACGAAGCCCTGCCGCGCGAAATACGCCCGCGCTAATTCTTCAAGACCTGCACCCTTGGCCAAAGCCATCAACCTCCACTCCTCA
>NZ_LWFF01000132.1 GCF_001635685.1 Erythrobacter sp. HI0063
TAGGGGCGCGCTCCTACCGACGCGGGGGCCAGCGCCCCCACGGTCATGTGCGGTCGTGGCGGAATTGGTAGACGCGCAACGTTGAGGTCGTTGTGGGCGCAAGCCCGTGGAAGTTCGAGTCTTCTCGACCGCACCATTTCCGGTCCAAAGTGGGCATCGTTCCCTCTGGCCGTGCAATAACGGCAACGCCGTCAGCCTATTGCCGGGAGAAACGATTCCCCAATTCGGCGAATGCCGGAAGGCTTTTGAGCCCTGCGTCAGCCCGACGATTTGCAGGATGCTGTCCATGGCTGTCCAGCCACGCAAGCAGGTTCGCAATGTCCATCGGTCGCGCAAAGGCATAGCCCTGCGCCAGTCTGCATCCCATGCTTTCCAGCGTCAGGCAGTCTTCGGCCGTTTCGATTCCTTCGGCGATGCATTCCAGATCAAGCGTTTCGCACAGGCCCATGATCGCGGTCACGATCTTTTTGACGCCCGGCTCGTCCAGCTTGCACACGAAGCTGCGATCGATCTTGATCTTGTCGATGGGGAGCCGGCTTAGATAGCTCAGGCTCGAATAGCCGGTGCCGAAATCGTCGAGCGCGATCGAGATCCCCATTCCCTGCAGACGGTGGATATGGGCAATCGCAGTATCGTATTCGCGCATCAGTGCGGTTTCCGTAATCTCAAACGTGATGCGATCGGGAGCGACACCATGACGTTCGATGGCCGCAATCAGCCCATCGATAGTGCTCGACCTCCCGATGTCGAAGGTCGAAAGATTGAATGACAGGCCGACGTCTTCGGGCAGCTTCCCCATGCTCGCCAGCGCTTTTTCGAACAGCGTCGTAGTGATGCTC
>NZ_LWFF01000133.1 GCF_001635685.1 Erythrobacter sp. HI0063
TCGAAGAGGTCGAAGTGCCGACCGAAACGGTGACCGAAGTCAAGCGCGGCAAGAAGGTCCAGGTCGAACGCAAGTTCATGCCGGGATACGTCCTCGCCAAGCTCAACATGACCGACGATGTCTATCACCTCGTCAAGAACACTCCGAAAGTGACGGGCTTCCTCGGCAACAACAACAAGCCGCAGGCGATTTCCGAGAAGGAAGCCGCGCGCTATTTCGGCGGCGTCGAGGAAGCCCGTCACTTTCGGAGTGTTCTTGACGAGGTGATAGACATCGTCGGTCATGTTGAGCTTGGCGAGGACGTATCCCGGCATGAACTTGCGTTCGACCTGGACCTTCTTGCCGCGCTTGACTTCGGTCACCGTTTCGGTCGGCACTTCGACCTCTTCGACGCCTTCGGACAGGCCCAGCCGCTCGGCCTCGGCGATAATGGAATCGCGGACCTTGTTCTCGAAGCCGGAATAGGCGTGGATGATGTACCAGCGTGCCATGATCGTGAAAATTACCCTGTCAAAATATCTGTGTCGGTGGCCGGAAAGCGGCCTCAGGCGAGAGTGAGCAGCCAGCTCACCACGGCCCCGAAGGCCGAATCCACGCCCAGGAAGAACAGCGAGAGGATCACCATCATGATGAAGACGAAGATCGCCGTGCGGATCGTCTCTTCGCGGGTCGGCCAGACGACCTTGCGCGTTTCGGCGCGGACCTGATTGACGAATTCCGCGGGCGACGTCTTGGTCGCAGGTTTCGGCGCAGCCTTGGGAGCGTTATCGGCCATCGGGAACTCACTCGCTTTCGAATCGAATTGTCGTGGCTTCCGGGATGGGGGCATCGCCGCCCCGATTCAAGATCGGGAGGGGCTGGATGATA
>NZ_LWFF01000134.1 GCF_001635685.1 Erythrobacter sp. HI0063
AAAAGGACATGAACTTACTCCTGTCGAGAAAAGGGGCTCAGAGGCCGGAAGCGGATTGAGCGGATTCGGTGGTGACGATCAGCTGGTCGAGCTTGTCCGCGATCCGCTCGAGCATTTCGTTGGTTTCGGCCGACCCGGCGAGCGCGGAAAACTGTGCCATCTGCGCCAGCATGTCCTTGTTATCGACCGGTTCGAATGGATCCTGCTGCTGCATCTGCACGGTCAGCAGCTTGAGGAAATCGCCCTGGCCAAGCGCGTCCATGCCGCGGCCCTGCGTCTGACCCAGCGCGCTGGATGCCGCATTGGAGATTGCGGGGTTGTTGGAGATGGCAACCATCACTTCATCCTCATCGTTTCAAGCATCAGCTGCTTGGCGGTCGAGAGGGCCTCGACCATGTTGGAGTACTGGCGCGAGGCTTCGAGCATCTCGACCATTTCGGCGTTCTCATCGACCGGGGCTTCCCAGACGTCGCCGTTCTCGTCGGCCAGGGGATGGCCGGGATCGTGGCGGCGGATCGGCGCGACATCTTCGCGCACCACGCCGCCCACGCGAACCGAGGACATGCCGGTGGCGTTGTTCAGTTCTTCGGCGAAGACCGTGCGCATCGGGCGGTAAGCTTCCGCCTCGCTGCCGGCGACCGAACCCGCATTGGCGAGGTTGGAAGCCGCCGTATTCATACGCAC
>NZ_LWFF01000135.1 GCF_001635685.1 Erythrobacter sp. HI0063
GATCGATCCGCAACCAGTCCGTGGCAGCGGGTGATCGTCTGCGACTTCGAGTTTCTCTACGATATGGACGCCTTCAAGCGTTACCAGGTGGCCGAGAACGACGCTACGCAAGGCTTCGTCCGCTGGCCGTTCCACCGGATCGTCGCGGGCGCATGGTGTGTTCTGACCATATCGCCGGACATGGATCGACCTGTGGTCACCAATGTCGAGGTGATTACAGATCAGCCCGAGGAGGACATTGTCGGCGCGTTCTTCACCCTATGCTCGGCGTTTCAGGACGCCAGGATCATCAGCTGGGGAGGCGAAGCAAAGGACTTTCTATGCCTGAAGCGCGCAGCGATGGAACGCGGCATGGTCCTGCCGCTGCAACTGCGCGATCCGGCACCGTTCGCGCGTACCCGGCTTGACCTCTCTAGCGCGGTGCGATCGCTCGGCCATTACGTCCATCTTCCGGAGTTTTGCGAGGCCATCGGCGTGGCATCGAAGCCGATGCCCTCAAAGGATATCTCGCTCGCGGTCAGGTATGGCGCATGGGACCATGTGGAGACACAGGTCGTGGCTGACGTCTGCACGATCACACAGGTGGCCTGGCGCTATTTTCTTGCGACCGGGGCGGCCTCTGGTGCGCCTGATGCTGGTGACGACGCAGTCCTTGCGGCGCTAACCGATCGGTTTCCCACCAATTCTTGGCTGGCTAAGATGGCCGAGCCGCAACGATTGGCGGCATAAGTGACAGACAGCTCGCCGCCTTGCGGTTCAAGGCGGCGGGCATCCGCCGGTTCCCG
>NZ_LWFF01000136.1 GCF_001635685.1 Erythrobacter sp. HI0063
ATCATGCGTGATCTGGGCGAGCGGTCGACCTTCCAGTACGTCGTCGAGGAAACGTGCGGCGACCCCCGCCTGCTTGCGTGTCTTAGCTGTCCAAGCCTGCCCGTTCTTCCGCCTTGATTTCCCATCCTTGCCCCCGGTTCTGGGATTATGCGCGAAGAATTTTTCCAGCGCCTCGGTCGCCGTCATGGTCCCATAAAGACCCGCCATTGCGGGCTGTGTAGGAGAAGGTACGGGTGGCGTGGGCACTGCAGTGCCATATCGTTCAGTTGGCTCGTATTCGGCTCGCGGGACCGGCGCATAGGCGGCTCCAGGGTTGGCCAACATTTCCCGGAATTCTCGGATGGCGACGATGCGGGCTTCGTTGACCACCTTGCGCGCCATGGCCTCGCGCAATGCGGACTGCTCTAGGCCGAACTCGGCGAGCCGCGCGACTGCGGCCTGTTCGGCCCCTTCGTGCTCGATCGACGCGGCGAGATC
>NZ_LWFF01000137.1 GCF_001635685.1 Erythrobacter sp. HI0063
CTGATCTCGTATTCGAGCGCGTAGCCGTTCCCGCCGTGCACCTGCAGCGCATTGTCCGCCGCGCTCCAGGCGGTGCGTGCGGCGATCAGTTTCGCCATGCCCGCCTCGATATCGCAGCGCTGGCCGCGATCCTTGTGGCGCGCGGCGCTATAGGTGAGCTCGCGCACCATCACGATCTCGCAGACCATCAACGCCAATTTGTCCGCTATGCGCGGAAAGACAAGCAGATCCTTGCCGAACTGGCTGCGCTGAACGGCGTAGGCGAGGCCGAGATCGAGAGCGTTCCAGGCTACGCCGATGGCGCGCGCGGCGGTCTGGATGCGGGCTCCTTCGAAAGTGTGCATCAGCTGTTTGAAGCCTTTGCCTTCCTCTGCGCCCAGCAATCCGTCCTGCGCAACGGCGAAACCTTCGAAGCCGAGCGTGTATTCGCGCATACCGCGATAGCCGAGGACCGCGATCTCCTCGCCGTCGATACCGGCATCGGGAAAAGGTTCGTTCTGCGTGCCGCGCGTTTTTTCCGCGAGCAGCATCGAAAGGCCTCTCTGTCCGGGCCGGTCGGGATCGGTACGGACCAGTATGGTCATCAGATCGGCACGCGCC
>NZ_LWFF01000138.1 GCF_001635685.1 Erythrobacter sp. HI0063
GTCACGTCCCTCGCAGCGACCGAGGGGTTTGCAGCCAAATTGCATCGCGATCTTGCCGGGAGGCCGCGCGCCTTGGCCATGAAGCGGGGAATAAACCGATAGGGGCTTGGCAAACCGGATGGGAGGCACTACCCCTAGCTTACAGGTTAGCGGAGTGCGACGCGTTCGTCCCGCCGGTCTGGCTCCGACATATGCAGTTCAGGTGTGAGGCGCTTTGCTTCGCGGACCGTGCAAAAAGATCGGAAGATGCGGCCCGCGCCCAGGTTTCGCGACTGGTAAGTCTCGCGACCACGGTTTCGGCGCAGGAGGGGTCACGCGGCTGAGAGCGAACACGGTTCGCGCCGCGCCATGAATGAGGACGCTATTCCTTGAACAACAATCGTAACAACAACAACCGCCGTCGCGGCCGCAGCAATCGCAATCAGGGCGGGGCGAATTCGGGCAACCGGATCGACAGTCGCGCGCGGGGAAATGCGCCCCAGCTTCTCGACAAGTACAAGAAGCTGGCGCAGGACGCGCAGCACAATGGCGATCGTGTTCAGACCGAATACTATCTCCAGTTCGCCGATCACTATTTCCGCGTGATCGCCGACAACAAGGCCCGCCAGGACGAAGCGCGCGGCAACAATCGCCAGGACCGCGACGACCGCGACGGCGACGATGATGACGATGCGCGCGGCCAGGATAATCGCGGCGACAATCGCAACGACAGCCGGAGCGACGACCGCAAGCCCAATCGGCGCGAGCGCGGCGGACGCGGCAACGATCGCCAGGTCGAACGTTCCAACGAGCGTCAGGACGAGCGCAGCGATGGGCGGAGCGAAGATGCGCCCAAGCGCGCCACCCGCGGTCGGCCGCGCAAGACCGATCGCGACACGCAGGCGGGCGACGATCGGTTCGAACAGGACGACAATCCCTTCGTGCGCGAAAGCCGCAGCGAAGAGAGCGAAGCGCCCAAGAAGCGCGCCCCGCGCAAGCGCAAGGCGGATCTGGAAGCGTCGGCGGAAATCGACGTGGCGGCGCTGCCGCCTTCGATCGTGGGTTCGGATGGCGACGAAGAGAGCGCCAAGCCGAAGCCCAAGCGCGCATCCCGCGCCCGCAAGGCTCAGCCGCAGGACGACGACAAGGTAAGCGTCGCAGGCTGATCGTCGAGGCTGGCAACGGATCGCGGCTGCGATGCAGGCTTTTTTCGAACGGATGAGAGACGGGCTCGCCGCGCATCCGCGGTTCGCCGCCCTGGGCTTCGGCCTGCTCGCCGCGACCGGGTTCCAGCCGCTTCAGCTCTGGCCGCTCGCCATGGCGGGACTGGCCGGGCTGATCTGGATCGGCCGAAGCGCCGGAAACTGGCGCGAGGCGCTGCTGCGTGGCTGGCTCTTCGGGCTCGCCCATTTCACACTCACCAACAACTGGATCGCCACCGCCTTCACCTATCAGGCGGAAATGCCCGCCATTCTGGGCTGGGCGGCAGTGCCGCTCCTGTCAGTCTATCTCGCGGTCTATCCCGCGCTCGCAGTGCTGGCTGCGCATCTCCTGGCGCGTGGCAAGCCGATCCCCGTCTGGTCGCTCGCTTTCGCGGGCAGCTGGATCGTGGCCGAATGGCTGCGCAGCTGGGTCTTCACCGGCTATGTCTGGGGGCCGCTCTCGCTGATGTGGGTGGGCCCGTTTGCGCGCCCTGGCCTCGCTCTGGCGCTTCCCTGGTTCGGTACCTATGCCCTGTCCGGCATGGTCGCGCTGGCGAGCGGGCTTGCGCTGTGGCTGCTTCGGGAAAAGCGCTATCTGGTGTTCGGCGGTGCAGCGCTGTTGCTGGCGCTGGGCATGTATCTGCCACAGCCCGCCGCACGCTCGTCGGACCTCGCGATGACGCTGGTCCAGCCCGATCTGCGTCAGGAGGTGCTCGACGATCCGAGCAATTTCGAGACGCAATTCCTGACGCTGCACCGCCTGTCGCAACCCAATCGCGAATTCGACCGGCGGCTCGTCCTGTGGCCCGAATCCGCGGTTCCGGATTATCTGCGCCCCGGCTATCCCCAACGCTATTACGACCAGATGACCGTCGCCGGAGACCCGGTCTTCGCGCGCCGCCGGATCGGATATGCGATCGGGCAGGACAGTCTGCTGCTGACCGGCATGGTCGACCTCGAAATCGGCAGGGATGGCGATTACGAGCGCGCTGTCGGAGCTTATAATTCCATCGCGCCGATCGCGGCGGACGGCACGATCGGGCCGCGCTATGCCAAGGCGCATCTGGTCCCGTATGGCGAATATCTGCCGATGCGCGCCGTGCTCGAACCGCTCGGCCTGTCCCGCCTCGTCGCCGGATCGATCGACTTCATCCCCGGCCCCGGTCCGCGCACGCTCGATCTTGGCCGCTGGGGCAAGGCCGGGATGCAGATCTGTTACGAGATCGTCTTCTCGGGCGAGGTCGTCGATCCGAACGATCGGCCCGATTACATCTTCAATCCCTCGAACGATGGCTGGTTCGGTGCCTGGGGCCCGCCACAGCATCTCGGCCAGGCGCGGATGCGTGCGATCGAGGAGGGGTTGCCGGTCCTGCGCTCCACCACCACCGGCATCAGCGCGGTGATCGATGCGAAGGGCGTGGTCCGCGATCATATAGGGATGCACCGGGCGGACCGGATCGACGGCTTCGTGCCGCAGGCGCTCGGTCCGACCCTGTTCGCGCGCATGGGCCATGGGCTTACCGCGCTCTGGGCGATAGCTTTTCTTGCCCTTTCGCTGGTTGCGGCGCGCCTGTGGCGGCGCTAGGTAAGGGCAACACATAAAGCTATCTTTATATCGGAACTTCCCCTTCCATCGGAGACCCCATGCGCAGCAATTACCTCTTCACTTCCGAAAGCGTTTCGGAAGGCCATCCCGACAAGGTTTCCGATCAGATTTCCGACGCTATCGTCGACCTGTTCCTCTCGAAGGACGCGGAAGCGCGCGTCGCTTGCGAAACCATGACCACCACGCAGCGCGTCGTGCTTGCCGGTGAAATCCGCTGCAAGGGAGTGTTCGAGAACGGTGACTGGGCAGAAGGCGCGCAAGAGGAGATCGAGAATGTCGTGCGCCAAACGGTGCGCGAGATCGGATACGAACAGGACGGCTTCCACTGGGAAACGCTGACCTTCGAGAATCACCTCCACGGCCAGTCGGTCGAAATCGCGCAGGGTGTCGATGCGGGTGCCGATGGGTCCAACAAGGACGAAGGCGCGGGCGATCAGGGGATCATGTTCGGCTTCGCCTGCGACGAAACGCCCGACCTGATGCCCGCGACGCTCGATTACAGCCACAAGATCCTCGCCCGCATGGCGGATGACCGCAAGAGCGGCGCAGCGCCCTTCCTCGAACCCGACGCAAAGAGCCAGGTTACGCTGCGCTACGAGAACCACAAGCCGGTCGAATGCACCGCTGTTGTTGTCTCGACGCAGCATGCGCGCGGATACGACAAGGGCGACAAGGAGGCCGAGCTCAAGGCCTACGTCAAGAAGACGGTCGGCGAGATCCTGCCCGAAGGGTGGCTGACGGAAGAGACGGTCTGGCATATCAATCCCACCGGCGCCTTCGAGATCGGTGGGCCGGACGGGGATGCGGGCCTGACGGGCCGCAAGATCATCGTCGACACCTATGGCGGCGCGGCCCCCCATGGCGGCGGCGCATTCAGCGGCAAGGATCCGACCAAGGTCGATCGCTCTGCGGCCTATATCACGCGCTATCTCGCCAAGAACATCGTCGCCGCCGGCCTCGCGCGCCGCTGCACGATCCAGCTCGCTTACGCGATCGGCGTCAGCGAACCGCTATCGCTCTATGTCGACACGCACGGGACCGCCGCAGACGGCGTGACGGACGAAGGGCTGGAAAACGCCATTCGCGGAATCGGCAAGCTCGGCGGCCTGACCCCGCGCGGCATCCGCACCCATCTGGGCCTCAACAAGCCGATCTACCGCAAGAGCGCCGCCTACGGCCATTTCGGCCGCGAAGTGACCGGCGATCATTTCCCGTGGGAGCGCACCGATCTGGTCGAGGATCTGAAGGCGGCAATGGGCTGATCCGGAACATTCGAGACAGGAAAAGGGCGGCCCGCGAGAGCCGCCCTTTTCATTGGTGCGTCACGCGTCAGGCGTAGGAGCTATCTTCGCGCAGCCACTGGCCGACCTTGCGTCCGAATTTGGCGATCGCGTTCATGTTGAAGAAGTGCATGGCGCCGAGCACCACCACGACGAGCCCGATCTTGCTCGACAGGAAAGTGATCGTCTGCGCGAGCGTTTCCGGCGCGGTGCCGTAGCGTAGCGTCAGCAGGATCCAGCCCAGATTGACGAGATAGAAGCCGACGACCAGCAGGTGATTGGTCGAATTGGCCAGCGCATCGTCGTGCCCGAAGCATTCCTTCAGGAAAACGATCCCATTGCGCGACAGAGTCCGCGCGACCCAGACGGTAAGGGCGAGGCTCACGGCGAGATAGATGAGGAAAGCGGGTACGAGATACATCTGGGTTCTCCTTTAATTTCTGAAATTAGAGAAATTGGGTAATGCGGAAAGGGCGTGGCCTCCTTTCTTCGGCGCGGGAAAATCAGTCGGTGTCGGCTGAAGGTTTGGTTTTGCCGCCGGGGATAAAGCGGGCGATCCGGCCACCGAGCTTCATGAGTGCGACAAGGGTGGGGCGCGGCAGGCGGCGCACATCGTCGTACCAGTTCGTCAGCGTGCCGAGGAATTCGTGCATGCGACCGATCCGTTCGTGGATATGCGGGGGCAGCTGGGTCCGCCCGTCGAGGCTTTCGGCCAGCTCGCCGAGGAGCTGGATCGTCGGATCGATCTCGCGCCGTTTGCGTTCGGCGGCGATCTTCATGAGCATGTCCCAAAGGTCGGTGTCGGCGACGAAATGATCGCGCCGATCGCCTTCGACATGGACACGACGGATTATCCGGTAGCTCTGCAATTCCTTGAGCCCGTTCGATACGTTCGAGCGAGCGAGGCCGAGACGGGTGCAGATCTCTTCGGCGTGGAGCGGCCGGTCGCTGAGATAGAGCAGGGCGTGCATCTGCGCGACCGAGCGATTGACGCCCCATTGCGTGCCCATCTCACCCCAATGGAGGATGAAGGAGCGGACTTCGGTGATGTCCATGAACGCGCTCATCGCGACTCGCCTTTCGTTTCTGTAATTACAGAAATAACGGCAGGGGCGAGTGAGGCAAGAGAAATTTCTCTCGCGAGAGAAATTAGCGTGGGTCGATGCTTCCCTGTCGCGGGCTCGGTTCGTCGAGCGCCAGATCCGCATCGGAAAAGCGGAACGGGCTGCGGATGCCGGGCACGCCGTCCGGCGCGATCTTCAGCTCGCGGGCGCGCACTTGTGGATCGGCGAAGACTGTGTCGAGATCGTTGATCGGCCCGGCGGGAACCCCGGCCTCGGCACAAGCCGCCAGCAGCGCGTCGCGAGACCACCCGGCGGTTTCCCCCGCGATCAGCGCGTCGATTTCAGCGCGGTGCGCGATGCGGCCTTCATTGCTGGCGAATCGCTGATCGCCCAGCAGATCGTCCCGACCGAGCAGGGTCAGCAATTTGCGGAACAGCACGTCATTGGCAGGCGCCAGCACGACCGGACCGTCCTGCGTCGGGAAGACGCCGTATGCGCTGACCTGGGCGTGCGCGTTGCCCATGCGCGCCGGATTTTTATCCGTGGCGAAATAGGTCATCGCCTGATTGGCGAGCAGGCCCACCGAACAATCGAGCAGGCTCATATCGATCCACTGGCTGGTCCCGGTCCGGTGCCGCATCAGCAGCGCCGCCTGCACCGCATTGGCCGACCACAAGCCGCAGGACAGATCGCTGATCGACAGGCCGTGCTTCATCGGATCGCCTTCCGGCTCGCCGGTCAGCGACATCATGCCGCTCATCGCCTGGATCACGAAATCATAACCCGGCTCGCTGCGGCGCGGGCCGGTCTGCCCGAAGCCGGTGATCGAACAATAGACCAGCGCCGGATTGCACGCGGACAGGCTCTGGTAATCGAGGTCGAACTTGCCGAGCGCCCCAGGCTTGAAATTCTCGAGGACGACGTCGGCTTCTGCTGCGAGGTTCTTCACCCTGTCGAGATCGCCAGCGTCGCGAAAATCCGCCACCAGCGAGCGTTTGCCGCGATTGCAGGCGTGGTAATAGGCGGCTGTGCGCTCGCCATCGTGCTCGATCCAGGGTGGACCCCAGATGCGGGTGTTGTCGCCATCGGGGCTTTCGACCTTGATGACGTCCGCGCCCAGATCGGCCAGGATCTGCCCCGCGAACGGCCCAGCCAGCACGCGCGCCAGTTCGAGCACCTTCACCCCCGCAAGCGGCGCGTTCGGATTGCGGGGTGCGTCCAGCCAGCCGGTCATGATTCGCGTCGGATTACAGCGCGACTTCGTAATGCGCCGTGGTCTGCGCGGCGATATCGTCCGCGCTCACGCCCGGCGCCAGTTCGACCAGCTTGAACGGGCTTTCGTGATCCGCGCGCTGGAACACGCCCAGATTGGTGATGACCATGTCGACCACGCCCGTTCCGGTCAGCGGCAGCGAGCATTCGGGCAGGAATTTGGGCGAACCGTCCTTGGCCGTGTGGTCCATCACCACGATGATCTTCTTGACGCCTGCGACCAGATCCATCGCGCCGCCCATCCCCTTGATCATCTTGCCGGGGATCATCCAGTTGGCGATGTCGCCGTTTTCCGCCACTTCCATCGCGCCCAACACGGTCAGGTCGATATGCCCGCCGCGGATCATGGCGAAGCTCGTCGCGCTGTCGAAATAGGCGCTGTGCGGCAATTCGCTGATGGTCTGCTTGCCGGCATTGATGAGATCGGCGTCCTCTTCGCCCTCATAGGGGAAAGGCCCGATGCCGAGCATGCCGTTCTCGCTCTGGAGCGTCACATGCATGCCTTCGGGGATGTGGTTCGCGACCAGCGTCGGGATCCCGATGCCGAGATTGACGTAATAGCCGTCCTCCAGCTCCTTGGCGGCGCGGGCGGCCATCTGGTTGCGGTCCCAGCCGGTGGCAGTCGTATCGGTCATCTCATTGGCCTTCATTCATGATTGCGGGCGCGTCGGAGCGCGGCGTGCCGGGTTTCCAGCGGTGGGTTTCGGGATAGACCTCGCCGATCGTGCCGGTGATGGAATCGCCGTAGACGGGGTTGGGAAAGGCGAACCAGCCTTGCCCCCAGAGCTGTGCGTAGTCACCCCGCGCGGCGAGAGTGCGGCGCGCCTGGACGCCGCGAGTGTCGTCGTTGAAGATATCGGCGAAGTCGCCCAGATTGTCGCCCGCCAGCGCGATCACGCAGTACCGCTCGGCGATCAGGGCGCGGCGGCCGTCCTTGTCGCCGCTGTCGGTGCCGTCGTCGCCGCGCAGGAACAGGGTTTCGCGGTGAACCGCCTCGCCGAGGCCCGCCATGGCGATGGCGCGTGCGGCACCTTCGGGGCTGTATTGCCGGTTGGTGTTGAAGACCGGGGTCACGCCCGCCGCGCGCAGGCGACGCAATCCCGTGACGGCACCCGGAACGGGAGAGACCTGCGCCGCGCCGATGCGCTCCCACATCTCCCACGTTTCGCGGCTGTAGGTGTTGCCGGTGGCGAGAAAATATTCGTAGCCTTCGTTGAGGATCACCGTTTCGTCGACATCGAATACGATCGCCAGCGGCTTCGCGGTGCCATCGGCGCGGCGGCAGGATACGGTGCCGACACCATCAGCGACGTTTTGCGGCAAGCCCATCGCCACCGATCGAGCAGGCGCAGGCCCGCGCGTCACGCTTTCGGCGTAATCGGCCAGCATGCGCCATGTCTGGATCGAGACGCCCGCCGCTTCGCCCGATCCGTAGAGCCAGCGCATCGAATCGGGCGCGGCGCTCTCCAGCGTGATCGCGGGAGCAGGTGCAGCCGACGGTTCGCCCCCCGTCATGCTCTGCGCGCATCCCGCCATAGTCAGCGCCCAACCGGCCAGCGCCAGTGCTTTGAAAATCCGCTGCATTATCCCTCGCTCACGATTGGCGTCGCCAGAAACCATCCCCGTCCGATGATCGCATCGGAAGGGACGACCGCTTCCCGATCCTTGAGATACAGATAGAGTTCGTCGAAATCGGCGCGCTCGTCACCCAGAATGGCGACGATGCAATGCGTTTTCGCCAGCGCATCGCGCCGCGTCTGCTTGCGCTCGTCCAGCGAGCCCAGGACCAGAAGCCTGTCCGTCCCTTCGGGGTCGAGCCCGGTGCTGGCGAGAGCGGCGCGAATGGCCTCGGCGAAATTTTCACCGAGGCGCGTCTGCCAGGCGACGACGACGTCCTGCTCTCGCAGGCGGGCCAGGGCATCAACGAGGGCGGGATCGGTCTGGCTGTCGGCCAGCGGATCGAAGGCGTCGCGGCCCGGATCGAGATCGATCAGCACCATGGCGGGGCGTGCGCGACAGGCCGCGCGCTCGCTGTCGAACGCGCCGGGGGTTGCCAGCACGGCGCTGCGGGTGTCGGCGTTGGCGGGGCTGGCGTCGACCCGATCGAGCGCGTGCTGCGCGAAGGTCAGGAAAGTCTTGTCGCGAACGCCGATGTCGCGTGCGCTTGGGGCGGGAAGGGCGGTGAGGCCGGTCAGCACCACGGCGGTGTCATCCGACGAAGGGAGCGCGGCGCCTGTCGAAGGCGCTGAGGCGAGCGCGGCAGTCGCCGGAGCGCGCGGCGCGTCCCGCTTGCCCTTGGCGATCGCGACGCCTGCCGCGGCAAACGGAGCGGCGGCCGCGACCACGCAACCTTGCAACGCAAAAGCCGCGCCCGTCAGCGCCAGAGAGGACAGGACGCCCCGCAAGGTCACGCCGCCTCGCGGTCTCGCGTGGTGACGAATTCGATCTTCTTGTCGTAGGGCGCGCCAACGATCAGGCGATTAACGAACACGCCCGGCAGATGGATCGCATCCGGGTCGAGCTCGCCCACGGGCACGATCTCTTCTACCTCGGCGACGCAGACCTTGCCGCAGGTGGCGGCGGGCATGTTGAAATTGCGCGCCGTCTTGCGGAACACGACATTGCCGGTCTCGTCCGCCTTCCAGGCCTTCACGATCGACAGATCGGCGAAGATGCCGCGTTCGAGAATGTAATCCTCTTCGTGGTCATCAGGGCCCACGAAGCTTTTGACCTCCTTACCTTCGGCCACCTGCGTGCCGACGCCGGTCTTCGTATAGAAGCCGGGAATGCCCGCGCCGCCCGCGCGCATCCGCTCGGCGAGCGTACCCTGCGGGCAGAATTCGACTTCGAGTTCACCGGCGAGGAATTGGCGTTCGAATTCCTTGTTCTCGCCGACATAGGAGCTGATCATCTTCGCCACCTGCTTGGTACGCAGCAGCATGCCGATGCCTTCATTGTCGATCCCGGCATTGTTGCTGGCGAAGGTCAGGTTCCTGACGCCCGAATCGCGGATCGCGACCAGCAGGCGTTCGGGAATGCCGCACAGGCCGAAGCCCCCGCTGGCGATCAGCATGCCGTCTTTAAGCACGCCATCGAGGGCGGCGGCGGCATCAGGGTAAAGCTTGTTCATCGGACCTCCGTTACGGCAAGGCGGTTTAGGACCATGGCGGGGCGCTGTCACCCCTGCGCAAAACGCGCGAGCAGAGCGACCTGTGCGGCAGAGTGTTGCGCTTCTTGCAACCATGAATGTTCTTTTCGCACTTGCACAATATTTGCTGCAAGCGCATATCGGTCATGCCTTTTCAGGCATCCTCTCCCAAGACTTAACAGCCCGGTTGGTTCGCCAGCCGGGCTTTTTTCTTGTTCTGCATGCGTTGCAGGGTCTTTTCGTGGACCTTGCACGCCGTTCGCTCATTTGCATCGCGAGGGGCCGGTTCCTACCTGTCCCGCCAGTGACACGAATTGAGGACGGACCGAGCGAATGGCCGATGCGCAAGCTGCAGTCGAAGATAACACGGTGAGGCTGCAGGTTGCAGCGGCACGGCAGGAGGAAAGCGGGCAGGGCATAGCGCGCCTGCCGCGCACGGCCTTCCAGAAGCTGGGCATTACCGAAGGCGATGTGGTCGAAATCAAGGGCAAGCGCTCCACCGTGGCGATCGCCATGGCCGCTTACGACGAGGATCAGGCGCTCGACGTGGTGCGCCTCGACGGGTTGCAGCGGGCCAATGCGGAAACCGGATCGGGCGAACACGTCACGATCGCCTCGACCGAATCGCGCCCCGCGACCCGTGTCGTCTTCGCGCCCGCCAGTCGCGAAATGCGCCTGCAGGGCCCGGCGCAGGCGCTGAAGCGCAATTTCTTCAGGAAACCGCTGGTGGCCGGCGATCTCGTCGCCACGACGGGGCAGCAGCCGGTGCAGAACATGCCGCAGGAATTGCGCCGCATGGTCAACTCGCCCGCCTATGCGCTGACGCAGATCCGGCTCACCGTCGTCTCGACGTCGCCCAAGGGTATCGTCCATATCGACGAAAATACCGAGGTCGAGCTGCGCGCCGAATACGAAGAAGCGAAGGCAGGTCGCGCGGTCGTCAATTACGACGATGTCGGCGGGATCGAGGACACGATCCAGCAATTGCGCGAGATGGTGGAATTGCCGCTGCGCTATCCCGAACTGTTCACCCGCCTCGGCGTCGATCCGCCCAAGGGCGTGCTGCTGCACGGCCCGCCCGGAACCGGCAAGACGCGGTTGGCGCAGGCGGTCGCGAACGAGAGCGATGCCAATTTCTCGATCATCAACGGCCCGGAGATCATGGGATCGGGCTATGGCGAGAGCGAGAAGCGCCTGCGCGAAGTGTTCGAGGAGGCGAGCCGCAACGCGCCCGCGATCATCTTCATCGACGAGATCGATTCGATTGCTCCCAAGCGCGACCGCGTGCCGGGCGAGGCGGAAAAGCGCCTCGTCGCCCAATTGCTGACCTTGATGGATGGCCTGGAATCGCGCGCCAACGTGGTCGTGATCGCCGCCACCAACCGCCCCGACGCCATCGACGAAGCGCTGCGCCGTCCGGGCCGCTTCGATCGCGAGATCGTGATCGGCGTGCCGGACGAGAACGGGCGGCGCGAAATCCTCGGCATCCACACCCGCGGTATGCCGCTGGGCGACAAGGTGGATCTGAAGGAGCTGGCGCGTACCACGCACGGCTTCGTCGGCGCGGACATCGCCGCGCTGGCGCGTGAGGCGGCCATCGATGCTGTGCGCCGGATCATGCCGCGCCTCGATCTCGACGAGCGGACGGTTCCGCCCGAAGTGCTCGACGATCTCTATGTCAGCCGCGAGGATTTCATCAGCGCGCTGAAGCGCATCCAGCCGTCGGCCATGCGCGAAGTCATGGTGCAGGTTCCCAATGTCGAATGGAGCGATGTCGGCGGCGTGGGCGATGCGGTGGAGAAACTGAAGGAAGGCATCGAACTGCCGATGCGCAATCCCGAAGCCTTCCATCGCCTCGGCATTCGCCCGGCCAAGGGCTTCCTGCTCTATGGGCCGCCGGGCACGGGCAAGACCCTGCTCGCCAAGGCGGTCGCCAAGGAGGCGGAGGCGAACTTCATTTCGATGAAGAGCTCGGATCTGCTCTCCAAATGGTATGGCGAAAGCGAGCAGCAGATCGCTCGGATGTTCCAGCGTGCCCGCGCCGTGGCGCCCTGCGTCGTTTTCATCGACGAGATCGACAGCCTGGTGCCCGCGCGCGGATCGGGTGCGGGCGAACCGCAGGTGACGGGCCGTGTGGTCAACACGATCCTTGCCGAAATGGACGGGCTGGAGGAATTGCAGTCGGTCGTCGTGATCGGTGCCACCAACCGCCCGACTCTGGTCGATCCTGCGCTGCTGAGGCCGGGCCGGTTCGACGAGCTGGTCTATGTCGGCACGCCCGATCAGGGCGGGCGCGAACATATCCTCAAGATCCACACCCGCGACATGCCGCTGGCGGACGATGTCGACCTCGCCGATGTGGCGGGCAAGACCGAGCGCTTCACCGGCGCGGACCTCGAAGACGTGGTTCGCCGTGCGGGTCTCAACGCGCTGCACCGGGTGGGCCGCGAGGTGACCGAAGTGGGCAATCAGGACTTCGTCGAAGCGCTCGAGGATTCGCGCGCGACGGTGACGCTCAAGATGGAAGAGGAATACAAGAAGATGCGCGGCGAGCTGAAGAAGCGCGCGGCGGAAGCGGTGCCGATCGGCTTCGTCTACGAGGGCATGGTGGAAAGCACGCGCGAGCGGAAGCACGGGGAGGGATAAGTCTTTCCCCGGCGGGGGCGACGTCAGCCCCCCGTCGCCCGCGCGTTCGCCGCCTCGACTTCGAGCCGGTGACGGATCAGCGCGCCAGGCATGTTGTTCTGAAGCCAGTGGAGCATATGTTCGCGCACTTCGCAGCGCAGCGTCCACAGGTCGCCGATCGTCCCCGCGCTCATCGCCAGGCGCAGTTCGATGCTCTCGGGATAGGCCTCGGTCATAAGAAGCGCGAGATTGCGTCCGTCGTAAAGTTCGTGCGCCGTCACGAAGCGTTCGAATTCCGTTCGGATCGGGCCGACGTCGGTCGCCGGATCGAGATGGAGAAAGACGGGCGCGGTCAGCTTCTCGCTGATCCGCGACCAATTCTCGAACGTGTCTTCGAGAAAGCGCACAGTCGGCACCACCAGCACTCGCTCGTCCCAGGTCCGGACCGTGACGAAGCTCATGCGGATTTCCTCCACGCGCCCGACCTCGCCGTCCAGCTTGACCATATCGCCGATGCGTAGCGGCTGCGTCAGCGCCATCTGCAAGCCGCCGATCAGCGATTTGAGCGCCGGCTGGGCAGCCGCGCCCACGGCCAGAGCGGCGAGACCGGCGGAAGCCAGCATCGCGGTGCCGATATCGCGCACGCCCGGAATGTTGAGCATGATCAGCGAGACGGTGATGATGACGACGGCGACATTGACCGTGCGCGCCAGAATGGCGAGCCGCGTGCGCTGGGCGCGCAGGGCGACCGGATCTGCAGCGGCGTCGAACTGGCGCTGCAAGCCTTCGGAGATTCCCTTGACCGAGGCATAAAGCAGCCAGCCGATCAGGGCGGGCATGATGAAGCGGGCCGCCGCATCCCATTGGTCGCCCACCAAGGCGTCGCCATGAGCGGCAGCCGATATCGCGATTCCGAGCATGACCCACCGGAGCGGCTTGCGCACGCGAGCCAGCATCGCATCGTCGACCATGTTGATCGAATGGCGCGCCACCCGGCGCAGCACTGCCATCGCCAGCCAGTGCAGGGCGAGCGCTATCAGGACGGCACCGCCCAGCGTCACCGCGACCTCGATAAGCAGTTCGGTGTCGATCTGGTAATTGCGTGGGTCGTAACGTTCGAACATCGCGTTTCGCCCTAGGCGGAGCGCAGGTACGACTCAACCGGTCGCAGGCAGCTCGTTCTGCTGATCCTCGATGGGAAGCTCGATAATGACGCGAACGCCTTCGGCCAGGAATTCGCGCTCGATCGAACCGCCGAACTGGCGCGAGGCGCTGGTCATCAGCATGCTGCCGAAGCCGCGCCGTTCTGGTTCGGTCTCGATCGCGTCGCCCTGCTCCTGCCAGACCAGCTTGATCGTATCGCCCACCCGCTGCCAATCGACCGCGATCGTCCCGCCGCTGGACCAGGCACCGTATTTGACTGCATTGGTGGTCAATTCGTGGAGCACCAGCCCAAGAGGTGTGACCTGCTTGGCCGGCAGGAGAATCTCGTCGCCCTCGATATCTGCGGTCAGTTTGCTGGAGCGATAGGGGGCAAGCGTCGTCTCGACGAGCGCGCGCAGCGAAGCGACCGGGCGATCGAGCTCGCCTTGCGACACCTCGTGCGCGGTCAGCAAAGCGCGGACCCGTTCCGCGATCCCGTCGGTGACTTCCTTCGATTCGGGCTTGTCGCGACCGCTCAGCTGGATGATCGCCAGAACCACGGCGAACAGGTTCTTGACCCGGTGATTGAGTTCGCGCGCCAGAAGGTCCGCACGGTCGCGCGCTTCGCCCAGCGCCACCGCCTGCGCAGCCTCGACCTCCGCGCGGGCGGTGCGGGCGACGAGGCGCGTCCCAGCTACGATAGAGCCGATCAGCAACAGCATCAGTGCGCCCAGAAGGGGGAGGACGCGGCCTTCCGCACGCGCGGTCTCTTCGGTGGCGTCGGACAGGAGCTGGAATTCGATCCGCTCCATTTCTCCGATCGCGCGGCGCAGACGCTCCATCGTTTCCTGTCCCTGATCGGACAGCATTTCGCGGCGCGCGTCGATCAGCCGCCCGTCTTCAAGCAGCCGGACCGATTCGTCCATTTCCGCGAATTTGGACGTGGCGAGCGCTTCGATCTGATCGACCAGCTCGTTCTGCCTGCGGGTGGTCTCCTCATCCTCCATCGCGGTCCGCAGGCGGCGCAGCGAAGGATCGATCTGTTCGCGACCGATCAGATAGGATTCGAGATACCGCCGGTCGAGCGTGATCAGATAGCCGCGCTGCCCGGTCTCGGCATTGACCGCCGCGCTCGACACGTTGCGCAATTCGAGCAGGATGTCGTTGGTGCGTTCGACCTGTTCGCGCTCGGCCCGCTCGCTCTCGATCGTCTGGAAGGCGACGACGATCAGCCCGATCATCGCCAGCGCCATCAGAGCGAGCAGCGTGACATTGACCCAGCGAAAGCGCTTGCTGCGTCCGAGAAGATCGAATTTCGGCGTCAATGCGCGGCATCCCAGCTTGGCCCGGTTCCGATGTCGACGCCGAGCGGAACCGACAGCTCGACGGCGGGCAGGGCGGCCTCGGCCATCACGCGCTCGATCACCGGGCGGGCGGCCTCGACCATGTCGTCCGGCATTTCGAATACCAGTTCGTCATGCACCTGCAACAGCATCCGCACGCCGGATTGTCCGTCATAGGCGAGTCCTTCGGCCTCCAGCGCGGGCATCATCCGCACCATGGCGCGCTTGATGATGTCGGCGCTGGTGCCCTGGATCGGCGCGTTGATTGCCGCCCGTTCGCTGCCCTGGCGTTCGGACTGGTTTTTCGACCGGATCCGGGGGAACCAGGTCTTGCGCCCGAACAGCGTCTCCGAATAGCCGCGGTCGCGCACTGTCTGGAGCGTTTCGGTGATGTAGCGCTGGATGCCCGGGAAGCGCTTGAAATAGGTGTCGATCATCGCCTGCGCCTCGTCGGGCTCGACCTTCAGGCGACCGGCGAGCCCCCAGCGCGAGATGCCATAGAGGATGGCGAAATTGATCGTCTTGGCGCGACCGCGCGTGTCGCGGGTCACTTCGCCGAACATTTCGCGCGCGGTGCGGTCGTGAATGTCCTCGCCCTGTTCGAACGCCTCCTTCAACGCATCGACTTCCGCCATATGCGCGGCGAGGCGCAATTCGATCTGCGAATAGTCGGCGGCGAGCAGGACGTTGCCGTCTTCGGGCACGAAGGCTTCACGGATCTGGCGGCCGATCGCGGTGCGGATCGGGATGTTCTGGAGGTTGGGATCGGTCGAGGAGAGGCGACCGGTCTGCGCGCCGACCAGGCTGTAGCTGGTGTGCACCCGGCCCGTATCGGGATTGATCGCCGCCTGAAGCGCGTCGGTATAGGTCGATTTCAGCTTGGTGAGCTGGCGCCATTCGAGCACCTTGTCGGCAATCTCCGCCCCGTCGCCCGACAGGCGTTCCAGCACGGCCTGATCGGTCGAATATTGGCCGCTCTTGCCCTTGCGCCCGCCCTTGTGGCCGAGCTTTTCGAACAGTACGTCGCCCAATTGCTTGGGACTGCCGACTGTGAATTCCTCGCCCGCAAGCGTGTGGATCTCGCTTTCGAGGCGCGCGGTCTCGGTGGCGAATTCCTCGCTCAGCTTGGCCAGCCGCGTCCGGTCCACCTTGATCCCGTGCCGCTCCATTTCGGCGACCACGGGGACGAGAGAGCGATCGACTCTCTCATAGACCCGCGTGCCGCCCTCTATGGCGAGGCGCGGTTTCAGCAGCGTGTGGAGGCGCAGCGTCACGTCGGCATCTTCGGCAGCGTATTCGGTCGCCTTGTTGATCGGCACTTCGCCGAAGGGGATCGCCTTCTTGCCCGTGCCGCACAGCTCCTTGAAGGTGAGGCAGGCGTGATCGAGATGGCGGCCCGCCAGCTCGTCCATCCCGTGACCGCCCCCGATACCGTCGAGGCTGCGCCCGGCATCGAGCGCGAAGCTGATGATCATCGTATCGTCGATAGGTGCGACATGGATGTCGTGGCGCGCCAGGACGTTGAGATCATATTTCGCGTTGTGCAGCACCTTCAGGACCGCGTCGCTTTCCAAAAGCGGTTTCAGGGCCGCGAGAGCGCTTTCGCGGGCGATCTGTTCGGGCTTTTCAGCAAACATGTCGTTGCCGCCGCCCTGCGTGACGATATGGCCCAGCGGGATGTAACAGGCGTCGTTGGGGCCCAAGGCCAGGCTAACGCCGACCAGGTCCGCCCGCATCGCGTCGAGCGCGCTGGTTTCCGTATCGACGGCCACGACCCGCGCGGCATGGGCGCGGGCGATCCAGTGTTCGAGCCGGTCCATGCTGGTCACGGCCTCGTAGGCGGAGCGGTCCACTGCAGGCATGTCGGGCGGAGGCTGGCGATTGCCCTCGGCCCCCGGTTCCGCGCCCTTGTTTTCACGCTTCATGGGATTGAGATTGTTGGGCCGGTCGGGGCTGCCGCTGCCCGTATCGAGGCGGCGCAGCAGGCTGGTGAAGCCATGCTGTTCGAGGAAGGCGGCGAGCGGTTCGCTCGGCACTTCGTCGAGCTTCATGTCCTCGAGCGCGACGGGAAGCGGGCAATCCTCCTTCAACGTCACGAGAATGCGGCTGAGTTCCGCATCCTTGCGATGCTCGATCAGCCGTTCCTTGAGCTTGGACTTCTTCATGTCCGCCGCCGAATCGAGCGCAGCGGTGAGCGTGCCGTTCTCCGCGATCAGCTTGCTGGCGGTCTTGGGGCCGACGCCGAAGATGCCGGGAATATTGTCCACCGAATCGCCCATCAGCGCCAGCACGTCCCCCAATTGCTCGGGCGGGACGCCGAATTTCTCGACCACTTCGTCGCGCCCGATGCGCTGCGATTTCATCGTGTCGAGCATGTCGATGCAGCCGCCGCTTTCGACGCCGGGTTCCAGCTCGTCATCGGCGCATTGGCCGATCAGCTGCATCAGGTCCTTGTCCGAACTGACGATCGTGACATCCCAGCCCTTGCGCGTGGCGGCGCGGGCATAGCTGGCGATCATATCGTCCGCCTCGACATCGGGCTCTTCGATGACCGGCAGGGAAAAGGCGCGGGTGGCATCGCGAATCAGCGGAAATTGCGGCACCAGATCCTCGGGCGGATCGGGGCGGTTGGCCTTGTACTGATCGTAGAGGTCGTTGCGGAAGGAATGGCTCGACTTGTCGAGGATGACGGCAAGATGCGTCGGCCCGTCCGCCTTGTGAAGATCGTCGGCCAGCTTCCACAGCATGGTCGTATAGCCGTAGACCGCGCCGACCGGCGTGCCTTCCGGATTGGTCAGCGGGGGCAGGCGATGATAGGCACGAAAGATATAGGCCGATCCGTCGACAAGATAGAGATGCTGTTTTTGCGCCATATTGCGCGCGGTCTAGCAGCGGGGCGAGGCGAAGGGGAGCGCTTTCGGGCTTCGAAATAAGGCCGAAAAAAGGCAGATTGCGACGAATTGGGGCGAAATCGCTTGCATCGTCACATTGTCGCCATTATTTAGCCATCGTGAGGCCACGAAAAGGGTTTCGCGGAAGCCCTGTCGGGTCTTCCAGTTTTACTCGCTGATCAAGGATTTCATCTTATGCGCAAGATCGCTCTTATCGCTGCCGCTTCGGCCGCTGCCCTGTCGCTCGCCGCTTGCTCGGAAGCCACCGAAGACGCCGCGTCCTCGACCGTCGAAAACGCCGCTGCCGACACCGAAACGAACCTCGAAGCCGCTGGCAACGAAATGGAAGAAGCTGGTGCCAACCTCGACGCCGCTGCTGAAGACGCCGCCGCCGAAGCCGAAGCCGAAACCACCGAAATGGAAGCCAACATCGAAAACGAATCGATGAACGAAGCGGCTGCCGACTAATCGGTCTGCAGCTCAGGCTGCAAACAGAAAGGGCGGTGCCTCGCGGCGCCGCCCTTTTTCGTGTCCGTGATGCCAGGTCTAAATCGGCGAGCGGTTATTCGCCGCCATAGGTCGCGTTGGCCCAGACCCGCCCGTCATTCGCGCGACGCTGAAATCCTTCGTATAGCGCGCCGGTGATGCTGTTGATGCGCATGTCGCGCTTGCGGCGCGCTTCCAGCTTGGCGCTGCGATTGCCGTTCTCATACGCCATCGAGGGGCTCTGCCCGGTCACATAGATCGCAGCGGCGATCGTGCGCCCGTCGGCTGTCTGGAACAGGCCGATATCGCTGGCCGTACGGCTCAACGTGCCGGTCTTGTGCGCCAGATTGGCGCTGCCCGGCAAAGCGGCGGACATCCGGTTCTTGCCCGTCGTGGTCGCGAACATCGCGCTCATCAGCACGCTGCGCGAAGACGAGCTGAGCCATTTGCCCTGATAGATACCCGCCAGCAGCTGCCCCATGGCGCGCGGCGTGGCGCTGTCGTTAACGTCGATCGAAGTCGCCGGGTCCGAACGTCCGTCTTCGCGGATCAGCGTGGCGATATCGCGCGTCAGCATGAATTCGGTGAGCCCCGCCTCGCGCATCCAGCGATTGACGGCCGCCGGACCGCCGACGGCATCGAGCAGCGCGTCGGTGCAATCGTTGCAGCTTTTCGAAATCATCAGTTCGAGATGACGACGGGCGGGCAGCGTCGCGCCGCCGCGTCCCGGCAGGCGCCATTCGCTCGACAGGGTCCATTTGCCCTGATCGACGCCCGCCAGATAAGTCGCGGCGATCGCGACCTTGCTGGTGCTTGCCAGCGGGAACCACTGATCGGCCATCACGCCGACTTCCTCTCCCGAAGAGAGGTCGATCGCATACACGCCGATCCGGCCCTGCGAGGCATCGGCGAGCCTTGCGATGCGCCGGGTGAGGTCGCTGTCGTAAGTGGCCTCCATGGTCTCGAGAGGCCGAACCTCGGTCCCGAGCATGGAATCGAACAGCGATTCGTATTCGGTGGCGGCGGCACCGCCACTGACCTGTTCGCCGACCGTGGGCGCGACCGACTGGATCTGCTGCGCCTGTGCCGGAAAGGCGAGGGCCATAAGCCCTGCCGCCAGCACGCTTCCGATGTTTTTCAGTCCCATGAGACCCCGATACCCCAATCAAGCTTTGCGTTTGCTTAATGCGGGGATGGTTCCCAAGGAACAACCGCTCCGCGACGAATTGTGGCGCGGAGCGGATCAGTTCATTGTTGCGGTGTTTTCAGACGCTTCGGCGAGCCGGAGCGTAGACCGCTCGTCGCGTCAGGCGGATGCGATCGCCTGTTCGATCTTGTCGGTCGGCTGGCCCGTCATCGTCTTGGCGATTTCACCCAGAAGGCGCTTTTCAAGCTCCGAATGGTAATGGTGGCGCATCTCGCCCAGCGTCTTGGGATCCGCGATCACGACCAGTTCCTCGATATCGCCCGCCACGCATTTCGAATTGAGCCATTCGGATGCCGCAGCGGCGTGCGCGAGTTCGTCGAGCTGGGTGCTGGTGCCCTTCTCGCGTCCGATATTGTCCTGGTGGCGAACGCCTGCGCTGTAATTGGTCGCCGAAAGATCGGGATGTTCCGCACGGTCGAGCTTGGGCTCCAGCGGGGCGCCAGAGTTGCGCATCACGCTGAAATTCTCGCCGTCGACGATGGCGACATGGGCATTCTTGGGAAGACGCATGGGGGTTCCTCTTTCTCGTTTTCGTGTCTGATCGCTCAACGGGCGAGAGCGCGAATGGCTCCGACATCGACGGGCCCTTCGCACGAGATTTGCGTAATTGCGCCCGCATGATAGCTAGGAGGGAAGAGTTCAGGCTTTCCCCCTTCGGAGACATATGATGACCCTTCGCCTTTCGCTGACCGCGGCGCTGCTCGCGACCGCCGCCACCGCGCCGGTCGCGGCTCAGGATGCGCCCATCGTGCTGCCGGGTGCGCCCGGTGAAGCCTCGCGCACCATCGATGCGCGCGAAGCGATCGCGATCACCGGCGTCAGCTATGCGCCGGGCGACGTGCGCTTCATGCAGGACATGATCGTCCACCACCGGCAGGCGGTCACGATGGCGGAACTCGCCAAGACCCGTGCGAGTGACGATCGCGTCAAGAAGACCGCGGATCGCATTCTCGCCAGCCAGGCGGACGAGATCGACTTCATGCGCGAATGGCTCGAAGCGCGCGGCGAAAGCGTGACAGGCCCCATGATGATGGGCGCTTCCGATCACGAGGGACACGACCTTCATGCCGGGCACGATCTGATGCAGGGCATGGCGAGCGCGGAGGAAATGGCGGAGCTGGCCACGCTGTCGGGCAGCGCCTTCGACCGCATGTTCCTCGATCTGATGGTCGAACACCATCAGGGCGCGGTGGCGATGGTCGAAACGCTGCACCGTTCGCCCGGCACCGCTTACGAGCCGACCGTGTTCGAATTCACCAACGAGGTGGTCACCGATCAGAACGCCGAGATCGGGCGGATGAACGCGCTGCTCGCCATGCTGTCAAACGATCCGCGCGCCACGCTGGCGGCAGGTTTCCGCGATGCGGGCGAAGCGATTTCGAACATGCGGCTGGTCGCGGCCATGCCCAAGGCCGCCGGGTTCTTCGACCCCGACAATCCCGCCCAGCTCCAGCCGTTGATCGAGGACGAGAGCGAGGCGGAAGCCGAGGCACGCGCCGATGGCGAGGATCGCGAGGAAATCCTCGAAGGCGAGGAGAAGGAGCCGCGCTTCGGCCAGCGCGGATCGCTGCTCACCTTCTGGTCCACCGACATGGCGTTCAAGGACGATCTGCTCATCACCGGCAGCTATCACGGCTTCAATATCTATCGCCTCGGCACCGACGGCGTGCCGAACCTCGTGAGCTCGACCGTATGTCCGGGCGGGCAGGGCGACGTGTCGGTGGTCGGCGACCTTCTGCTGATGAGCGTGCAGGACAGCCGCGCGCGGCTCGATTGCGGGCTCGGCGGGGTCGAGGGACGGGTGAGCGACGAACGCATGCGCGGACTGCGCATCTTCGATATCTCCGACCTCATGGCGCCGCGCCAGGTCGGTGCGGTGCAGACCTGCCGGGGCAGCCACACCCATTCCGTCGTCAGTGCCGACGCGTCCCGCGTCGTCGTCTACAATTCGGGCACGTCCTACGTCCGGTCCGACGAGGAACTGCCGGGCTGTTTCGAAGATGGAGGCGACGGAACAGCTCTCTTCAGCATCGACGTGATCGAAATCCCGGTCGCCGATCCGGGCGCGGCCCGGCTGGTCGGCAGCCCGCGCGTCTTTGCGGAAGGGAACAATATCGCCGGCCTATGGCGGGGCGGCGACCATGGGGAGGGGACGCAGGATACGCGCGTGACCGATCAGTGCCACGACATCACCGTTTTCCCGTCGAAGAACATCGCCGCGGGCGCATGTTCAGGCAACGGGATCGTGATGGACATCTCCGACCCGCTCAACCCCAAGCGCATCAGCGACGTGACCGACGAAGGCTTCGCCTACTGGCATTCGGCCACTTTCAACAACGACGGCAGCAAGGTGGTCTTCACCGACGAATGGGGCGGCGGCACCCGCCCGCGCTGCCAGGCGGGCGATCCGACGAATTGGGGCGCCGATGCGTTCTACGCGATCGAGGACGGAAAGCTGGTTTATCGCGGCACGTACAAGCTGCCCGCGCCGCAGGGCGAGAAAGAGAACTGCGTCGCCCATAACGGGTCGATCGTCCCCGTTCCGGGCCGCGATATCTTCGTCCAGGCATGGTATCAGGGCGGCATCAGCGTGATCGATTTCACCGACGCGACGAACCCCTTCGAAATCGCCTATTTCGATCGCGGACCCGTGGACGCGGACCAGCTGGTGACCGCAGGTTACTGGTCGGCCTATTGGTACAAGGGCCGCATCTATGCGACCGAGATCGCACGCGGGCTCGACGTTCTGGCTCTGGAGCCGAGCGAATATCTGACCGCCGAGGAAATCGCCGCGGCCAGCGCCGCCAGCTATCCGGGCGATGTCTTCAATCCGCAGACCCAGACCGAAGTCACCTGGAGCGAGGATCAGATCCGCGCAGCCGAAAACAGCCGCTTGGGCGGTTGAAAGTGGCGCGGCTGAAGAGGAAGCTGGCGGGGCACCTCAACGGGCGCGTCGCCGCTTAGTTCAATCGACGGGTGGGGTCGCCAGCTCGATACGGTCCCGCCCGCTATTCTTGGCGCGATACAAGGCCTCGTCCGCGGCGCGCAGTGCGCTGCGGCGGTCCGGAAACGCGAAAAGGTCCGCGATCCCGCCGGAAAAGGTGATCATGCCGAGCGACTGGCGGGTCGTCCGGTTGATGAAGGGCCGGTTGGACAGCTTCGTGCGGATCGCGTCGAGATTTTCGCGCGCTCCCTCGAGCGAGAAGCCGCGATAGACGACGACGAATTCCTCGCCGCCATAGCGCACGACCTGGCAATCCTCGCCGGCCCCTTCGGCCAGCGTACGCGCGACCATCTGCAGAACCCGGTCGCCGGTATCGTGGCCGTGAATGTCGTTGACCGGCTTGAAATTGTCGATGTCGCAAAAAGCGATCGCGACCGGTTCGCGCTCCTTCTCGTCGGAACCGTCCCAATCGACATCGCGGGCGTCGCTCCACAAGCGTTCGAGCATCTCGTCGAGCGCGCGGCGATTGGGGAGACCGGTCAGGTGATCGATATTCGCGACGCGCTGCGCCTCTTCCAGATCGCGGCGCAGCGAAATCGCCTCGCGCTCGCTGCGCTGCATCTTCTCTTCCGCCAGCTGCGCCTGTTCGCGGATCGCGCGGGTCAGTTCCGTCACACGGCCGAGCAGCTCCTCCGCCGTCTCCTGAGAATCGATCTCCTCTGCCTCTTGCGCGTGGGAGTTCATCGCCTCCCGGTAATCGGCGACTGCGGTGCAGGCATCGCGGGCATTGGTGGCGAAGGCCTCGATGGAATTCTGGAGATTCGACGCCATCCTGTCGACCTCGGCCCGATCCTGTTCGTTACGGCCGTCGTCATAGGCGAGCGTGTCGAGCCATTGCTGGGTAATCGGTTCGCCGCGATCCTTCATGGCCGCCGTCAGCGCGGCGAATTCGGGTTGCTCGCCCGAACATATCGCATGCGCGCGAGCGAGATTTGCAGGGGTGATGTCCAGGTCGTTCCCCGTCAGGAACGTCCCGATCTCGTCCATCAGGATTTTGCTGGGCGAGCGCCCTATGGTCGGGGTCGGGGCCGGGACCGCAGCGGGGCTACGTGACGAGATTTCGCAAGCGGTTTTCTTCTTCGGCGCCTTGCGGGCCGATCGGGCAATTTTTGTGGGAGGTACCGCCTGCTCCGCCTCTGGCGGGTTATCCTCGCGCGTTTCCGCAGGAGGATCGCCATGCTCCTCCGCCTTCCGCTCGGAGAGGAAGTCGTGGACCGTGATGCCCGATTTTCGGCGGAGGGCGCCGGAATGGTTCACTACGCAATAGTCCAATCTTCGCTGACTAGAAGGCGCTGCTCGCGATGAGCTGGCACGGTGTTAGCGAGCATTAGTGAAGAACGTCTCAATGCGAGCGCTAAGTAATTTTACCCAGCCAATGGGGAACGATCTTGCGTTCACAACGAAAGGGCCCGGCGGGATCGCTCCCGCCGGGCCCTCTTTAGATCCGGTGTCGGATGGGGGAGGGCTTAGAAGCCCATGCCGCCCATGCCACCCATGCCACCCATGTCGGGCATGCCGCCGCCGCCGGAATTCTTGTCTTCCGGCTTGTCGACGATGGCCGCTTCGGTGGTGATCAGCAGACCGGCGACAGACGCCGCGTTCTGCAGCGCGGTGCGCACGACCTTGGTCGGGTCGATCACGCCGGCCTGGACCAGGTTCTCATACGTGTCGGTCGCGGCATTGAAGCCGAGCGTTTCGTCGTTGCCGTCGAACAGCTTGCCCGACACCACGGCGCCGTCATGCCCGGCATTGGACGCGATCTGGCGGACCGGAGCGGTCAGCGCACGGCGCACGATGTCGATACCGCGCGTCTGATCGTCGTTCTCGCCGGAAAGGCCCTGAAGCGACTTCGAAGCGTAGAGCAGCGCAGTGCCGCCGCCCGGAACGATGCCTTCTTCGACGGCAGCGCGGGTTGCGTGCAGTGCGTCGTCGACGCGATCCTTGCGCTCCTTCACTTCGACTTCGGTGGCACCGCCGACCTTGATCACGGCAACGCCGCCGGCGAGCTTGGCGAGACGCTCTTGCAGCTTCTCGCGGTCGTAATCGCTCGAGGTGTTGTCGATCTGCGTGCGGATTTCCGAAACGCGGGCCTTGATGTCGCCTTCGTCACCGGCACCGTCGACGATGGTGGTGTTGTCCTTGTCGATGGTGACGCGCTTGGCCTCGCCGAGCATGCCGAGCGTGACGTTTTCCAGCTTGATGCCGAGATCTTCGCTGATCATCTCGCCCTTGGTCAGGATCGCGATGTCCTGCAGCATCGCCTTGCGACGATCGCCGAAGCCCGGAGCCTTGACCGCAGCAACCTTCAGGCCGCCGCGCAGCTTGTTGACCACGAGAGTGGCCAGCGCTTCGCCTTCGATGTCTTCAGCGATGATCAGCAGCGGACGGCCCGACTGGACGGCCGCTTCGAGCACCGGAAGCATCGACTGGAGGTTCGACAGCTTCTTTTCGTGGATCAGGATGTACGGGTTTTCGAGTTCGACCGTCATCTTGTCCGGGTTGGTGATGAAGTACGGGCTGAGATAGCCGCGATCGAACTGCATGCCTTCGACGGTTTCGAGCTCGAATTCGAGACCCTTCGATTCGTCGACGGTGATCACGCCTTCCTTGCCGACCTTGTCCATGGCTTCGGCGATCTTTTCGCCGACTTCACGGTCGCCATTGGCGGAGATGATGCCGACCTGGGCGATTTCGCCCGAGCCCGACACGTCCTTGGAACGGCTCTTGAGGTCCGCGACGACCTTTTCGACAGCGAGGTCGATGCCGCGCTTGAGGTCCATCGGATTCATGCCGGCAGCGACCGACTTCATGCCTTCGGTCACGATCGACTGGGCGAGCACGGTGGCGGTGGTGGTGCCGTCACCCGCCGCGTCGTTCGACTTGGAAGCGACTTCCTTGAGCATCTGCGCGCCCATGTTCTCGAACTTGTCCTTGAGTTCGATTTCCTTGGCGACGGTGACGCCGTCCTTGGTGATGCGCGGAGCGCCGAAGCTCTTGTCGATGACGACGTTGCGACCCTTGGGGCCGAGCGTCACCTTGACGGCGTTGGCGAGGGTATCGACGCCGCGCTGAATGCCTTCGCGCGCGTCGCGGCTGAACTTTACGTCCTTGGCTGCCATGTTGGTTTCTCCTGGATTGAATGAATTGGAAAGAAAGCGTCAGGGTTCGGCGATCAGCCGAGGATCCCCATGATGTCGCTTTCCTTCATGATCAGCAGGTCTTCGCCGTCGAGCTTGACCTCGGTGCCCGACCACTTGCCGAACAGGACGCGGTCGCCTGGCTTGACGTCGAGCGGGGTGACGGTGCCGTCATCGGCCTTGGCGCCCGAACCGACGGCGACGATTTCGCCTTCGCTGGGCTTTTCCTTGGCGCTGTCGGGGATGATGATGCCGCCTGCGGTCTTCTCGTCGGCTTCGATGCGACGGACCAGAACGCGGTCATGCAGTGGACGAAATGCCATGATGTACCTCTTTCCTGTTCGAAAGGTTTTGAATTGCGTGTTGGCACTCACGCTGGGAGAGTGCCAGCGGCGCGCATATGTGGACGGGGCGATGCAGTGTCAACGACTCCGACGGCAAAAATTCCGCAGCTTTCGGACAGGGCGTTGCATCGGGTGGCCGGACGGTGCGCCAGGCGGTGTGGGGCCGCATGGCTGGCCATTTCGGGCGGGTTTCGCTAGTCGCTCCGGCGAACGGGACGCAACCCCGAAATTTCAAGACAAGAGGCCGCCATCGTGACGACCGACAAGGACATCGCCGCTCTTACAATTCCCGAACAGCTTTTCATGTGGCTGAGGCTCCACATGATGGAGATCGCGGGCGCTTTCGCCGTTCTCGTGATCGGCCTGCTTCTGGCAGGATTGTTGTCGCGGTGGGCGCGTATCGCGCTCTCGCGCTCCTCCAAGCTCGATGCCACGGTCAGCCAGTTTCTCGCCAATCTGATCAAATATTCGCTCTGGGCGCTGGTCCTCGTCACCGTGCTCGCGCAGTTCGGCGTGCAGACGACCAGCATTCTCGCCGCGCTCGGTGGGATGGCGTTGGCGGTCGGGCTGGCCTTGCAGGGCACGCTGTCGAACGTGGCGTCGGGCGTGATGATACTGGTGCAGAAACCGTTCCGCGTGGGCGAGGGGATCACGGTCGGCGGGATAACCGCCGTGGTGCAGGATATCGGCCTGTTCACCACCGAGCTGAAGCAGTTCGACGGCCTGTTCGTGATGATCCCCAATTCCGAATTGTGGAACCAGCCGATCGTCAATTTCAACCGCCACCCCACGCGCCGATTCGAGCTGATCGTGGGCATCGGTTACGACGACAGCATGCAGGAAGCGCGCGAGGAATTGCTGAAACTGGCCGAGGCGGACGAGCGCGTCCTGCCCGAACCGGCGCCTGCCGCCTACGTCGCTTCGCTCGACGACAGTTCGGTGGGGATAGGACTTAGAGTCTGGTGCGCGACAGGCGATTATCTGGGGCTTAGCTGGGATCTGACCGAACAGGCCAAGGCGCGCTTCGATGCGAAGGGCATCTCGATACCTTTCCCGCAGCGCGAGATCACGACCAAAGCAGCCTAGGGGGCTGTCAGCCCCAGCCGGTCGCGGGCGGTCCAGCGCCAGATCAAGAGCGCTGCCGCCACGGTCAGCCCGGTAGCGAGGCCGATCCAGACGCCCACGCCTTCCAGCGGCGTGAAGAAGCCGAGCACCACCGACGTGCCGATCCCCGGCACCCAATAGGCGAAAGCCGCAATCCACATCGGCACGCGCGTGTCCTGAAGGCCGCGCAGAGCGCCCGCGGCCACGGCCTGCATCCCGTCGAACAGCTGGAAGGCGGCGGCGATCACGATATAGGTCAGCGCATAGCCGATCAGCACCGCATTGGCCGGATCCCAGGGATCGACATAGATCGCCAGCAGGTATCGCGGCGCGATGATCATCGCGAGCGCGGTGACGCCCATGAACCCCGTCCCGATCGCGATCGCGGCCCAACCGGCGCGCTTCATGCCCTCGGGGTCGCGCGCACCGTAGAAATAGCCCACCCGAATGGTCGCCGCCTGACCCACGCCGAACGGCACTTGGAAGGCCAGCGCCGCGATCTGGAGCGCGACCGTGTGCGCGGCCAGCTGCGCGGTGCCGATATTGCCCATCAGGAAGGCGGCGGCGCCGAAAATGCCCGCCTCTGCGGTGATAGTCAGCGCGATCGGCGTCCCGATGCGCACGATCTGCCGGAACCGCTCCCAGTCCGGCGCCCACCACCGCCCGAAGATGCGATAGCGGTGGAGGCGCGGGTCGAGCCGGATCGCGGCGATATAGGCAGCCAGCGTCGCCAGCGCCGTGATGATCGTCGCCACGCCCGCACCCTTCAGGCCCAGTTCGGGTGCGCCGAGATGGCCGAAGATGAAGGCGTAATTGGCAAGCGCGTTGACCCCGATCCCGGCGGCCGTGATCAGCGTCGCCAGAATGGGCCGGTCGAGCGCGGAGACGAAGCTGCGCAGCACGTTGTTGAACAGCATCGGCACGAGCGACCAGACGATCACCGTATTGTACTCGTTCGCCAGCCCGACGATCTGCGCGTCCTGGCCCGTCGCGCGCATCAGCGGGCCGAGCAGCAGGCATAGCCCCATGCCGAGAATGCCGCTCATCAGCGCCAGCCAGAGCGCCATGCGGATGCCGCGCCTGACGGGACGCAGTGCCGGAGCGCGCGCGCCCAGATCGGCGGCGATCACCGGAGCCACCGCGCCGGTCAGCCCGCTCATTGCCCACAAAATCAGGCCGAACAGCGCCACGGCCAGCGCGGAGGCGGCCAATTGTGCCTCGCCCAGCCGCGCGATGAAGATCACGTCGACCGCATAGGTCAGCATCTGCAACAGGTTCGCCGCCGCCAGCGGCCAGCTCAGCCGCAGCGTGGCGGCGAATTCGCCGCGCCAGCCATCTCTGCCGCCGAGGACTTCGGGAGGCAGGGGCGAGGGGGAGGACGTGGTATCCATGACAGTGCGTGCCGCCCGGTCAGGACAGCCGCACCGGATAGGGAGGCGCCCCGATCAAGGCAATCGCTGGCTCGTGCGCGCTTCAGCTTCGGGCAAGATGCGATGCAGCAGAGGCACACCCGTTCCAGCACAGGGGTCCCCCGCACGATGCGCCTTTCCTTCCTCGCCGCCGCTCTCGCGATCGGTCTCGCCGCTCCCGCGCAGGCAGGCGAGGTCTTCGGCGGAGTCTACGCCCATGCCGTCGACACGCCGTTCACCTTCGACACGGGCGAGGGCGGGGCGGATGTCCACATCGGCGTGCGCAGCGAACCGATCAAGGCCCTGCGCGTCATCGGCAAACCGTCCGCGCATGTGTTCGGATCGCTCAACAGCGAAGAGGGCGGCACCGATTTCGTAGCCGCCGGTCTGTCCTGGAAGGTGGATGCGGGGCCGGTCTATATCCGCCCCGGCGTGGGCCTCGCGCTCCACAACGCGCCGGACCTGCGCGTCGACCCGGCAACCCGCATCCGCACCGATCTGGGCAGCCGCGTGCTGTTCGAACCCGAGATCGCGATCGGGACGAACCTGACGGAGCGGGTCTCGATCGAGGCGAGCTGGGTCCACATCAGCAATGCCCGCCTGTTCAATCGCGAGCAGAATCCCGGCATCGACATGATGGGCGTTCGGCTGAACTGGAAAATCTGAGAGAGTTTCGACGCGAAAACAGAGGCGTGCCGCGCAATCGAAGGAACCGGTCAGACGGTTTGCGGTTGTATCCGCGTCGGCGCGCGTATGGTAGCATGCCGGAAGTAACTCGGAGAGACGCCATGAAGAAGTTCGTAACCATGCTCGCGCTGGGCAGCTCGATCGTCCTGTTGTCCGCCTGCAACACCGCACGCGGCGCCGTCAACGACGTCGAATCGGTTGGCGATTGCGTCGACGGCGTCGAAGGCAATTGCTGAGCCGACGCGAAGCGTAAGCTGTTTAGAAAAGGCGCTGCCCATCGGGCGGCGCCTTTTTTATTGTGTCCTGCACCGCTGGGCCCATCCTCACCGATGGCGGACAAACGAAAAGGGCGGCGCCTCGCGGCACCGCCCTTTCCTGTCTCGCAAAAGCGATCCGAAGATTACTTGAGTTCGACCGTGCCGCCAGCGGCTTCGATCTTGCCCTTGATTTCTTCGGCTTCCGCCTTGTTGACGCCTTCCTTGATCGGCTTCGGCGCGCCTTCGACGAGCGCCTTGGCTTCGCCCAGGCCCAGACCGGTGATGGCGCGGACTTCCTTGATGACCTGGATCTTCTTGCCACCGTCGCCGGTCAGGACGACGTCGAATTCGTCCTTTTCTTCGGCTGCGGGGGCATCGCCACCGGCGGCGGGGCCGGCCACGGCGACGGCAGCGGCGGCGCTAACGCCCCACTCTTCTTCCAGTGCCTTGGCAAGCTCGGCGGCTTCCATGACGGTCAGTTTGCTCAGTTCTTCGACAAGCTTAGCGATATCGGCCATGATGTTTCACTCCAAAATTTCAGTTGGGACACAGGCGTCCCGAGTAAATGTTGCTTCTGCGGTAAATCGCTTACGCCGCTTCTTTGGCGCCATAGGCACCGAAGACGCGTGCGAGCATCGATACGGGTTCCTTGATCGTGCGGACGACCTTCGTCGCCGGCGCATTGACCAGACCCACGATCGTACCACGCAGCTCGTCGAGCGACGGCATCGAGGCGAGTGCCTTGACCCCTGCTTCGTCGAGCACGCTCGCCCCCATGGAACCACCGACGATTTCGAGCTTGTCGTTGGTCTTGGCGAAGTCCACCACGACCTTCGCGGCCGCGACCGGATCTTCCGAATAGGAGAGGGCCGTGGGGCCGCTCAGATATTCGTCGATACCGGTGTAATCGGTGTCCTTCAGGGCGAGCTTGGCGAGGCGATTCTTCGCAACCTTGTAGGTCGCGCCCGCTTCACGCATCTTCTGCCTCAGTTCGGTGGACTGGGCCACCGTCAGGCCGAGGTTGCGGGTGACAACCACCACGCCCGCCTCGTTGAAGACTGCGTTGAGCTGGGCGACCGCGTCGGCTTTCTGCGAACGATCCATGCCATACTCCTTCACAATGTGCGCCGCATGCTAGGCCTTTTGGGCAGGCCATGCGGTTGGCACGATGGCCGCTCGGGATGGCTCCCGCACGGCCGGCTCATATTCGCCCATGCCGCTGATCGGCACGGACATGTCCATTGATGGGGAAGGAGGGCCGTTCGCTGCTCTGAGCGAAACATGCCTGACGGCCATGCGCGAAGGCATTGCCGATTGAAATCTCGTTTCCCCGCCTAGGCTGGAAATTAAGACCGGCAATTCCGGCCACCAACTGTCTCGGACGGCTGAACGCCGGATGCCTTGTCGCCTAAACGAAAAGGCCCGCCGTTCGAGGGCGGGCCTTTAGCGTTCCGGGCTGTCGAGTCAAGGACAAGCGTGTCTGCCGCTCGTGTCCTGACCCGCTCCTGCCGAGCCGATTACATCGGCGTTTCGGCGGTGTCCGGCGTATCGGCCATCGCTTCGTCGGCCATCATGCCGTCTTCGCCCATGGCGTCGTTCGCCATGCCGTCCGTGGACATGGCATCGTCGGCCATCGGCGTTTCGCCGCCGACCGGGGCGGTCATGCCCTGGTCCATCGGCTCGACCGCGGCGGGCTCCATCGAGGTGGTGTCGGTGCCGTCGACTTCCTCGGCCGATTCGCCGCAGGCGGCGAGCGAGAGGGCGAAGGGCAGGGCGGCGATAAGGGCAATCTTCTTCATGGTCGTCTCCGAAAAGTGTCCGAGGCATCGGTTGCGCCGTCGGTTGGATCTACACGCCATGAAATCGCCATAATCCGCGAAGGTTCCGAGACGTCCGCTGCATCGCCCGGCGCAGGGACAGGAAAAAGGACAAAGAAAAAGGGCCCAACCTCGGTGGCGGGGGCCCTTTTTCAGTACCGTCCGTAGGGATCGGGCGGAGCCGAACTCCGCCCGAAAGCCGCTTACATCGGGGTTTCGGTCGCTTCCGGAGCGGGGGTTTCGGCCGTCATGCCGTCTTCCATCATGCCGTCTTCCGCCATGGGGGTTTCGCCCGCCATCGGGGTTTCGGCAGCCATCGGCTCGGTGGTCATGGTTTCGGTGGTCATGGTCTCGGTGGCCATGGGCTCTTCGACGGTGTCTTCCGCGGCGTTGTCGCAAGCGACGAGGCCGAAAGCGAGCGGCAGAGCAATGAGAGCGAACTTCTTCATGATTTGATTCCTTTGCCGGTTAGGGCGCGCCGAAATGGCTTGCCGCGATTGGCCGTCACATTATCGCCTTATTTGAGATTCGTGCCAAGAGGAATTTTACCTGCCGGTAAGAAATACTCATGCGGGCGCAGCCTCCTTCACGGAAAGACGAGCGGGCGTCAGGTCCACCCCCTTGCGCCTGGCAGCGCGGCGCGCGGCGAGTGCGCTCGATCCGGCGATCGTCAGCGCGAGAAACCCTACCACCAGCGAATCCGCGATCATCAGCGCCCAGTCGAGCCCCGGCGGAGCCCAGACGACCGCCACGATGGCCAGGCCGTAATGCGGGATCATCAGGGGCACGAAGCCCGCGACGAACAGACCGAGCGCGTACCAGAACGATCCGTTCATGATGGCGACCGAACGGACGGGGCCGATCCGCGCATTGCCGAGCGCCCAGGCCACGGTCCAGACGGTCAGATAGATCATCGCCACCTGAAGCACGATACCGGTCCCGGCATCCGCGATCGGCCCGTCGAGGCCCAGCGGCGCGAGGAATTCGGGGCCGAACAGCGACCACCAGGCCTGGATCGCGGAGAGAGCGAATACGACCAGCCACAGTCCGATGGCGGGCCATTCGATCCGCACGGCGCGCGCCGCATCGCCGAGCAGCAGGTAGCGGACGAACCAATAGCTCGGCAGTCCGATGGCCAGCGTCTTGGCGAAGCCGAACCAGAGCCGCACCGGATCGCCCTCCGCCGCCTTCGCGCCTGCCTCGTTCAGATACATCCCGGCCTGTATCTCGACGACGTGTTGCGCCATTTCCACGAGCACCGGAATCAGGAACAGCAGCGGGAAGGCCAGAGCGAAACGCCCCGCATTGCGATAGATTGCCTTGATGTCGGCCCACATGATGTCATTCCCCCTCGTCATGGGCGAGCAGATCGCCCGGTTGGCACTGAAGCTCGCGGCAGATCGCATCGAGCGTGGAAAAGCGGATCGCCTTCGCCTTGCCCGTCTTCAGGATCGACAAATTGGCGAGCGTCAGGCCGACCCGGTCGGCCAGATCGGTCAGTGTCATGCGCCGCTCGTGCAGCAGCTCGTCGAGCTTGACTCTGATGGCCATCAGACCGTGCCCTCCAGATCGTCGCGCATGATCGCGCCTTCCTTGAAAATGCGCGCCAGGATGAGCAGCAGCGGCACGGCGAACCAGCCGGTCAAAGAGAGCGACCAGCCGAGATATTCGCCGCTCGCCTCGCTCGCCCAGATGGAGACCTGACCGAAGGCGAGATCGACCAGATTGATGGTGAGCAGCGCCCTGGCGATGATGGCGAGGCGCTTGGCATTGGTTTCGGTAAAGGCCGCGCCCGCCTGCGTATCCCGAAGCATGGCGATAAGCCGGGTGAAGATAAGGTGAGCGGCTCCGACGACGGCGAACACGCAGACGCAGGCGAGCTTGAGCCACAAGAACAGGGCGTCGACCGAGCGCGGACCTTCGAAGGCCCGCTCGAACGTCGTACGGAACTGATCCGGGTCGATCACCATCATTGCCAGCAGCAGGGCGAACAGCGCCCCCATGATCCAGTTCAGCCAATTGGCTGCCCGCAACACCCAGATCGCCACCTTGATCATAATCGAACCCCGCCTCGAATCGTTTATCGAAATTCGATATGGCCGGGCTCGAATTTATCGTCAATCGATAAATCGCATATCGTTTTGCGGCGAGATGGCGTGTCACACGTGTCAACGCCCGGCCTTCTTTCGACCCCACCATTTCAGGCCCGAACGTGGTCTCCCGCCGGTTGACCCCCGGCGTCCCGCCCCCTATATGCTGCCCCGACCGCACGCTTCGAGCGAGTCCGATTCATGCGCGGGAATCGGGACCAGGATGGAAGCGGCGTTTCCATATCGCGACGCTTGAAAAGAGCTGCAGCTGTCGGCCCGATCCCGATCCGAGGGAGGGTTGATGATCCGCTGCGGCTTGTTCGCGTCGGCATGGTTTCTTCAGCGCGAGAGTTGAATTTGCGGCCTCCCGTCCAGGGCAGGCCAGGCATTGCTAGAAAAAGGCGAGAGCACCCTTATGGCTACCAAGGCGAAGGCCCCTCAGAACAAGGCCCCCCATGCCAAGGCATCGGGCACCGCGAAGCGGCGCATCCGCAAGATCTTCGGCGACATCCACGAAGTCGTCGACATGCCGAACCTGATCGAGGTGCAGCGCGAGAGCTACGAGCAGTTCCTGCGCTCGAACAAGGAGATCGATTACGTCTCCGGCCTGGAAAAGACCCTGCGCAGCGTCTTTCCGATCCGCGACTTCGCCGGCACCGCCGAACTCGACTTCGTCAATTACGAGCTCGAGCCGCCGAAATACGACATCGTCGAATGCCGCCAGCGCGGCATCACCTATGCCGCCCCGATGAAGGTGACCTTGCGCCTGATCGTGTTCGAGGTGGATCAGGAAACCGAAACCCGCTCCGTGCTCGATATCAAGGAGCAGGACGTCTATATGGGCGACATGCCCCTGATGACGGGCAACGGCACTTTCGTCATCAACGGGACCGAGCGCGTCATCGTCTCGCAGATGCACCGTTCGCCGGGCGTCCTGTTCGACCACGATCGCGGCAAGACCCACAGCTCGGGCAAGCTGCTGTTCGCGGCGCGCATCATTCCGTATCGCGGCTCGTGGCTCGATTTCGAATTCGACGCCAAGGACATCGTCAACGTGCGTATCGACCGCAAGCGCAAGCTGCCGGTCACCTCGCTGCTGTTCGCGCTCGGCCTCGATAGCGAAGACATCCTCGACGTTTTCTACGAAAAGAAGACCTGGGAGCGCGCCAAGGACGGTTGGCAGATCCCGTTCGTCCCCGAAGCATGGCGCGGCCACAAGCCCGCCTTCCCGCTGATCGACGCCAAGACCGGCGAAGAAGTCTTCAAGGCTGGCGACAAGATCAGCCCGCGCGCCGCGAACAAGGCGGCCAAGGACGGCCTCGAGACGCTGCTGCTGCCGACCGAGGAAATCTTTGCCCGCTACGCCGCACGCGACATGATCGACGAGAGCACGGGCCGCATCTACATCGAAGCTGGCGAGGAAGTCTCGCCCGAGAACCTCGAAAAGCTCGACGCTGCGGGCATCGACCGGATCGACCTGCTCGACATCGACGACGTCAACACCGGCCCGTGGATGCGCAACACGCTTCAGGCTGACAAGGCGGAAAACCGCGACGAAGGTCTGGAGGCGATCTACAAGGTCATGCGTCCGGGCGAGCCGCCGACCAAGGAAACCGCCGAAGCGCTGTTCGAAGGCCTGTTCTTCGATGGCGACCGCTACGACCTGTCGGCCGTCGGCCGCGTGAAGCTCAACATGCGCCTCGACCTCGATGCCGAGGACACCGTTACCACGCTGCGCAAGGAAGACATCCTCGCGGTGGTGAAGGAGCTGGTGAACCTTAAGGACGGCAAGGGCGAAGTCGACGACATCGACAATCTCGGCAATCGCCGCGTGCGTTCGGTGGGCGAGCTGCTGGAAAACCAGTACCGCGTCGGCCTGCTGCGCATGGAGCGCGCCGTGAAGGAGCGCATGAGCTCGGTCGATGTCAGCACGGTGATGCCGAACGATCTCATCAACGCCAAGCCCGCCGTGGCTGCCGTGCGCGAGTTCTTCGGCTCCAGCCAGCTTTCGCAGTTCATGGACCAGACCAACCCGCTTTCGGAAGTGACGCATAAGCGCCGCGTCTCCGCGCTCGGGCCGGGCGGTCTGACGCGTGAGCGCGCAGGCTTCGAAGTCCGCGACGTTCACCCGACTCACTATGGCCGTATCTGCCCGATCGAAACGCCGGAAGGCCCGAACATCGGTCTGATCAACTCGCTCTCGACCTTCGCGCGCGTCAACAAATACGGCTTCATCGAAACGCCGTATCGCGTGGTGACGGATAACAAGGTCACCGACGAGGTGATCTACCTGTCCGCGATGGAAGAGCAGAAGCACACCGTCGCGCAGGCGTCCGCCGAACTCGACGAGAATGGCGGCTTCGTGGAAGAGCTGGTCTCTGCGCGTCAGAGCGGCGACAACTTGATGGCGCCGCGCGAAAACATCACGCTGATGGACGTCAGCCCCAAGCAGCTCGTCTCGGTCGGTGCCTCGCTCATTCCGTTCCTGGAAAACGATGACGCCAACCGCGCGCTGATGGGCGCCAACATGCAGCGCCAGGCCGTTCCGCTCGTGAAGGCGGAAGCGCCCTGGGTCGGCACCGGCATGGAAGAGACCGTGGCGCGCGATTCGGGCGCCGCGATCACCGCGACGCGCGGCGGCGTGGTCGACCAGGTCGACGCGACCCGCATCGTGATCCGCGCCATCGGCGAGGTCGAAGCCGGCCAGTCGGGCGTGGACATCTACACGTTGCAGAAGTTCCAGCGTTCGAACCAGGATACCTGCATCAACCAGCGTCCTCTGGTGAAGGTGGGCGACGCGGTCGAAGCTGGTGACATCATCGCCGACGGTCCCTCGACCGATCTCGGCGAGCTGGCGCTGGGCCGCAACAGCCTCGTCGCCTTCATGCCGTGGAACGGGTACAATTACGAAGACTCGATCCTGATCAGCGAACGCATCGTGAAGGATGACGTGTTCACCTCGATCCATATCGAGGAATTCGAAGTCATGGCTCGCGACACCAAGCTGGGCCCGGAAGACATCACGCGCGACATTCCCAATGTCGGCGAGGAAGCGCTGCGCAACCTCGACGAGGCGGGCATCGTCTATATCGGCGCCGAAGTGCATCCGGGCGACATCCTGGCGGGCAAGATCACGCCCAAGGGCGAAAGCCCGATGACGCCGGAAGAAAAGCTTCTGCGCGCCATCTTCGGCGAAAAGGCCAGCGACGTGCGCGACACCTCGCTTCGCCTGCCGCCGGGCGTGGCCGGGACCGTGGTCGAAGTTCGCGTCTTCAACCGCCACGGCATCGAGATCGACGACCGTACGCGCGCGATCCAGAACGAGGAAATCGAACGCCTCCGCAAGGACGCGGCGGACGAACGCTCCATCCTCAACCGTGCGACCTACAACCGCCTCAAGGACATGCTGCTCGGCCAGACGGCTTCGGCAGCGCCCAAGGGCGTGAAGAAGGGTTCGGAAATCGACGAGGAGCTGCTCGAAGGCGTCGATCGCCACGAATGGTTCAAGTTCGCGGTGGCCGACGACAATCGCCAGACCCAGATCGAAGCGGTGAAGACCCAGTACGATCAGGCGGTCAAGCTGATCGACGACAAGTTCGCCGACCGTAAGGAAAAGCTCGAGCGGGGCGACGAACTGGCACCGGGCGTGCTCAAGATGGTCAAGGTGTTCGTGGCGGTGAAGCGCAAGCTGCAGCCGGGCGACAAGATGGCCGGCCGCCACGGGAACAAGGGCGTCATCAGCCGCATCCTGCCTGCCGAGGACATGCCGTTCCTCGAAGACGGGACGCCGGTCGATATCGTGCTCAACCCGCTGGGCGTGCCTTCGCGCATGAACGTCGGACAGATCTTCGAAACCCATCTCGGCATGGCGGCCCGCAATCTGGGCATGCAGATCGGGACGGCGCTGGAAGACTGGAAGGCCGCCAATCCCAATGCGGCGGAGGACTATTCCAAGGCCAAGCCGCCCGAAGCGGTCGTGGATCGCCTCAAGGACGTCTATGGCGAGCAGTATCACGACGACATCGACAATCGGTCGGTGGAAGAGGTGGTCGAACTCGCCGGAAACCTGCGGGCGGGCGTTCCGATGGGCACCCCGGTGTTCGACGGCGCGCGCGAGAGCGACGTGACGATCCAGCTGGAAAAGGCCGGGCTCGACAGCTCGGGCCAGTCGGTCCTCTATGATGGCCGCACCGGCGAGGCGTTCGACCGCAAGGTGACTGTGGGCATCATCTACATGCTCAAGCTGCACCACCTTGTGGACGACAAGATCCACGCCCGTTCGATCGGTCCGTACTCGCTCGTCACCCAGCAGCCGCTGGGCGGTAAGGCGCAGTTCGGCGGCCAGCGCTTCGGTGAGATGGAGGTCTGGGCGCTCCAGGCCTACGGTGCGGCGTACACGCTGCAGGAAATCCTCACCGTGAAGTCGGACGACGTGATCGGGCGGACCAAGGTCTACGAAGCCATCGTCAAGGGCGACGATACTTTCGAGGCGGGCATTCCGGAGAGCTTCAACGTGCTCGTCAAGGAAATGCGCAGCCTGGGCCTCAATGTCGAGCTCAAGAACCTGGCCGACGACGAGGACGACGACGGACTGGCGATCGCAGCAGAATGATCGGGGCGGGGCGGTCGCCGGATGGCCGACCGCCCGCCTCCACCGCCCCTGATTTATCCCTCAAAGGGAATTGAGACATGAACGAACTGACCAAATTCACCAACCAGCTCGCGAAGCCCGAAACCTTCGACGAGATCCAGATCGGCATCGCCAGCCCCGAGCGCATTCGCTCGTGGAGCTTCGGCGAAATCAAGAAGCCGGAAACGATCAATTATCGCACGTTCAAGCCCGAGCGTGACGGCCTGTTCTGCGCGCGTATCTTCGGTCCGGTGAAGGACTACGAGTGCCTGTGCGGCAAGTACAAGCGCATGAAGTACAAGGGCGTCGTCTGCGAAAAGTGCGGCGTCGAAGTCACCGTCACCAAGGTCCGCCGCGAGCGCATGGGCCATATCGAACTGGCCGCGCCGGTCGCGCATATCTGGTTCCTGAAGTCGCTGCCTTCGCGCATCGGCCTGCTGCTCGACATGCAGCTCAAGCAGCTCGAGCGCGTGCTGTATTTCGAAAGCTACATCGTCACCGAGCCGGGCCTGACCCCGCTCGAGAAATTCCAGCTGCTGAGCGAGGACGACCTCCTCGAAGCGCAGGACGAATACGGCGAAGACGGCTTCACCGCCGATATCGGCGCGTCCGCGGTCAAGACCATGCTGATGGATCTCGACCTCGAGCGTGAGCGCGACGATCTGATGGAAGAGCTTGCGACCACCAAGTCCAAGCTCAAGCCCGCCAAGATCATCAAGCGTTTGAAGGTCGTCGAAAGCTTCATCGAATCGGGCAATCGCCCCGAATGGATGATCCTCGAAGTGATCCCGGTCATCCCGCCGGAACTGCGCCCGCTGGTCCCGCTCGACGGCGGCCGGTTCGCGACGTCGGATCTCAACGATCTCTATCGCCGCGTCATCAACCGCAACAACCGTCTGAAGCGCCTGATCGAACTGCGCGCGCCCGACATCATCGTGCGCAACGAAAAGCGCATGCTGCAGGAAGCGGTCGACGCCCTGTTCGACAACGGCCGTCGCGGCCGCGTCATCACGGGCGCCAACAAGCGTCCGCTGAAGTCGCTCAGCGACATGCTCAAGGGCAAGCAGGGCCGCTTCCGCCAGAACCTTCTGGGTAAGCGCGTCGACTATTCGGGCCGTTCGGTCATCGTGACCGGGCCGGAACTCAAGCTGCACCAGTGCGGCCTGCCCAAGAAGATGGCGCTCGAACTGTTCAAGCCGTTCATCTACGCCCGCCTCGACGCCAAGGGTCTCTCGATGACTCTCAAGCAGGCGAAGAAGTGGGTCGAGAAGGAGCGCAAGGAAGTCTGGGACATCCTCGACGAAGTCATTCGCGAGCATCCCGTTCTCCTGAATCGCGCACCGACGCTTCACCGTCTCGGCATTCAGGCCTTCGAACCTGTCCTGATCGAGGGTAAGGCGATCCAGCTTCACCCGCTGGTCTGCGCCGCGTTCAACGCCGACTTCGATGGCGACCAGATGGCCGTGCACGTTCCGCTGAGCCTCGAGGCCCAGCTGGAAGCGCGCGTGCTGATGATGTCGACCAACAACATCCTCTCGCCCGCCAACGGCAAGCCGATCATCGTCCCCTCGCAGGACATGGTCCTCGGCCTCTATTACCTGTCGATGGAACGGCAGGAGAAGACGCCCGAATTCGTCGAGAACGACAAGGGCGAAAAGGTCGAAAAGCTGCCCATGTTCTCGGACATGGCCGAAGTGCACCAGGCGCTGGAGACCAAGCAGGTTTCGCTCCACACCAAGATCCTCGCCCGCGTTCCGCAGGCCGACGAGAGCGGTGCGATTTCGATGCAGCGGTTCGAGACGACCGCTGGACGCATGCTGATCGGCGAATGCCTGCCCAAGAACCACAAGGTGCCC
>NZ_LWFF01000139.1 GCF_001635685.1 Erythrobacter sp. HI0063
CTCTGCACGGGGTGGACAATCCCGATGTCAGCTACCGCGACAGCCTGGCCGAAGAGCATGGCAAGGATGCGGGCAGGTACAGCCTGATCCTCGCCAATCCGCCCTTTGCTGGATCGCTCGATTACGATGCGACCGCCAAGAACCTCCAACAGATCGTCAAGACGAAGAAGACCGAGCTGCTGTTCCTCGCCCTGTTCCTGCGCTTGCTCAAAACGGGCGGACGCGCGGCGGTGGTAGTGCCCGATGGCGTGCTGTTCGGATCATCCAAGGCGCACCAGGAATTGCGCAAGCTGCTGGTCGAGAAGCACAAGCTCGAAGGCGTGCTGAAACTGCCCTCGGGCGTGTTCCGGCCCTATGCGGGCGTGTCGACCGCCGTTCTGTTTTTCACCAAGACCGGCGTAGGCGGGACGGATCATGTCTGGTTCTACGACATGCAGGCCGATGGCTACTCGCTGGACGACAAGCGCACAGCGCTGTTGCC
>NZ_LWFF01000140.1 GCF_001635685.1 Erythrobacter sp. HI0063
ATTTTTAAGGGATAATTGAGTGCCGCTGTATTTGGCGAGGACTTGGCGGCGCGCACGAAGGGTGCGCCACCTTCGTTCGCTGGTGATCTTGCTTGCACCTCTCCCGCGCTCGGCGCTTCCTCCGCTCCGGTTCAACGCAAGCGAAGGAGTCGGATGATGGAGTACTTTGCAGGCCTCGATGTATCGATCGAGGAGACCGCGATCTGCGTGGTGGGCGATGACGGCAAGGTGGTGCTGGAGACCGAGGTCCCGACCGAGCCGCAGTTGATCGCCGATGCGCTAGAGCGCTTTGCCGGGCGTCTGCGCCGGGTCGGCCATGAGGCGGGATCGATCTCGCCGTGGCTGCATGCTGGATTGATCGAACTGGGGCTTCCCGCTGTCTGCCTGGAGACCCGCCATGTGCGCGCTGCGCTGTCGGCCCAGCGCAACAAGACCGATGCCGCCGATGCGCTCGGCATCGCCCATATCATGCGCACCGGGTGGTTTCGCGAGGCGCATATCAAGACCGAAGACTGCTACCGGATA
>NZ_LWFF01000141.1 GCF_001635685.1 Erythrobacter sp. HI0063
ACGACGATATAGGCGACCACTGTCAGCGCCGTTGCCGCCACGAGCCCCCAGCCGAAATTGAGATAGAAGATGACGCCCACGGCAACCAATTCGATGATTGTCGGCGCGATGTTGAAGAGCAGGAAATAGAGCATGGAATCGATGCTCTTCGTCCCGCGCTCGATGATCTTGGTAACCTCGCCCGTGCGGCGCGACAGGTGGAAGCGTAGCGACAGGCTGTGGAGCCGGCGGAACACGTCTTCGGCCAGATGCCGCGTCGCCTCCTGGCCCACGCGTTCGAACACGATGTTCCTGAGATTGTCGAAGGCCGTGCCCGCAAAGCGCCCCAGCCCGTAGGCAAGCACCAGCGCCATGGCGAGCATTGCGGCCTCGCCTACCTCGCCCGTCATCGCATCGACCGCACGCTTGTAAGCGAAGGGTAGGGCCAGCGTGACCGCCTTGGTCAGCAGGACCAAGACAAGGGCGATGACGATCCGGCGCCGCAGACCCGAATTCTCGCTCGGCCACAGATAGGGCAGGAACCGCTTGAGGACCGCCCAGCTTTCGGCGTCGATCGGTTTTGAATTTACGGCAGTATCAGGAGGCACGGAAAGCAACATGGGAAGCGTGGACACATCCGGCAATGCGCAAGGCAGGAACCTGCGGACTGTCGGGGGATTGGCAGCCGGAAAGCCTTTTCTAATCTTGCCGCCCTACACCGTCGCTGCAACGGCCCTGCGCCGGTAGCGGAACACCAG
>NZ_LWFF01000142.1 GCF_001635685.1 Erythrobacter sp. HI0063
CCGAGAGGCGCGCGGCCCTCGCCAACATGCGCCCCAGCGCGATGTGACCTGACCTTCCTTGCCGAGACTGAAGGCAAGGATGGTGATTTAAAGGAAAATACGAAATGACTGACACGTTCACCGTGTGCTGCTTGCGCACGCGTGCTGCTGACGCAAACGACAGAGGCGACACGATCTACATCCACGGGGCCGGGGCAGCCCGGTTCGTTTTCGAAAACGGGCACTGGACCGCCCATACATCAAGCTGGGTGTGCGGCGGGCACTCCGATCCGGACGGTACTTTCCTGCAGTGGATCGCGAACCAAGCCGTCATGCAGCCGCTCGTGTTCTGGTCCCTGCCGGTATTCGTACAACAGGCGATTGCACTGGTCGATCAGGTCGACATCTCGGGCAATTGCGATCCCACCGATGACCTTAAAGCGATCCGCATGGCTGTCGGCCGAAGCGCTGTTCCTTCGGTGCAGGCCCCCTATCCAAATACAGAACTCGCGACGTCTTCT
>NZ_LWFF01000143.1 GCF_001635685.1 Erythrobacter sp. HI0063
GTGCTGGCGCTCGACTACCGCTGGTCGAATGAGCAGCAGTTTCAGACTACGCGCGAATGGGCCGAAGAGTGTTTCGGGAAGCATGGGCTACCATACGCAATCGCCCTGCATGCGCCCGATCCCGATGGGGATCCTCGCAATTGGCATGCCCATGTCATGTCAAGCTATCGCCCGATGACGCGCGTCGGCCCGAACGAGTGGGAGGTAGCCGAGGCCCTGCGCACCGATCTCGACAATCCCCGAAGCATGCAGCTCCTGCGGGAAAATTTTGCGCGTGCGATGACACGCATGTCGCGCGAAGCCGGTCAGTGCGAGCGCCACACTGCCTTGTCGCATGCTGCCCGTGGTCTTCCGGTGGAACCCCAGCAACATCTGGGAGAGGCGCGCACGCGCAAAGCAAGATCTGGCGAGTACGTTGCGGCAAAC
>NZ_LWFF01000144.1 GCF_001635685.1 Erythrobacter sp. HI0063
ATGATCTGGCGCGCCAGCTGGATGCGCTCGATTTCGAACCCGAACTGCTCATGCTGAGCTTTCACGGCATGCCGGAGCGGACATTGCATCTGGGCGATCCCTATCACTGCCATTGCCAGAAGACTGCGCGGCTTTTGGAAGCGCGCATGAACCGGCCTGACTTAAGGTTTCGCACAACCTTCCAGTCCCGCTTCGGGCGCGCCAAATGGCTCGAACCCGCGACCGACACGGTGCTGGCCGAAGAGGGCGCGAAGGGTACCAGGCGCATTGCCATCGCCGCGCCGGGCTTTTCCGCCGATTGCCTCGAAACGCTGGAGGAACTGGCGATGCAGGGGCGCGATCAGTTCAAGGAAGCGGGGGGCGAGCATTTCGCGGCGCTTTCCTGCCTCAACACCTCGGATGCCGGGCTGACGATGCTGGAGGGGCTGTTGCGGCGCGAACTGGCGGGGTGGATTCCCGGCTGAGAGGTGC
>NZ_LWFF01000145.1 GCF_001635685.1 Erythrobacter sp. HI0063
GCGCCGGATCGGCGATGAAAGCCCCATGACCCCGCCGCTCGCCAACTTGCGCATCCAGATGGCCGAACAAATAGCTAGAGATTTCGACCGCGCCGCTTAGGAAAAACGGTACTCGGCTGGTCGGGTTCACCCTGTTTGACCGGTAGACATCCTAACCCGCGAGCGTTGAGAATGCAGAGGCAATACTGGCGAACGATGGTCCCACGCGCTACTGACCAACTTCAAGACAACGGATGGATTTTGCCAATATCCGACGGGATGAGACGCAGCGACGAAATCGGTGTCGTAGCTAAGATACCGAATGTGGGAAGCATTGCCGGAGCGGGACAAGAAAATGATGACCTCGCCACACGCACATCCAAGGCACGACCTCGACGCGGTGTAGGCTCGGCTCCCGTTTTATGCGAGGCGCGTAGAGAGCATTCTGGGTAGAGAGCTTTACAGCAAAATTATGAGAAGAGGCGATCGAATGGCCGCGATACCTGAAATTGCAAAAGGCCCACCCACCCTTAACGCTATGAAGGTAAGGGAAGTCAAAGTCCCGCTCGTGGACGCAGCGATTTTAGCGGTCGCTTCCAAGCTATCCTTACAGGGCACAGTTTCCTTGAACGAGGTAGATGAGGCAGTGCTTGCTGCCCTTCGTCGAGCGCATCCCG
>NZ_LWFF01000146.1 GCF_001635685.1 Erythrobacter sp. HI0063
ACTCGAAGTAAGGGCTCCCCTGCCCCCATTCGAACCACGACGACGTCGCCTCTTTGCAAATCAGATCGCTCGCAATCTACTGGGTAGGCCTTGCCGCTCTTTCTAAAGCGCACATATGCAATTCTATACGTCATCAGACCTTCTCGAAGGTAAAACTTAATGCTACGGTCGTTTGATATATTCTGAATCGCCATTTATTTTGAAAATCAACGCTTCAGCCTGCTGCTTATCAAGTGTATCTTTGATAAAACCTATGAACGACGCACTTAAGCCCGCATCATTCATAGCGACCCTTGCCTTTGCGAATAATTGCAAACGCCCTCCCTCTAGCTCATTAATTTTGGCGCGGATTGAATCCTCTACCTGCCCATCGTGGTGCTCTGGTGGAATGTACTCAGAAGAATCGTTATAAGATAACCGAATTTTATCGCGCGTTGATCCTCTTTCATCCAATCCT
>NZ_LWFF01000147.1 GCF_001635685.1 Erythrobacter sp. HI0063
TTTTCACCACGCGCGTAGAGCTCGCCATGCAACTGGCAGGCTTGTCCGATGAGGAACGCGGTCACGGTCTGGCGCAGCTAGACAAGGACACGCGCGACTACCTTTTCGACGAGGTTGCTGCCATGAACCTCGACAACTTCCTTGTCCGCGCCAAGCGCAAGGAGGTCGAGGAATTCCAGAAGCGCGAAGCATGGAACGACATCGGCTCGAATGAGCGCGAGGTGCTAATCGGCGAGATCGCTGGGCTGCCTTCGGCCCGTGAAGATACTGACATTGCCGCGAAGCAATTCGACTATATCATCCTGAAGGGGCAGCTTGCTCTTCTTCAAAATGATGCGTCGTTCACGCAGTGCCAGGAGAAGGTGATCGCGCTAGCCTCCAAGCTCGAAGAGCTCGGGAATGTTCCGATGGTTTCAGCGCAAATGGACTTGATCCTTGAAGTCCAGACGCCGGATTATTGGGCC
>NZ_LWFF01000148.1 GCF_001635685.1 Erythrobacter sp. HI0063
ACAATATATGCTAATTGTTGTATCTACCAATTCACATAGGAGACCGCTCCCTTGATCTGATGGCGCCATTCCATCACGCCAAATAGATTCATCTGGTATCCCTCGGTCCGTACAGACCTTGCGAGCGTTAATATTTATTAAAATCAGCTTATCGCCGTCATAGATGAGGCTGTTGAAGTAGTTGCAAGTTTCGACGCTTCGCAACCCCGTCGGATCGGTAAAGTTCACCGGATCGCCGCCTACGTAATTTTACATATTCATGCCATCGGCGTATCCGATCGGGTCGGTTTGCATGAACCGGCCA
>NZ_LWFF01000149.1 GCF_001635685.1 Erythrobacter sp. HI0063
ACAGCTCAAAGCCAGCGTCCCGATCATTTCCGCGACGGCGAAGCGCCGTCGGGGCAGTTCTCGCTCGGGTCGAACAGCAAAGGTGCAGGTGCCGCGCCCTATCCCGGGCAAATGCCGCGGAACAGTATAACCATTGCCAATTCCGCATTCCCGGCCGACATTGAGCATTTGACGGTCGCCGCGCGTGAGAGGGACGAGTTCGTCAATCCAGTCCCAGGCGAAACCGATGATGGTCTTGTCACAGGCTCTTCGCACCGGATCCTGCCCTGCGAGGTCGAAGGCAATATAGACTTTCGCCCATTCGTCGGGATAGTCGTGCAATAGCAGGCCCGGTGCCTCGCACGATGTCGAACGCATCTCCAGGCTAAGCGCGAAGTGGTCGAAGCCAAGGCGCCGGGAAACCTGTTTAAGCGCACCGTCGAGTTCAGTGTCCGAACGGACATTGATAAGTTCAGTTGCGAATTCCTCCGCGAGATATGCGTACATAGACCTGCCGTTCGATCGGCAGCACGCAATCCAACACGCCGCCACCTGACCGCCTGCTCGGTGCCGGATCAGACGGTTCCATTCCACCTGTTCCAGCAGTTGCAGTTGCGACCCTCAAGGTCCGGTTCCAATCCGGGCGCGCCGCAAATTTCAGCAGCATGCCCCACGAAAAACCATAGTGCATTCAGTGCGTTTGAAAAGAGCGGAGCCGGCTTTGGCGAAGCAAGCCGAGATAGCCGTGCGACGCCATTCGCCGCGCCTCAACCACGAGACGCTGGGTCTGGCGGCGTTGCGATGACGATTTCCAGTCAATGGCGCGCTGCGCGGACAATCCCCGATAAACAATGGTTCCAGCGATATCTTTTAGCATAACACCCTCAGGCGCCCGGGATAAAGCATCAAGTATGGCGAGCAGCAAGTGGAAGCGGTGGGACTGATAGGCAGTGGGCTGCAACTGGTTTCGCACGCTGGGAGCAGCGGAACCATCTACACAGCAGTGAAACGCATCGAGCGCCGCCAGCCTGATCGGAAACGACTGGTCCCGAGGGATCAGATAATTGTCTCCACCCAACCGGGCGGAGGCCATAACGAGCAGCCGATGGCGAGCGCCACCACCGGCGAGGACCAGATGATCTCCCGCATTGCTGGTTCGCTTGGAGATCAGGTCGCACGTTGCGCGCGCCGCCTTGACTGCGCGCCCACCGCCAAGAATTACCACATGAGCGTTTTCCTCGGCTTGCCAGATCGCCGGATGGCTGCGAGCTGAAAGGTCGGGATCAATCGGGAAATTCAAGGCCCCATGAACGCGCCATTCGGCGGCAAGCTGGGGATTGCGGGTCGAAACCGCTTTCGCTGGCGATCCGTGCGTATTGTTGCCGGTACGCGGCATTGCGGCGCAGGAATTCCTGCGCGAAATCCGAATAGTCGAATGCGCCTGTCCGGTCGTTGCTGTCAAATGGTCGATCCATGGAGCACCTCCTTTCTCGCCGATTTCGCTAGAGGCGCCAGCACCGCGCCGACATTCCATGACCTAGGGGGCCGCCTCCCCAATATTGGGCATATTTGATCAGGCGCTCGCCGAGACCGTTGCTTTCTTAGGGAAGGCGACGACCGCCGCCACAAGCGGGTCCAAAACGGCTCTACTTACCTCTTGCAAGCCATTCCTATGTTGGGCAGATTGACAGCGCGCGGATTGATATTCTGGCACCATCCGCGTGGATCTTTCCGCCGGACATCATGCACGCCGGTCCATCGCAGGCCCGGCGGCCGGACCGATCAAGGGGCACAAACTAGGCCCCGGACGGCGGCACAGACCTGGAACCCGCACGCAGTTCGCCACGGCGAACTCAGGTTGCGGTCGCCTCCAAGTTCGAAGCATGACTCAAATTGCCGCCGAAATTCGGCACCAATCTCCCCAGTGCGTGGGTCCCGCATATTGCGCTGCAAAGGTAAGCCGAACGGTCGGTCGCCGCCGCACACTCGATGCCCTCTACCGCGAGGAACGGGCTGGACTGATCGCCTATCTTGCGCGCCGCGTGGGCTCCGAACGCGCCCGCGACCTGGCACAGGACGTGTTCCTGCGTGCGGCGACCAGCAAGCAGCTGACGGAACTCGTCAATCCGGCGGGCTTTCTGAGGCGGATTGCATTCAACTTGATGGTGGACGAGGCGCGGCGGCAAAAGTGCCGGGTCAGGACCCAGCCACTTCTGGAGAACGCAGACGCGCCAAGCCGTGCTGCGCAAGAAGATGCCGTGCATGTCCGTGAAACCCGGCAAGCGCTGGAAATCGCGCTCGCAGAGCTCCCCGAAAAGTGCGCGCGTATCTTCGCGATGAACCGCTTCGAGAAGAAATCCTACCGAGAGATACATATCGAACTCGGCATCGCACTGCCGACGGTCGACTATCACATGATGAAAGCTCTTGCGCATTTGCGTCAAGCGCTGGGTCACAGTTGGTGACTGCAGGCATCCGGCCAAAAGGGACCACTCAAAATTTAATTTCAATTGAAACTAAGGTGCTCGCAAAAGTGAGCGTCATCTTCTGTAGCGGCCGGTCCGCGCCAAAACAGGGAGATATCAATGTCGTCGACAATTCGCACACTTTCCGTCCTTCTAACCGGGGCAGCATTTGCAGGTGCCGCTCCTCCTCTTTTCGCCCAAGACAGTCCAGGCGAACAGGCACAAGATGACGCTGCCGAGGTTGGCGATACAGCTTTGGACGAAGAGAGTTCCGCGATCGTTGTCACGGGAACGCGTATCCGAGGCGCACGGGTCGTAGGTGAAGTCATCGAGCTTGATCGCGAGACGATCGTCGAGACGGGCCAGGTGGACCTCGGCGAAGCGATCCGCAACCTACCCCAGAATTTCTCGGGCGGTCAGAACCCTGGGGTTGGTTCGGGCGGCGGCATCGGCAATGAAAATGTAAATTCAGCATCGTCTCCCAATCTGCGCGGGCTTGGGCCCGATGCGACGCTGACATTGCTCAACGGTCATCGCCTTCCATACAACTCGGCGTCCCAGGGCGTCGACATCTCCGCCATTCCGCTCGCCATTGTCGACCGGCTCGAGGTCGTCCCCGATGGAGCTTCAGCGCTCTATGGCTCGGACGCGGTTGGCGGCGTTGTGAACGTCATCCTGCGCCGCGACTTTGAGGGCGTGACAACCTCGGCCCAGATTGGAGCGAGCACCGATGGAGGCAACTTTCGCCAACAGGCCGACATAGTCGCAGGCACAATCTGGAACAGTGGCGGCTTCGTCTTCGCCTACGACTTCGCGAACAATTCCGGGATTGAGGCGAGGGAGCGCGCCTATGCAGGATCACTGCTACCGGAAACCTTGCTTTATCCCTCAAACCGGCGCCACGCCGTAACATTTTCGGCGCACCAGAGCTTGTCAGAAGGCGTGGAGGCCAATCTCGACGCGCTCTATTCGTATCGCGAATCAACCACCATTGATGGCACGCCGGCCCAGCGCATTCGGCGTGAGCCCGACCTCGAGACCTTTTCCGTAGCGCCGTCGCTGCAGTTTGACCTTGGGCCGAGTTGGAAGGCCAATCTCGCGGGTGTCTTCGGGCGCGATCGAACCCGCTTCCAGACCAGTTTCATTCCAGAGACAGGTCCGGCGCGCGTCTCTACGGGAAGCTACCTGCATCAGATCACCTCGCTGGGAATGGGTGCGGAAGGCCCGGTTATCACTCTTCCCGGCGGCGAGACGCGCTTGGCTGTCGGCATCGGATTTCGTAACAATCGACTCGAGTACTCTCTGGAAAGCGCGATCCTCAATGCGCAATTCGATGCAACGCAGCGGGCTCGCTTCGCCTATGCGGAACTGTATGTTCCATTCGTGTCGGGTCGGAACGCCGTCGATGGAATCGAGCAGCTAACGCTATCCGCTGCAGTTCGCTACGAAGACTATCCCGGACTCGACCAGCTCGCCACCCCGCGCCTTGGGATTACCTATTCGCCAAGTGGTGATCTGATGTTCAGAGCGAGTTGGGCACGCTCGTTCAAGGCTCCCACGCTTTTCCAGCAAAACATCTTTTCTCAGGCCATTCTGGTGCCTGCTGCGGTGTTCGGAGCGGGCACCGGCTCCGACACAGTCTTTCTGAGCGGGGGCGGCAATCCCAACCTCCGTCCCGAGCGCGCCCGAAGCTGGACGGCGGGATTCGAGTTCCAGCCTGCGGCAGTCCGAGGATTGACCGCCTCCGCGACGTGGTATGATATCCGCTATGACAACCGCGTCGTTGCGCCGATCGCTGGATCGATCGCAGCTGCTATCAACAATCCGGGCTATGCCAGCCTCATCGATTTTTCACCTGATCCGGCCGATTTGGCCGAACTCATCGCGGGTGCCCAGTTCGGATTGGAGAACTTTACAGGCCGCCCGTTCGATCCTGCAGATGTTGTCGTTCTGTTCGATAACAGGAACATCAATGTCGCGGCGTGGAGCGTAGAAGGGCTGGATGCCAGGATTGCCTGGAACCGCGATCTCGGGAATGACCGCTCGATAGGATTGGATCTCAACGGCAGCTGGTTGCGCAGCAGGCAAACCATCACATCCGAACTACCTGAAGTCCAGCTTGCCGGTACGACTTTCAACCCGCCCCGCTACCGCGCGCGTGGAGCAGCAAGATATCGGGCAGGCCGCCTTACCGCCAATGCGGCAGTCAGTTATATCGGTGCGCTCGTCGACAGACGGCTTGCAACCGTGCAGCGGCTGTCACCAAGCGCAACTGTCGATCTTGGCATGCACTATGCGGTCATTCGCGGCGACGACCGTGATCCCGGCCTCGAGTTCTCGTTGACCATTCAAAACCTGTTTAACGATAAGCCGGACGTGATCGGCCAAACCGGTCCCAACACAACACCCTACGATTCAACCAATTATTCTCCGATCGGGCGCTTCATCGCGTTTGGCGTAAGGAGGCATTGGTAATGACTGCGCTCCTTACCCTAGCGCTCAGCCTGACGATCGTGCCGACAGCTGAAGATCCGCCATCGGCCGAAGATCCGTGTGATGCACTGCCCATCGCCCAGGAAACGGCAAATGCGGAATTAGGTGAGTGGACAGTGGACGGACAAGTCCGGATTGCGGATATTGGCGCACCGGTCGGAACTCCCAATCGAAGTGTATTTGGCATCTCGCCTGACGACAGCCAAATTGCCTTCACCGTCCGTCGCGCAATTCCCGAGACGAATAGCTATTGCCAAAGACTGCTGGTCGCGCCGTTGAACGGCGAAGGTTCTCCAATCGAGGTGGCGCGCGGCGGGGAATTCATTCGCGACGATTTCCGGCTTCGCGACTTCACCGCGATACTGGCCGGTTGGCCTAGGACAAGCGCGCCGCGATGGTCGCCGGATGGCATGCGAATTGCGTATCTGAGGAGAGAAGCCGGTTCGACACAGGTTTGGTTGGCCAGCCCAACCGGGCAAACGGGTGCGGTCCGAGCAACCAATCTGGCCGACGATGTCGACGATTTCGCCTGGGCTCAGGACGGAATGGGTCTCATTGTCAGCACAAGGCCTGCAATTCGCCTCGCCGCCGCGGCAATCGCCAGCGAAGGCAGACGCGGCTTTCTCTTCGACGCGCGGTTTGCGCCGCAGGCAGCCGACCGACCGATACCGACCGGCCATGCCGATCCGATCTATACATGGGTTTCGCTTCGGGACGGGTCATCGCGACCTGCAACCGAAATGGAGCAGGTGCTTATTGCCCCGCCGCGACCGGCAGCGATACCGGACAACGCACGAAATGTTCGATCAGGAGAGGGCGGATTTTCGGCCTGGCTCGAAGCAGAGTTCCCCGAGCGTCTCCTCAGCCCGACGCGGCTGGTTCTGGCCGCTCCGGACGGCAGCCGAAAAGTCTGCCCTGTCACGCAATGCGACGGCATCCGAGAACTGTTCTGGTCGGCCTCGGAGCGCGCCCTTTTCCTCGTCCAGCGTACTGGATGGGCCGACAGCCAGACGGCATTGTTGCGCTGGGATCCCCGCGATGCTGCGCCTCGCCAAGTCCTGATTTCCGATGATGTGTTCATCGGGTGCGCCCCTCATGCCAACGAACTTATTTGCGGGCGTGAGGGCAGCACACAGCCTCGCCGATTAGTGGCGCTCGACATGCGAACGGGATCAGAACGACTGATCCACGATCCAAACCCGCAGCTTGAGAACATGGAGTATGGCTCCGTCCAGCGTTTCCGCTTCCGCCTGGCAAGCGGTGTCGAGAGTTTCGCCGACCTTGTCCTGCCGCCCACTCATCGACCTGGCGAACTGCATCCCCTGATCGTGGTGCAGTACCGGAGCCGGGGCTTCCTTCGCGGAGGAACCGGGGACGAGGTTCCGATCCAGCCTCTCGCCGCACGCGGATTCGCGGTCCTCAGTTTCGACCGGCCTGATTTCCCGCCAGAGGCGTATCTGGCAACAACCGATGCAGAAATACGGACATTGAGCGAAGATGACTGGGCGGACCGGCGCCAGGTGCAGGAAGCACTAGAGCTCGCTGTACGACGCGCCGTCGAGACTGGTGCGGTCGATCCAACGCGCATGGGGATCAGCGGATTCAGTGATGGCGGATCGACCGTCCAGTGGGCGCTGATCAACTCGGACCTTTTCCAGGTCGCTTCGATGGGATCGTGCTGCGAGGATCTCTACTCCTTCGCTCTCGCTGCAGGGCCACGGTTTACCGAGTATTTGCGGGACATGGGTTATCGCTATTTCGAGCCCGGTGCCGAAACATTCTGGGAGCCCATGTCGCTCATACTCAATGTGGACCGGATCGATGTTCCAATTTTGATCCAGGCAGGGGACAGCGAGTACGAAGGCAGCCTCGATGTCGTTGAAACCTTCTCGCATAACAATAAGGCTATCGAACTCTACGTGTTCCCCGATGAGTCTCATGTCAAATGGCAATCGTCGCATCGCCTGGCGATGTACGAGCGCGTCGTCGAATGGTTCGAGTTCTGGCTTATGGGCAGGCTGAACTGCAATCCTTCAAGAGAAGCACAGTACGCCCGCTGGAGCGCCATGGAGGGTGCCCCGCCCACACGCGACCTTCGCTGCCATGCTGAACCATTAGCGGGTCCATGAGCGAGCCCAATTCTCGGCTTCGAGCAGGTCAAGTATGCGACCGAACATGCTGTTGTCGTCTCGTTCATCAGTGCGCAGCGCGGCTTCCACGGCATGGCGGTCGATTACCCCGTTCGCGGCGAGCAACCCATCCAGCAAGCGCTCGGCGATCGAATTTCGGTTCAGGGCGAAAATTTGCCTTACGAAGCTGTCGGGTCCGGCCTTCGATGTTCTGGCCAGCACGGCAGGCGGCAATTCCTGTGCGAATGCCGCCCGGGCCAAAGCGCGGTTCCTGCCGCCGTGTGCCCATATCCAAGTCGGAACACCGAGACAAAACTCCATGAGCGGCTGACTCATTAGTGGCGAAAATCGAGGCGGGCCGGCGGCCAGTCCATGAATGTGGTTCTGTGCCCGCATGATCAGGACCATATGGTCGCGTTTTCCCGAACCTGAGATCCCTAGAGGACTCAGCCAGGGCACGAGTGGCTCGCTGTACGCAGCGTCAGTTCCGCAGGTAAGCAGACTCGCATCGACCGGCCAGCTTTCCCTCGTTCCCTTACCAAGCCGTCTGCGAAGAACTGCGGCGACCATGGTGGGGACCGAGCATCCGGTGATATGGCACATGTCAATCAGGGAGCGCAGCACGCCTGTCCCCAGACCCTCCGCTGCCAGCCGGTCGGCTACCGGCGCAGAGGAATGGAGGAAACAGAACAGATTGTCGCCTCCGTTGCCATCGTAGATGACCGAGGCGCCGAGGTCCGCCATCGCATCGACAAGCAAGGCGTCAAGAATGTGCTGGAATGAACGTCGGGCCGGTCGCGGCAACCCCCGGGAGGAAGACCTCGAAGGATCGTAAAACGCCGGGTCGTATATCCGTTCGACACACCGAACCCCGAACCATTCCGCCACGCGATTGGCGTATATGCGCTCGTCGCCGGACGGATCCGGAGTGGCGAGAGTAACGCAATCGAAGCGTTCGCCCGAATGGGCCAGAGCAGCGCAAATGAATGACGAATCGACGCCGCCCGATGCCGCTACGCTTGCTCTTCCAAACATGCCGCTCCAGCTTTGCAGCACTGCGGCGCCGAGCTCCTTCAGTTGCGCGGCGTAATCCGTGAATGCCGGGATCGGCATTCGTGGGAGAAAGTCGGTTGCATGCCATATCCTACGGATCTGCAAACCCTGGCGCGCGAGTAAATGCAGCGATCCAGGCGCGAGTTCGTCAATTCCCTCAAGACACGTTTTCCGGTGGCGTTGTTCAGGCCGTAGCAGATGCGCGTGCAGCGCCGGGTACGAAACCGGCGTCTCCAATCCTCCCGCTTCCGCAATCAGGAGCGGGTCACTGGTCAGTATGACGTGCTCGGATGTGGAGAGAAGGTAAACGGGCAAGAGTCCGGAAGGATCGACCAGCACACCCATTGGCCCATTGCTCCAATCGCCTAGGATGGCGACATATCCACCCCAGACGTTGGCGACGAGATGCTTGGCGGCCTCCTCGGCTTCGGCCGGGGCCAACCCGAGTTCCTCGGCGGCGCGCACGCGGCGATATGTCGTTCGGGAAAAAGCGATCCCGATCAGGCAGCACTGTCGGTTCAGGAAATGGCAGGGCGTTTCGCTGTCACACCACAAGGCCGCGACATCGGAACAAACCTGACCCGGGGTTGCAACGATTGACGGCAAGATTTGGCCGTTCGCGCCATGAGGAACCGCAAGAACAAAACGTAGCGGTCTCATACGACAAGAATTGGTTCATAGCGGAGCACTTCTTCGACACTGTCGTTCAAGACCGTGTCTCGGTGCTGCGTCCAGCAGTGTGCTGCAAAAGGGGGTGTATGGACGCCGATGACGATCCGCGCCCGGTCGCCATATGCGGCAAGACAAGTCGCGAGAGCGATGGAGCGCGAAAGACACCGGTCCGCAGCGGTGCGCAACAATCGTGCATCCTCAAAAGCCCCGATACACCTGCGTCCCTTCTCACTGATCTCGAATTGGCTTTCCGACCTGGATTCGACAACGCTCCGTAATTGGGAAAGGACCAGCGCCAAAGAGTGTTTCGCGAGCCGCGCTTCAACGCGGCGTTGCATCCAAAGCGCTCTCGCGACTGCGGGCAGACTAAAGGTGTGCTCGGCGATTGCCGGGCTCGATTGTTCTGGGACGGTCCAGTCCGCAGGCCGGGCGAGGCTGCTCGGTTGGTGCCATTGCTTCTCGGGATACCGGCCAAGTTTTTCGAGACATCTGCGATTTTCGTCATCCGACAACCGAAAGTAGCGATCGTTGGAAACATCGAGAAATAGGAGCTGGCCATCCAAAATGCGCCACGCCAGTCCTTCGCGGTGGAGATCCATCGATTGGGAGCCCGAATCGGCGGGTCGCGCGGCAGGATTGCGCCGCACGGCCCGCCGAGGACTTATTCGTCGAGCAGGCCCGGGCTGTTGGCCAATTGCCCGCCGCTGGCGTCGATGTAGAAACCGACGGCGCCCTTGGTCTCAACCGAGGCCTTGCCGAGGTCGATAACCTCATTCTGGTTATGGTCGAACTCCTTCATGATTCACTCCTGTGGTTGGTATCGCGACTCGGACGTCGCAAGTGGAGAGTGAGCGCGGAGCGGAATTCAGACCAACTTATAATGGAATTATAAATACAGTGTGGTCGAAGATGCGACCGGGTGATGGAAACACCCGTTGGCGAGTGTATCGACACTTTTAGCTTTTCGCCTGGACATGCGTGTCGCCACCCGGTCGCTAGGAACATGCGTTCGCTACTTCACGATAAGGCCAATCATGCACGCGGAAACAGCGCAATTCTACCTACGTGTGCATTTCGCAAGTAAGAATGGCTTGGAAGAACCAGAAAAAGTTCCGATATTGTAGGTGCTTATTGTTTGGATAGTGCGCGCGATCCTCTGCGTGCCTTGGCAAAATCCCGGTCACTTGCAACAAAGCGCTCGATCATCGGCGGAATAAGCAGCTCAGGCACAGGCGCACCCTCTGATACCCCGCCATTGAGCACGGTCCCATATTCGATCAGCCGGCGATGGAGCCGGGCAGGGATTTCGATCGTTAACTTTACAGGCTTGCCATCGGTGATGTCGGAGAGTTTGAGCCGGGTCATGCTCCACCCTCCAGCACGATATCGCGCGTCACCAGCACCCGCACGGGAAAGCCGGGGCGGATCGTCAGCGTCGGGCGGATATCGAGCTCGCGTGCAATCACCTGCTCGCCAGCGCGATTGATGCTGTCCTGACTGCCGCGGCGAACAGCGCGCAGCAGATCATCATCTCCACCTGCGCCGAGTTCGCCACCAATCCCGAGCAAAGTGGAAACGAGCGCCGCCTTGACGACACCGCCCCAATGGTAATCGACGCCGTCTTCCAGTCCGGCATAGCCCGAGGGATCGGCGACTGGCTGGCGATCGAGCACAATCGAGCGACCATCAGGCAGGATGAGCCTGTTCCAGGCCAGCAGCGCCCGGCGTTGCCCGAACCCGACATCGGATTCGTACTCACCGATCAGGCGCGCACCCTGCGGGATCAGAAGATGCCGTCCGGTCAGGCTGTCATAGATATTCTCGGTAACCTGCGCGGTCACGAGGCCGGGCTGGTCTGAGCGGATGCCGGTGATCAGCGCTGCCGGAATGATCGACCCGGCCTGAAGCAGCGCGCCAGATGGCACCGCCTCAAGCCGCTGCACGGACGCTGTCCGCGTCTCGGCAGGCTGTTGGAGAAAACTTGCCCGCGCGGTCGAGACGGAGGGCTGAAATGGTACTGCCGGTTGTGGCCCAGCCCCCGAAGCTGCCGGACCAGAACTGGCAGCTTGTGTCCCGCCGCCGAAAAACAGGCGGCTGCCGCGCGCCGCCTCGCGTTCCTGTTCTAGGCGTTCGCGCTCTATTTCTTCAGGGCTCGGCGCCGCCCGCTGGGGCGGGACCGGAGGCGGGGCGCCGACAGGGGGCAGCGCGGCAATAGCACCGCGATCCTGCGCCTCGAGGATCGGTTGACCGAGATCGCCCGGCAGCGGTGGCCCTAACCTCGGAACCTGGGAATAGTCCGCCGGGGCTGCGGCAAGCCCGTCTGCCACAGCGATCCCGTCGGTGTTCACCAGCTCTTCGCCGCTGTCCTGTGAGGGCGGCTGCAGGCCGTAGAGCAATATACCGCCAAGGACGGTCAGACCCGCGGCGCTGGCAATGCCGATAGCCTTGCGCGACAGCCTGACCACGCGCGGCCCTTCCCCGCGCAATTGAACGATACTTTCGGCATCGGGTGGCGGCTCGGTCTTGCTTTCCTCGTTCACGACCGCCCCCTCTTGCGGTTTTCAATCTTCACGCGGACCTGTCTGCGACCGGCACCGAGGCGCAGTTCGGCCTTGTGGAAGAGGCGGTCGACGATGAGATAGCGCCCGGAGACCCGGTAATTGACCAGCTCGGCTGCGCCACCGGCGCCAACCACGAAAAATGGCGGCATTTCGCCCCGGGCGATATCGGGTGGAAACTCGACCAGGGTCCGCTGTCCGTCGTCGAAGACCCGTAGCGGGCGCCAGTCAGGCTTGTCACCCGAGATGCGGTAATCGAAATTGAGCGCCTCAAGCGTGAACCCGTCGGCGACTGGTGTGGCTCGCGCCGCTCGCTCTTCTTCAAGGCGCAGCGCGATCAGTTCGTCTGCCGGATAGGACCAGCTGACCGAGGCCATATAGATGTCCGGATTGGCGCGCAGTTCGATATGATAGGTGCGGCGGTCGGTATTGATGACCAGATTGGTGGCGATGTCGGGCCGCGTCGGTTTGATAAGGATATGCACCCGCTGCGTCGCTCCCGAGCCGCTCAGCGTGTCGCCGATCATCCAGCGCACGGTATCACCTGCAGCGACCGGCCCGGGGCCGACCAGCGTTTCGCCCTCCTGCAAGGCGATGTCGGTCACCTGCCCGGGTTTGGCGTAGACCTGGAACAACGCACCTTCGCGATAGGCATAGCGCTGGATGGCATTGTCAAATCCGGCATTGTCCGGTTCGATCCTGGCGGCCTCGTTCGCCGCTCCCACATGGCTCTGAGGATCAGGGGCGGGGTCAGAGGCAGGGGAGCGGCGCGCGGCAGTGGGGGAGGCCTGCCGCGAGGGGGTGTTGGCATATGCAATGGCCTGAACAAGGCGGGATGCATCGGCGAGGTCGAAGGCGGTGATCGCCCGCGATGCGGCCCGGGCCTGCGGCGCAGGCGTCGCTGACGCGGGCGATCCGGCAAGGAGTAGAACGCCGGCTGCGAGCAGCGCCGGACGGGAGAATTGAAGTAAGTGCGTCATCAGCCAAGCTCCTTTGACCAGTTGATCGAGGTGACGAAGATCCCGAGCGGATTGCTGGTGAGCGCGTCGGGCGTTCTGGGAGGCTGGACGGCAACGCCGAGGATAGCGGTCCAGCGAGTGGTTTCGGCGAGCGCGCCGTCGCGGTAGCGCCGCTCGACCCAGGCCACGCGGAAGCTGCGCGGCGAGGCTCGGATCACGCTGGTGACATCGACCGCAACCTGTTCGCGGCCGATTGCCGCGAACGGGTCGTTGGCCCGCGCATAATCGTTGAGCGCCAAGGCGCCCTTGTCGCTGGCGAACTGGTAGGCTCTGAGCCAGTTCTCGCGCACCACAATCGGATCGTCGGGGATAGCGCGGACATGCTCGATAAACCGGGCGAGGTGAAAGGCGATCTGCGGATCGGTCGGCTCGTAATCCGCAGCGGCAGGAGCGACGGTGCGGGCCTCGCCGAGCCTATCGACCTCGACCACCCAGGGCACGATGGTGCCGCGCGCATTCTGCCACACGAGCCCGCCCGTCAGCGCTGCCGACAGGCCGAGGGCGCCGAAAAAGGCGTAGCGCCAGCTCTTTGCCTGGACGCGCGCGGAACCGATGCGTTCGTCCCAGACCTGCGCCGCGCGCTGGTAGGGCGTCTCTGCTTGAGGCGTTTTTGCGTAGCGGATCGAAGGCCGTTTGAACATTGAAAGCTAATCCTTCTCTTTGGTGTCGATGGAAGCGCCTGCACCGTGGCCATCACCGGAGCGCACGGTGTGCGCGGCAAGCGAGGCCGAGTGCCCCAGGCTCTGCCTGTGCTTCATGGACCGCGCCCAGGCCGGCGGGCCGTTCGTCTGTTCCGGATCCGGTGACGAAGCACCGTGAGCGGGCACGATGCGGCCACCCATGTTCCCGACCGACGCACGCGCCCCGTCGCGGAAATTGCTCCTGGCGCTGTCTGCCGCTTTGCGTAGCGGCGACATGGCGGCACCTCCTGCTGCGCGGCCAACACCCGCCATTCCGCTTGCAACCGCGGCGCCGCCGCTCTTGCCCGCCGAACCGGTGGCATAGGCCATGGTCGCACCTCCGGCAGCGCGCGAGGTGCCTCGCGCGACGGAAGAGGCAGCACTGGCGACCGCGCCGCCCGCAAGTTTGGCACCGGCCACGCCGCCAACCGCAGCACCGCCTGCAAGAAGCGCGGTGCCTGCGGCAGCGCCTGCACCGAGCTGCGGACCGCCCGCGACAATGCCATTGGCGATCCCCGGCCCGAAAATGCCCAGACCAAGCAGGGTGAGGCTGGCGAGCACGATGGCCAGCGCATCCTCGATGGTCGGCTCGCCGGGGATGGCGCCGGTGAATTCGGCGAAGAGCGTCGAACCGATGCCGATGATGACGGCGAGAACGAGAACCTTGATCCCCGAGGAGACCACATTGCCGAGCACACGTTCGGCAAGGAAGGCGGTCTTGCCGAACAGTCCAAAGGGAATGAGCACGAAACCCGCCAAGGTCGTCAGTTTGAACTCGATCAGGGTGACGAACAGCTGGATGGAGAGAATGAAGAAGGCGATGATGACAATCGCCCAGGCGACGAGCAGGATGATGATCTGCAGAAAATTCTCGAAGAAGCCGACATAGCCCATCAGATCGGCAATCGATTCGAGCAGCGGCCAGGCGGCATCGATGCCTACTTGCGCCACCCGTCCCGGCTGCAACAGATCGCTCGCGCCAAGCCCCGAGCCGCTCGCCTTCAGGCCTAGCCCGGCAAAGCTGTTGAACACGATATTGGCGAGCGCGCTCCAGTTGCCGATGATGTAGGCAAAGATTCCGACGAAAAGCGTCTTCTTGACGAGCCGGGCGATGATGTCGTCGTTCGCGCCCCAGCTCCAGAACAGGGCGGCGAGCGTGACATCGATCACGATCAGCGTGGTCGCGATAAAGGCGACCTCGCCAGAAAGCAGCCCGAAGCCGCTGTCGATATATTGCGAGAAGATCGCGAGGAAGCGATCGACAACACCGGTGCCGCCCATGTCAGTTCTCTCCTCTCGCTTCGCGGGAAAAGGACTCAGGCAGCGCCCTGTCGCCGATCCCGGAATAAGCCTCGGGGTGATCGACGCCGAAGAAGCGGCGGCGTTTTTCGGCCCAGGCCGCGCGGCAATCGGGCGAGGACAGCGCCAGTTCGCCCATTTGAGCGCAAGCCCTCAGCTGTGCTGGCAGCGGATCACCGTCGGGCACCCATATGCGCCGGTCAGCTTGCCGCACCGGCGCGGGCTCCTCGCGCAGCTGGACGATCGTCGTCGCGATGGCGAGACCGACGAACACAACGGCACCGATGCGCGCGAGGAGCTTGGTGTCCATCGCGGATCAGTCCGATCCGCCGGGCAGATAGCGCGGACGAATAGCGAGAAACCGCCTCAACTGCTCGCGCGCCTGTGCCTTGGCCGCCGCGCGTTCGGCGGCATCGAGCGCCTGCGCCCGGCCAGTAGCGGCGATCGTGGCGGTCAGGTCGGCCAGCTGGCGGGCCTGCAATGCCAGCAGCTGGTTGCCAGCCTGTGCTGCCTGCAAGGCGCCCGTGGCGGACTGGCTTGCGGAAACGAGGCTGCCGAGCGCTTCGCGCGAACCTTCGATATTGGCAACCGTGCCCGCCTGGACCTTGAGGGCATCTTCGAAAGCCACCACGCTGTTTTGCCAGCGCGCCTCGGCGCCTTCGACCATCGCCCGCTGCGAGGCACCGAGCGGTACGTTCTTGTAATGCTGGTCGAAAGCGCCCTCGATGGTGCGGACATCGTAGGCGATGCGCTGGGCTTCATTCAGCAGTTGCTGGGTCTGCCGGATCTGGTCCTGCAGGGGCTGCACGATCGTCAGCGGCAGGCTCTGAAGGTTCTTCGCCTCGTTGATGAGCGACGTCGCCTGGTTCTGCAGCATGCGGATCTGGTTGTTGATCTGCTCGAGCGTGCGCGCGGCAGTCAGCACGTTCTGCGCGTAATTGGACGGATCGTAAACGATCCCGCCGAACTGGGCGTGTGCAGGCGTTGATACCAAGGCGCTCGTACTCGCCAAGGCGAGCGCGGTGCCCATGGCCAGGCTGCGGATGATTTTTCGAGAGGTCACTTCAGGTCTCCTTCTGATGGGTTTGGGGGGTCGGAAGAGTGCGCATCGCTGCCGAGCAATTCGGCGGCCCAGTGGAGGCCGCGATACCTGAGCCAGTGGACGGCAAAGCCGCTCCGACCATGCTCTTCGATGATGCGGGACATGGCGAGCTGGTCGCTCTTGGAAGAAGCGGCGGCAAAGGCGAGCGCCACTTCGCCAAGGCCCAGTTCGAACAGGCGATTACCGCGAGAGGACTGACAGTAATAATCGCGCTTGGCCGTTGCCCGGCTGAGGATTTCAATCTGGCGGTCGTTCAGCCCGAAGCGGCGATAGATACTCAAAATCTGGGGTTCGACCGCCCGGTCATTGGGCAGGAAGATTCGCGTCGGGCAGCTTTCGATAATCGCGGGCGCGATCGCCGAGGTCTCGATATCTGCAAGGCTTTGAGTGGCGAAAACGACGCTCGCATTCTTTTTGCGCAGGGTCTTGAGCCATTCGCGCAATTGCGCGGCGAAGGCCGGACTGTCGAGCACCAGCCAGCCTTCATCGATGATGATGAGCGTCGGCGAGCCGTCGAGGCGGCCTTCGATACTGTGAAACAGATAGGACAGCACGGCAGGCGCAGCCGCCGATCCGGTCAGCCCTTCGGTCTCGAACGCCTGGAAACTCGCTTCGCCCAGCCGTTCGCTCTCGGCATCGAGGAGCCGTCCGAACGGCCCGCCGACGCAGTAGGGGGCAAGCGCCTGCTTCAATGCCTGCGATTGCAAAAGGACAGCAAGCCCGGTGAGCGTGCGCTCAGCGACCGGCGCGCTCGCCAGCGAGCTCAGCGCCGACCACAGATGATCCTTGGTTTCCGGATCGAGTGCGACGCCCTCCGCAGCGAGGATCGCCTGAAGCCATTCCGAGGCCCAGTTGCGCTGTGCCGGCTCATGGATCCGCGCCAACGGTTGCAGCAGGACTGGCTCGTCGCTGTCCTCGGAAAGACTCGATCCCAGATCCTGCCAATCGCCGCCGCACACGAGCGCGGCCGCACGGATCGAGCCACCGAAATCGAAAGCGAAAATCTGCGACCCGGCATAGCGGCGAAACTGCAACGCCATCATTGCCAGCAAGACCGATTTGCCCGCCCCGGTCGGACCGACGACGAGGCTGTGTCCGACGTCACCGACATGAAGCGAAAACCGGAACGGGGTCGAGCCTTCGGTCTTGGCGTAAAACAACGGCGGCGCGTTGAAATGCGCATCGTGTTCCAGTCCGGCCCAGACAGCCGAAAGCGGCATCATATGCGCAAGGTTCAGCGTCGAGATCGGGGGCTGGCGAACATTGCCGTAGACATGGCCGGGCAGCGATCCGAGCCAGGCCTCGATCGCATTCATGCCTTCGGTCACGCAGGTAAAATCGCGGCCCTGGATGACCTTTTCGACCAGCCGCAGCTTCTCGGCGGCAAGCGCCGGTTCCTCGTCCCACACCGTAACGGTCGCGGTGACCAGCGCGAGCCCGACATGGTCGGCGCCCAGCTCCTGCAGCGCGGCATCGGCATCCTCGGCCTTGTTGGCGGCATCGCTGTCGACCAGCACCGAAGCCTCGTTGGTCATCACTTCCTTGAGGATCGCGGCGACCGATTTGCGCTTGGCGAACCACTGGCGGCGAATTTTCGAAAGCAGCTTCGTCGCATCGGATTTGTCGAGCATGATTGCCCGCGTCGACCAGCGATAGGCAAAGCCTAGCGCATTGAGTTCATCGAGCAGGCCGGGGAATGTCGCGCTCGGAAAGCCGATCACGGTCAGTGTCCGCAGATGGGCCGCACCCAGGCGCGGTTCGAGACCGCCGGTCAGCGGCTCGTCGGCAAGCAGCGCATCGAGATGCATCGGGGTTTCGGGAACGCGTACATCGTGCAGTCGCGTCGAGATGCAGCTGTGAAGATAGCTCAGGGTCTCGCCATCATCGAGCCATTGGACCTCAGGAAAGAACCCTTCGAACAGGCGCAGCAGCCGGTCGGTCCGATCGGCGAAGCCCTCGAGAAGCTCGCGCGGATCCACGCCTTTCTCGGCCCTTCCTTCGTAGAGCCAGCTTTCAGCCCGCGCGGCATCCTCGGCTGGCGGCATCCATAGGAGGGTCAGAAAATAGCGGCTCTCGAAATGCGCGCCCTCTTCTGCGAACTGCGCGGCGCGCTCGCGTTCGACCAGTGCCGAAGCCGGATCGGGAAAGGCGCAGACGGGATAATCAAGTGCCGGACGGCGCACGGCCTCGACGAAGATCGACCAGCCCGACCCGAGCCGGCGCAGCGCGCTGTTCAATCGAGCGGTCGTGGCAACCAGTTCGGCAGGAGTCGAACTGTCGAGATCCGGCCCGCGAAAGCGGGCGGTGCGCTGGAAGCTGCCGTCCTTGTTGAGCACAACGCCGGGGGCGACGAGCGCCGCCCATGGCAGGAAATCCGCAAGCCGGTCGGCCTTGTTTCGATATTCGCGCAGGGACAGCATGGCTCAGACCTGCAGATGTGCGGGGAACCGCAGATGCCGCCGCGCGACATCGACGAATTGCGGATCGTGCCGGGCGGCCCAGACCGCGACCATGTGGCCGAGCGCGAAAAACGCGGCGCCTGCGATCCACAGCTGCAGACCCAGTCCGATTGCGCCCGCCAACGTCGCATTGGCGATAGCGAGCCCGCGCGGCGCACCGCCGAGCAGGATATGCTCGGTCAGCGCCCGGTGAACTGGAACAGCAAAGCCGTTCGGCAGAGGAGATTGACCGCTGTCCATCAGACCAGCGCTCCGCCGCCGAAGGAGAAGAACGAAAGGAAGAAGGAGGACGCGGCAAAGGCGATCGAAAGCCCGAAGACGATCTGGATCAGGCGCCTGAAGCCTCCCGATGTATCCCCGAAAGCGAGCGCCAGCCCGGTGGCGATGATGATGATCACCGCGACAATCTTGGCGACCGGGCCCTGGATTGGTTCGAGGATCGCCTGGAGCGGCGCTTCCCACGGCATCGACGAGCCGGCGGCCTGGGCGGGCGCCGCAAATGCCAGCGCAATGACGCTCCCAACGATCAAAGCGGACAGGCGCGGTCGCGCCCGCGAAAAGATATGGGTCACGAATGGTCTCCTGTTGTGGATGGAAGGGGTGCGAGGACGTATTCGCCCGCGGCATCGAGTCCGCGCACCTCGGCGAGTTCGGCAAGGCGCCGCCCGGTGCCGTCGCGCACAAGCACGGCGATAATATCGATGGTCTCGGCGATCAGCGCGCGCGGCACGGTGACCACGCTTTCCTGGATAAGCTGTTCGAGCCGCCGCAGTGTGCCAAGCGCCGAGCCGGCGTGAAGCGTGCCGACCCCGCCTGGATGACCGGTGCCCCAGGCTTTCAGCAGATCGAGCGCCTCGGCACCGCGCACCTCTCCGATGGGAATGCGATCGGGCCGCAGGCGCAGCGCCGACCGGACAAGATCGGACAAAGTCGCAACGCCGTCCTTGGTTCGCAGCGATACCAGATTGGGCGCTGCACATTGCAGCTCCAGCGTATCCTCGATGAGGACGACACGGTCGGACGTGGCTGCGACCTCGGCGAGCAACGCATTGGTGAGCGTCGTCTTGCCGGTCGAGGTGCCGCCGACGACCAGAATGTTCTTTCTCGCAGCGACCGCACCGGCAAGCGCTTCGGCCTGCCATTTGCTCATGATCCCGGTCGTCACGTAATCGGCCAGCGAGAACACCGCGATGGCTGGTTTGCGGATGGCGAAGCTCGGGGCGGCAACCACCGGTGGCAGCAGACCTTCGAAGCGCTCGCCGCCTTCCGGCAGTTCGGCGGACACACGCGGTACGCTTGCATGCACCTCGGCGCCGACATGATGGGCGACCAGCCGGATGATCCGCTCGCCATCGGCTGCGCTCATCAGACATTCGCTCGCCGCGAGACCCTCGCCCAACCGGTCCACCCAGAGACGCCCGTCGGGGTTGAGCATGACTTCGATGACATCGGGCTCGTCGAGCCAGCGGGCGATGTCGCCGCCAAGCGCAGTGCGCAGCATGCGCGCGCCGCGCGATGAGACTTCGGATCGAAGGGGGATGACGCTCATGGACTGCCTCGGATGCGGCAACCGACCATCGGCTGCGTTCGCGAGGCAGATCAAAAAGACATTACTTTGCCCTCGGGCAACAGTGATCTGCAATCGGCGTAGAAAGGCGAAGAATAAGAAATAAAAGGCAAGGCCAAATCGGGAGGGCGTCGCCATTCAGGCTCGAACACCGCGCGATCGTGGTTGCTTTGCCAGGCCAGGTTTGGTCTTATCGGTGCACCGATTTCAATGAAGGTTGTTCCTTGCGCAGACCCGGCCCCGCCTATCTCGATTTCATGGCCTCAACTCCGGTCGATCCCTCGGTGATCGATGCGATGACGGACGCGATGAGCCATGACTGTGGCAATCCGCATTCGGATCATGCGCATGGCCTGCAAGCCTCGAAAATTGTCGAACGATCGCGCGAAGCGCTTGCGGCGCTGCTCGGTGCCGGGGAGGACGAGATCCTCTTCACCAGCGGAGCAACCGAGGCAAACAACCTCGCCATCAAAGGTGTCATGAGCTCAGCCGAACGACGCGGAAACCATCTGGTGGTGTCGTCGATCGAGCACAAATGCGTGCTGGAAGCCGCCCGTTCGCTCGTCAAACGCGGGATCGAGGTCACCGAGGTCAGACCAGGGTCAGATGGCCGGGTTCGCGCCGAAGCCATCGCGCAGGCCCTGAGACCCGACACGGCGCTCGTATCGGTCATGCACGCCAACAACGAGACGGGCGTCATTCAACCCGTTCGCGAGATTGCCGAAATCTGTCATCGCCAGGGTGTCCTGTTTCACACAGACGCGGCGCAGACCGTCGGAAAGATCGATGTCGATTTCACTTATATCGGTGCCGATCTGCTGAGTTTCTCCGGTCACAAGTTCTACGGTCCCAAAGGGATCGGCGGGCTTGTCGTGTCGCGCGCCGCGAGGTTGCGGCTCGTTCCGCAGCTTGATGGCGGTGGACAGCAGCCTCTCGGACGCAGCGGTACAGTGCCGGTTCCGCTTTGCGCCGGGCTTGCAGCGGCGGCGCGGCTTTACGAGCGCCACGGCCAGTCGGCACGCACACATATTCAATCATTACAAAGACTTTTCGAAGATCGGATCACCAGGAAGGGATGCCCTTTTACTATCAATCCGCATGCCGAGCGCATCCCGGGTTGCACAAGCCTCAGGGCCGAGGGAGTGAATGCGGAAGACATCCTCTTGCATGCCCGCGGCGAACTATCGGCATCGACAGGCTCAGCCTGCAACTCAGGCAGCATCGAGCCGTCTTACGTCCTGTTGGCGCAAGGGCTTTCCTTTGACGAGGCTTCGTCGTCCGTTCGCATCGGGATTGGCCGAACCACTTCCGAGGCGGACATTGACCGTGCCGTCACTGCGCTCTTGGCTGCGTACGAGAAAGCCTACCGCGCCGCTGCCTGAAGCCTAAAACTTCGTACAAGAGGCGCGGGCAGGGTTGCCAACTGGGGGAAATCCCCAGTAGGAACAAATCATGCTCAGAGGACCCCTTGGACAGCCCGGCGTCAAGACGCGCTTCGCGGGACATGAAACCTTCCCGCTGAGGCGGCTGTGGCTGCGCAAGGCTTACGATGCCGTCTGCGAGGATTCGGAAGCTCCGGCCCCCAATACCTTCGACAAGGACGAAGGGATCATCCGGTTCGGGGTCGGCAAGAATATGGTTGCGGCGATCAAGCATTGGGCGCTCGCGTGCCGAATCATTGAAGAAGACCCGGAGAGGGGTGTCGGTGCCTTGAAGGCAACGCCCTTCGGAGATCTCATCTTTGACCGCGATTCAGGTCTCGATCCGTTCATGGAAAGCCTCGCGACCACATGGCTGCTCCATTGGCAGATCGCCAGCAATTTCGAGCGCGCCACGACGTGGTATTATGCGTTCAACCATCTGAATGCACATGGGTTCGACCGCGACGGCATTGCCGAGCCGATCCGGCTGCTGTGTGCCCAACTCGACCGGTCGCGGGCCTCCTCCACAACGATCAAGCGCGACGTGGAATGCTTTGTCAGATCCTATGTCGCCAAGGTCGGCGCGGGCGCGGTTGACGATCAGGTGGAAACCGTACTTGGCGAACTTGGCCTTATGCGCGAAGTGTCATCGCGATCGTTCGCTTTCCGCCATGGGCCCAAGCCCGGCTTGCCCGACGGTATCTTCCTTTTTGCGCTTGCAGATTTCTGGGCGAGGCGTGCGCCCGAGCAAGCAACGCTCGCCATCGATACGCTGGTATACGAGCCCGGATCGCCGGGGCGGATCTTCAAGCTAGACGAGGATGCGCTGATCGACCGGCTTGTCGATATCGAAAGGGTCGCCAAGGGCGCCTTTCTGTGGACCGACAGCGCAGGTGTGCGCGCGATTGCCAGGCGGGGAGAAGGCCTGCCTGATCCGGCCTCCTTCATCGCCAGCGCCTATCCGCACACCAAGGCGCTCGCGGCATGACGCAGGCCTATCTCTCAGACCATGTTTCGGTCGCCCCGCGCTACCAAAGATCGATCAGGATCGATGCCGATTTTGGCCAGGCCGATCCCCTCTCCGGCTATGTACTTCAAGGATCGGCGCGCGATGCGTTGACCACCACGCTCCGCCTCGCGACAAACGGCCAGGGCGCGTTCACCTGGACGGGCCCTTACGGCGGCGGCAAGTCGAGCCTCGCGCTTGCGCTTGCCTCCTACTCGCTCGGGCGCGGACCTGCCTTCAAAGAAGCGAAACAACTCCTTGGCGATGTGCCCGAAGTAACCGCCGTTTTCGGGCGTGCGCCCAAAGACTGGCTCTGCGTGCCGGTGAGCGGTCGGCGGGGCAACCCGGTGGGGGACCTGCGCGAAGCGGTCGCATCCGCAATCGCTGGCGAGCCGGGCCACGCTCGGACCAAGCGGTCCAGGATGGAAGCCGCTGACGGGCGCGATATCGTCGAGCGGCTGCAACGCGAGGTTGAAGCGCGTCCCAAGGGCGGGGTTCTCGTCATTGTCGACGAACTGGGCAAATATCTGGAAGGTGCTGCCGATCACGCCGTCGACATCCATTTCTTCCAGGATCTCGCAGAGGCCGCCAATCGCAGCGAGGGAAGACTTATCGTTGTGGGCGTGCTGCACCAGGCTTTCGAGCGCTATGCGGATCGCCTCGGGCAAAGCGTCCAGGACGAATGGCGCAAGGTTCAGGGCCGCTTTGCGGATGTCCCGATCATTACGGCGGTCGACGAGGTCATCGAATTGGTCGGTCGTGCCGTCACGACAGAGCGTTCGCACCCTCAGTCGCATCAAATTGCCGCTATTGTTGCCAGCGAGATTGCCGAACGGCGACCAGGTGTGCCCAAGGATCTTGCGGAAAGGCTCGACGATTGCTGGCCTCTCAACCCTGCGGCGGCAGCGCTGCTCGGGCCGATCACCCGGCGGCGCTTCAGCCAGAACGAACGCAGCCTGTTCGGTTTTCTTGCCTCGGCGGAACCCAGCGGCTTCACCGAATTCCTTCAGCGCACGACACTCGCCTCGGGAAGAACCTTCGGACCGGCAGAACTTTGGGATTATCTGCAGGTCAATCTGGAGCCTGCGATCATGGCTTCGCCCGACGGCCATCGATGGGCACAGGCCGCAGAGGCCATAGCGAGGGCGGGCCGCGACGGCACCCACCTGCGCTTGCAGATCGCGAAGACCGTGGCGGTCATCGATCTGTTCAGCAATGGATCGGGTCTGGCAGCCTCATCCCGGACGATTGCGGCAAGCCTCGGTCATTCCGATGCGGACGTCGAAGAGCAGCTTGCCGATCTCGTGAAGATTTCGGCGCTGGTCTACCGTCGCCATCTCGGCGCCTATGCAATCTATGCCGGCAGCGATTTCGACATTGAGGGCGAAATCGAGGCCCGCATCGCCGAACGCGGGCGGCTCGAGATAGCGTCTCTGAACGATCTCGCCTCGCTGCAGCCGATTCTGGCCAAGCGGCATTACGCCGAATATGGCACGCCGCGCTGGTTCGACGCACAAATCGGCGAACTGGCGCCGCAAGGGCTTGGTCCGAAAGACGTTCGGGTTAGCGCCGGGGCTGCTGGCAAGTTCCTGCTGCTTCTGCCTGGGATCGACGTCGATCCCGGCCAAGCGGAGGCGAGTCTGATCGAAGTCTCGCGCACGGAGCATCGGCACGGTCTGCCCGTAATTGTTGGTCTTGCATCGAACAGTGCGGACATTCGCAAAACAGCGATCGAGCTCGAAGCCGCGCGAGACGTGCGCAACGAAAGCCCCGAACTGGCCGGAGATGCAGCCGCCAGGCGCGAGATCGATGCCCGCATTGCCCATTTGTCCGCGCAGCTGGAAGGTCTCCTGAGAGAGGGTTTCGAGCGCGCGCACTGGTTCGACACTGGTAAGCCGCTCGATTTGCAGTCGCTTTCCTATGGCCTGTCGCAAGCAGCAAGCGATATCGCCCGGCGGACTTTCCGGCAGGCTCCGATCGTGCATTCCGAACTCATCAATCGTCGGCGGCCTTCGAGCAATTCCAATGCGGCGTTGCGAGCCCTGTTGCATGCTATTGTAGTGGGCCGCGGCGAGCAGCACTTCGGGATCAAGGGCTATCCGGCCGAGAAGGGCCTAGCGGTTACCGTTCTGGAACGCGCGGGTCTCTATGTCCGGCAAGGCGAGCGGTGGGACTTCGTTCCGCCCGGCGAAACCAGCACGTTCGCCCCTCTCTGGTCGCTAACCGATGGCCTGCTCGAAGCCGGCGAGCAGGTTGGTGTTGCCGACATCTACCGGGCTTGGGGCGAGCCGCCTTACGGCGTGCAGCAAGGCGTGATGCCCCTATTGCTCGTGACCTATCTTTTCTCGCGCCGTCACAGCACTGCGATCTATGCGAAAGAGGCCTTCCAGCCGGCAATATCCGATCTGGTCATGGATCTTCTGCTGCAGGACCCCGACCATATTGCGCTGAGATCGGTTCCGACCGATGCCGCGAATGCGGTCGCGCTGAAGGAGTTTGCAGCCGTCGCGAGCGAATTCGTCGAAGAGGCGCCGTCGGAGGAGCCGCTCGAGATAGCACAGGCGCTCGTGCAGTTTGCGTACAGCCTTCCCAACTGGTCGCGCAAGGCGCAAGCCACGCTCTCCAAGCAAGCAATCGATGTGCGTCGCTTGTTGCTAGATGCGGACGATCCCTACCAGCTCCTCTTCGTCGACATCCCCGAAGCGCTCGAGGCTTCGGGCGAAGGCACCGCACCTGCGCTGCGCACGGTCCTGAGCGAACTTGATCACGCTTACCCAGACATGATCGAGGATCTGAAAACCCGGATGCTGGAGGGCCTGAAACACCGCGATGCAGGAAATCTCTCCGAGTTGGTGGAACGAGCCAAGCGAATAGCGGGTCACGGGGGGGACGACCTCAAGCTTCGAGGCTTCATCACGAGGCTGGCCGAGTTCGATGGGTCGACGGAAAGCATGGCGGAAATTTGCGGTCTCGTGATGGGTAAGCCGGTGACGACGTGGCACGATCTCGAGCCGAGTCGGGCGGGGATGCAGCTGTCGGAATACGCCTACCGGTTCCGCCGCGTGGAACTGTTCGGCGACAGCGACCAGCAACCGACCCAGACCGCGGTGATGGTGATGGCGGGTGTCGGGTCGACCGAACGAAGCGTCGTCCGCAGAGCACAGATTGCAACCGAGGCGCAGAAGCGCCTCGGGCCACTCCTCGACGAGATCGGCAAGACGCTCGACGCCGCACAGCTCGAGCCCGATATGGTGCTCGCCGTGATCGCGGAGCTCGCACAGCGTTATATCGAGGATGACGGCGAGCGCGATGTCACTGTGCCCATCAGCGCGGAGAAGGAAGCGTGACCGGCGAGGCGATGCATGTTCTGGGTCTGTCCGGTGGACGAGACAGCGCTGCCCTCGCGGTCTGGATGCGCGATCACCGCCCGGACATCGATGTGCGGTATTTCTTCACCGACACCGGCAAGGAGCTACCCGAGGTCTACGATTATCTCGGCCGCCTTGAGGGCTTCCTTGGCAAGCCCATTGAAATGCTCAACCCTGGTCGGGACTTCGATTTCTGGCTAGCCGAATACGGCCATTTTCTGCCTTCCCCGCGGACACGCTGGTGCACCCGGCAGTTGAAAATTCAGCCATTCCAGAAGTGGCTCAAACCGCATCTCGACGCAGGCGTGGAGGTGCATTCCTATGTCGCGATCCGCGCCGACGAACCGAGCCGTTCGGGGATGATCGCAACCCACCCCAACATGCACGTCCATTTCCCATTGAGGGAGGCCGGTCTTGACAAGGCATCGGTCATCGGCCTGCTGGAAAACTCCGGACTCGGCCTGCCGGACTATTACCGCTGGCGCTCTCGCAGCGGTTGCACATTCTGCTTTTACCAGCAGAAAATCGAATGGGTGCGGCTGATGCGCGAGCACCCGGACGCCTTCGAGGAAGCCAAGCGCTACGAAAAATCAGCCATCGAGCACGGTTCGCCGTTCACCTGGACCCAGAACGAAAGTCTCGAAGAACTGGCGCGGCCGGAGCGGGTTTCCGAGATCGAGCGTAATCATGAAGAGCGCAAGGCACAGGCGCTCGCTCGCAGAATGCCAAATCCGCTGCGAGCACGGATCACCGATGAGACGGTGGAACAGATGCTGGCCGACGAGGAGAGCGGCTGCCTCGTCTGCCACAAATAGCCAGCCGCCAGCTTTCTGCTCAACGAAGGCGCGAACCCGCACCCAGTATATGCCTCGGAGTGTCCCGGGTCCGAGAATTTTTATATCACAATTCTGTTGCCTCTTGCCCGAGCATGCTTTTCTTACCAGCCGAAATATCGCTAGGTAATCAAAGCACATGGATACAACCGCTGGGGGTAGGGTCTCTTGACCATCGATGTAGAAAAGGCCTTTCGGGCAAATCCAAGAAGCGTCTTACAATTCCTGCAGGTCCCGGGGCAGGGTTGCTACATTCCCGCATATCAACGGGAATATCGGTGGGATAAAGAAAACGTCAATCGACTGTTCGAGGATGCGCTTCACGGCCTGAGCCTGCTCCCTGAGCGCGAGGAAACGATCAGCTTCCTCGGTACGATCATCGCGATCCACGACACCCAGTATGTGACCGTGAAGCCGCATTTCCGGAACGAGATGCCACGGCCGGTGATGACGATCATCGATGGCCAGCAGCGCATCTCGACGTTCATTCTGCTCTTTGTCTCAATTCACAATCTTCTGGCGACCTGCCTGCCCTCGGTCGAGAAGGATGACGAAGAAGGCAGCGCCTGGCTGCTTGAAGAAATTCAGAAGATGATGGCGGAACTTCGCGATTGTTTCATTCTCGACAAACGCAGCGGAAAGGCGCTCAACAGGTACTATCCACGTCTCATCAGATCCTTCGACGATGTGTGGTCTTCAAAACCGGAAGCCCGGTATTCGAGCGCGATCGCCCGCCTGATTTGGGACTACCTCAAGCATATCGAGAACGAGGAGACCGAGGCCAAGCAGTTTCGTCCGAGCGAGCCCGATGGCGAAAAAGCTTCGACGCACAAGAATGTGGCCGCCGTCTTCCGGCATATGAACAAACGCCTTCGCGACCTCGTGCAACCGCAGGAGGAGATGCCCAGCCTGATCGAGCACGCGCTCAAAGCGGGCTTCGGCGAAGCACTCTTTGGTTTCGAAGTCCCATCCGAAGTCGCCGAAAGGCTCCGCAAGGATGACGAGACGACCACGGGCAAGCGTTTCCGGCTTGCCTTTGCCGCGATCATTTTTGCTCACTATTTGCAAAGGCGAATGGCCTTCACAGTTGTCGAAAGCGAAGGCGAAGATGACGCTTTCGATATGTTCGAGGCTCTCAATACGACCGGCGAACCGCTCACCGCCTTCGAAACCTTTCGGCCCCGGGTGATCGACGCGGAAGGGCTAGAGGATTATCAATCCACCCCTTCGCACGCGGACATGCTGCGGACCGAGAAATACGTCGATCGCTACGCCAAGGACGCGAGCAAGCTGCAGCGCACGACCTCCGAACTTCTTGTCGCTTTCGCGCTCGCAGAAACGGGCCAGAAGCTGGGTAAGAAGCTCAACGAGCAACGGCGTTACTTGCGCGCACAATACGGCGATCCGGACGACAAGACCCGGACGGAATTCCGGCGGGGCTTCGTAAAGCGTTTGGGCGATGTGTCCGATCTCATGTCGACTTCGTGGGATCCTGCAGAAACCCTTAATCCCAGCTTCGGCGGCCTCTCGAACATCGACGAGCCGGCGAAGGTCGCGTTCGAGTTTCTGCGCGGACTTAAGCATACGGTCACGATTCCACCGCTCAGCAGATTTTTCGGGGCCGCATTATCCGCCGATCCGGAAGAGCGCCTTCAGAAATCGGTGGCCTTTGCCGATGCAATCAAGGCGAGCGCTGCCTTCACTGCGATCTGGCGCGGAGCATTCGGCACGACGTCGGGCATCGATGCGGTGTATCGCGATGTCATGCTTTCCGGCGACGGGCAGGCTGCCCTTGCGGCACGGCCCTTCTCAGGAAACCCATCCACCAAACGCAAGAGCGCGCTCGACATCGCACTTTACAAACGCGTCCTGTGCGATGCGCTGGAAAAGGCCGGCATTTCGGAGAAAGGGAGCTGGTCCGGTAAAGTCGAAACGAGCCTGCTAGCCAAGCACGCAACCGAGGTTGCGAAATTCCTTCTGATAGCTTCGGCGCACGACGTAGAACCCGACCTCAAGAATCCGGGTTTGGTCGTGTCAGGCAGGAAAGGTGTTCATCCAACCCTGACGCTGGACGCGTGGAACCTGCTTTCGCCCATGCAGGTCGAGCACATTGCTCCACAGCAAGGGGCTAGCACTGACTGGCCCGCTGACCTCTACGACGAGCGAGAGCTGTTCCAGACTCTGGGCAACCTCACGCTGCTGCATCGCGACCACAACATCGTGGTGTCAAATCATCCCCAACCGAAAAAGATGGCAAGCTACCGCGCCTTGGCATCGCGAACGCCCGAAGCCTTCGAGGCCGCGCGCGAAGAAGCCAGAAAGTTGGGGTATGACTTGCCCGAAAGATCGGAAGCGATCCTCGCCGAAGCAACCCACGCGAGATTGTTGATTCCGCTCGTCGAATGTCCGTCCGACTGGGACGGGGAATTTGTGCGTCAACGCTCGCGAAGGTTGGCGGAAATTGCATGGGATCGCTTACGGCCGTGGCTAGATTAAGAGACTCAAACAGCGAACTGTTTGGTCAGTGCGCTACAGCCGCGCTATGAGATAGGTGCGGTGGTCTCTTTTGACCCTCTACAAAAACAAATGATGAAAGACACGAACTGGGCCGATAGCGGTCCGTCCGGTTTTAGGCACCGGGCTGGGGAAACTGCCTTTCCGCTGACTCCCCCAATTCAGACCAGCCGCCATGGTTGCGAAGGCAAAACTTCCACTTGGAGCGCCTCTAGATGACGCGGTTTTTGCGAGATCATTTTCCGACCGCAGCGTGTTAACGAACCCCGCATGTTGCTTCCCGTGCATGGCACTGAGTACGGATAGGCGAACCTGTTGCGGCTACCGGGAGCTTCCAGGCGGCGAAGGGGCCGGGGGCGGAATGTGAC
>NZ_LWFF01000150.1 GCF_001635685.1 Erythrobacter sp. HI0063
ACCATATCCAGCGCCAGCTTTGGGGGTTCGGCGTTTTCGAATTCGTCGGCTACTTGGACGCGATCCTGTCGAAGTCGCCTGAACTGTTCGTCGCATTATGGCTTCGGCGCTGGGAAGATCTCGATCGTCTGACTTCGCAAGCAGGATCGCAGGGTGGACCATGCCTCAGCGAAATCTTCGGCACACCAGTTCTATTGACTCTTAAAACAGGAGATCGGGATTCCTTCCTCGCGCCATGGGCTATCATGAGTGAGATCGAGCGGATTGTGGAAATCGCAAACCAGATGAGGGCACGCAGAGGCATTACATCGGCCGCCGTTCGTGCACGCGTAGCTGCCTACAGGACAATCGACGACTTGATGGCTGATGAAAGTGAAATCGGAAAACATATCCGAGGTCTGCTGCTAAGCTCGCGGTTCGTCCATCATACCATGAATGGCTCGAACCA
>NZ_LWFF01000151.1 GCF_001635685.1 Erythrobacter sp. HI0063
CTCGACCCGCGTTCGAGGAGATTCACGAAGATGGTAAGCTGCTGGGTGATGAGAAGAGTGGAAAAGGCGATGCCGAACAGCAGGCCGTAGAACTTCTGCGCGTCGCCGGTGAGCATGCGGATCGCGATCCAGTTCATACAAACGCTCCGTCGCCTCTCTTGCCAAGACCGGTCGCATAGCTCATTAATGAACGATTGCGTTCAGGTGAGCGGAGCCGTTCAGATTGGCAAGTGACGAAACAGGATCGATGCCAGTCAGAGCCGGCAGGCCTGCCAGCGAGACGAAGCGAAAGGCCATCGTCGATGCGGCAGTCGCCAGCTTTTTCGACCGTGGCTACGCGGCGACCTCGATAGAGCAGGTCGCGGCCGTAGCCGGTGTTTCC